>CACWTM010000035.1 GCA_902763855.1 uncultured Ruminococcus sp. | reverse complement strand
TGACAAGCAGTTCAAATGCCTCCTTGATCCCTCGTACCTCGATAAAATCGTCACAAACTGGCTCTGTTCATAATTTGTTTACTCATTCAAAAACCGTGGGTCAGGCTTGACGCAGTGTCCGCCTGACCGGTTATTGTTTAGGGTTCATTTTCTGTCAATCTTCCGTAATCGTTCCATTCGCCGTACATTTTTTCTTTTTTTGTTTCAGCGATCAGGTGCGCGAGCGCCTTGTCATACATCTCTCTGTTACGGTTTTGATAAAACTGTACATTATACGCGCGGATGCGCTGATACAGCGGAGGAAAGCGCTTGAACTTTGACCACACACGCGCCTGTTTCAGTGCCGCTTCAATGCCGGAAGGTATCTTGAAGCTCCGCTTTCCCATCGTCGGCAATACCGCTCTGCCGCTGTCGGTCATTATTCCGAGCCTTTCAAGCCTGCGGACGCGCTCCTTGTTCAGCTCTGTCCAGGGGCTGTTTTTTTGCCGCGGAGAAAACCGCTGCATCCTGACTCCTTCGATGACCTTCTGCGTGCTGTCGATCCATCCGAAGCACAACGCTTCTTCTACCGCGTCTAGGTAGTAAAACGCACCGTCTTCCTTTGGCCTGCCGCGCTTGAGCGCGACCCAACATTCGCTTTCGGTTTTGCCGTTCTCTGTCAGCCATGCACGAAAATCCTGTCGGTTTTTGCTGTTTAAAACGTTTTTATATTCGGGCATGACAGTCACCTTCTCATCGGGTACAGTTTTATTTCCATCCTTCAAATTTGTCCAGAATCGCAAACAGCGCGTGTTCTCTTTCGCTGATCATTTCTGTTGTATCGCCGAAGTACATCACTGTGTCGGAACCGCTGTTTTGTTCCCATTCGGGCAGTTCTTGCGCGTTCGGGTTGCCGTTTGCGGCAAAGTTCTTCCAGTAGTTGAGCATCTGCGCGCTCAGCTCGCGGTCGCGGCTGTCATAAAGGGTCGAATCATCCGGGATGTTGCCGTAGCAGTAGACCTCTTCGCCGCTGTGCCAGTTGCCGATTCTGCCGTTGGTTTTGGCAAAAAGATATTCATAAACAGGGATGTTGTTCTCAACAGCAAGACGGTTCAGGCAGTAGTGAGGATAGTCAAAAAACACCGCCCCGTAGATTTCCGCCCAGGATGCATCTGCCTCTTTGTCGGTAGAGGCAGGATAGAGCGTCAAAAGCTCATCTGCGTATTCGCCGAAATAACCGCGGATCTTTTGCTCATAATTTTTCATATTCGCGCGATCAAATAGGATGAACGCCGCGCTTTCTTTTTCGTTGTAGCCGTGCAGGATCATCTCTTCGTTATGCACGCCTTTTTTGTAGGATTCATAGGGCGTTTCTGTCAGAGCGTAGCCATCTACGGTCATGTGATGATGGGTATACGCTTCGTTGACCAGCTTTTCTGCGCTTATGGCACGCAGATCAGCGATAGAAGTACAGCCGTATTTTTCCTTGGTTTCTTTTCCTGCCGCAAGCGCTTCATCAATCATACGGAAGGAGTGGGGCGGTTTGACGGATGCTGTAGTCGAGCTCTCGAGTATCACGCGACGAAACAGTCCCTTAGCGAGGGGAGAGGTGCACAGCGCGCTCACGCTTGCAGCGCCCGCCGATTCTCCCGCGAGGGTAACGTTATCGGGATCGCCTCCGAAGGCGGCGATATTGTCGCGCACCCATTCGAGCGCCTTGATCTGGTCGAGCATACCATAATTGCCGGTCGTACCGTTCGGCGATTCGGCGGCAAGCTCTTCGTCGGCAAAGTATCCGAAGATTCCGAGCCGATAGCCCATGTTGACGACGATTACACCTTCTTTGGCTAGCCCTTCGCCGCTGTAATCTGCATACCACGGCTGACCTGTCTGCAACGATCCGCCGTGGATATACACCAGCACCGGTGCGCCTTTCAGCTTACCTGCGGGTTTGCGGATGTTCAGGTACAGCGAGTCCTCGCTGACAGGTTCCGTATAGTTATCATCGAGCGATATTTGGTAGTCATGGTAGCCGATGATTTGCGCAAGCGAGTAGTAGATCGGCAGATTTCGCGGCTGCATTCCCATCGGGGCAAAGTGATCGGCAAGCAGAACACCGTCCCAAGGCTCGGAGTCCTGCGGCTCTTTCCATCTCAGCTCGCCTACAGGCGGCTTCGCGTAGGGAACGCCCGCGAATACCTCTACGCTTTTGTCGGCGTTGTACACACCCTGTAGATCTCCCTGAGCAAGTGATACGATCTCCGTCTTTTCGGCATTTTTCACGCTGACGGCAGGTACTGCCTGTACAGGAGGCCAGGTGATGAACAGTACGACGATAAAAAGTGTGATCCAACCGAACCATACGCCGAGCTTCAGATACCATTTGTTCTTTCGCTTGATAATGAAACGGTGCAGGATATAAAATGCCGCCGTGATACACAGGAGGATCACAAAGCCCCAAATTGTGTTTTTATTCAGCTCCAGTACCGCCAGCATAACCGCAGATACCAAAGCAGAAAGAATAACAAACAGTATCTTTTTGATCTTAATTTTCCGTCACACCTATCATAATTGATCTCTATGCTTTCATTATACCCGAAACCCTGTTTTCGTCAATAAAATATTCTACGAATGATGTGTACGGTGATAGACAAACGCGCCACAATTTGGTATGATAGTAATGAAATATATCCATTATCAATGACAGGAAGAGATTTTATGAAAAACCATCCCTCAGATATCGTTTACGATCCTTCGGATTTTGTATTGCTGGCGGATTATGTTCCCGGCATTATCCAGGAGATCCGTTACTACTCCACCTATAATTTCATCGGAGACCGTATCGACGGTTACGAGGAGCCCTGCGCGCTCTTGACGAAAGAGGCCGCACGCGCGCTGAGAACCGTCAGCAACGAGATGACGGTTCAGGGATATCGTCTCAAAGTGTTCGACGCCTATCGTCCCGTCAGCGCGGTAAAGCATTTTCAGCTGTGGGGAATAGAGGATCGGGATATCCGCATGAAGGCGTATTTTTATCCCGATTTAGAAAAGCAGGAGCTTTTTTTGAGAGGATATGTCGCCAAACAGTCCAGTCACAGCCGCGGAAGTACGGTGGATTTGACGCTGCTTGACATGGCGACCGGTAAGGAGCTGGACATGGGAGGACCGTTTGATCTGTTCAGCGAGGTGTCTCACCCCGATTACCGCGGCATCACCGATGAACAGTACGAAAACCGCATGATTCTCCGCCGCGCCATGCTCCGCGGCGGATTTGAGCCGTTTGACTATGAGTGGTGGCACTTTACATTAAAAGAAGAGCCCTATCCCGATACTTATTTTGAGTTTCCCGTTTCCTCAGCATATCTGCGAAAATAAAGCGATGTGTTGTGGTTCTATGGCCGCAAAATGCGAAAACCGCCTTCTGTTCCTTGCGCAGGAGCCGGAGGCGATTAACGATAAGGAGGATTTTTATGAACGAAAAAGAAATGATTTTAGAAGCGATGAAAACTGCAGGCGTGCCGCTGAACGCGGGTAAGATCGCCGAGCTGACCGGACTTGACCGCAAGGTCGTCGATAAGGCGATGGCGGCTATGAAGAAAGATGGCAGTATTGTGTCTCCTGTCAGATGCAAGTGGGAGCCTGCCCAAAAGTAAATCACAAAAATAAGGCTGTCGAATGACTGACAGTCTTATTTTTTGCGATTTAAACGATTTTATCTTGCGTTTTTAGGATGGACAGAATCCCTCATGGCAGGAATTTGCCTGAAGCAAGATATAACCTGTACCATTCGTTATGAGTCAGCTCTGCCTTTGGCGCTTCACAGATATCTCTCAGATGATTCGGATTCATCGTGCCGACAATCGCTTGCATATGTGCCGGATGACGGAGGATCCACGCGATCGCGACTGCAGTTTTGGGTACGCCGTAGGTTTCTCCGATTTCTCCGAGAACACGGTTCAGCTCGGGAAACAAGGGATCGTCTACAAAACAGCCCTTGAAGAATCCGTGCTGTAAGGGTGACCACGCCTGGACGGTGATATCGTGCAGGCGACAGTAATCGAGCGTGCCGTTATCGCGGTCAACAGAGCGTTCGGTGGTCAGATTGTTCGCGTAAAAAGCCTGGTCGATCAACTGCGACTGTTCCAAAGAGAACTGCAGCTGGTTCAGGACAAGCGGCTGACGGACATATTTCCTGAGCACCTCCAGCATCATCGTCGGGACGTTGCTGACGCCGAAATATCGCACCTTACCGCTCTTTTCCAGTATTTCAAAGGCGTCTGCTACCTGGTCGGGCTCATACAAAAGATCGGGACGATGCAGCAGCAGTGCGTCAAGGTAGTCGAGTTTCATTCTGCGCAGGCTGTCGTCGACGCTGCTCAGGATATTTTCCTTTGTCCAGTTGAACTCGCCCTTGTCGGGCAGGATCCCGCATTTGCTTTGGATAAAGACACTTTCTCGCGCGATTCCTGTTTTTGCGAAAGCGTCGCCGAAGCGCGTTTCCGCCTCGCCGTTTGTTCCGTAGCAGGTTGCGTTGTCATAGAAATTGATCCCCAGCTCGTCAGCCGTACAGATCATCCGTGCGGCGTCATCCATCGATAAGGCAGGCATGCGCATGCATCCGAGGATGATAGATGAAGCGTTTTGAGGACCGTTGACGACATTGACATATTTCATGGCTTTCCCTCCCATCTGTTACACGTGTACCGCGTGTTGCCACTATTATATGGTAGGTTGCGGAGGTTGTCAAGAATATACTGATTTTGCATTTTATTGCAAAGATCGGTAGACATTCGCCCGATTATTTGTTATGATAAGTTACATAGAAAGCAAAGAGAGGAGTGGAGACTCGTTGAATAAAATGCAGGCAAATCTTTGCCTGATATGCGTCACACTGCTGTGGTCGACCGAGGTCATCATCTTTGCGTGTATTCCCGATACGGTCGTACCGTTTGCCACGACGGCGATCACGAGTCTGATCGGAGCCGCGCTTTTATTCTTTTGTTTTTTCAGGCGGATCACTTCGGCTGTGAAAAAGAGCGGCAAAAAGATACTCCTCACCGGTTTGCTGCTGTCGGTATTGAACTGCGGCTACAACGTCCTGTATCAGTACGGCTTAAAGGAATTTGACGTTTCCACCGGCGCTTTTACGATTTCCATGACGGTTGTGATCCTGCCTGTTATCCTCCTGATGATGCGCAGACAAAATGTCGGTAAAAAGACCTGGATCTCGGCGATCTTTGTACTGGTCGGTATCGTTGTCTCCTATCTCGGCAGGATCGGTTCTCTCAACATCCCCGGCTTGCTGGTTTTGATCGGCGGCTGTATCGTCCGAGCGGTTTACATCATCAAGCTCAACGAGGTTGCGCGTCAATATGACCCTGTCTCGATCTCAGCGCTGATTGCCGCGTTTGTCGGCGTCATCAGCTTTGTGATATGGTTTGTTCTCCAGCCCTCGACCTTTGCCGCGATCGAGTGGAACTCGCAGATTATCGCAAGTTTGTGCATACACGCCTACTTTATCGTGATGTTTGCGCAGACGATCAATATCTTTGCCCAGCGCAACGCAACTCCCGCGGCGGCTACGATCATCTATTCTATGGAGATCATCTTCTCGCTGATCTGGGGTATGACGATGCCGTCGACGATTGTAACGCCGGTTACCCCGGACGTGTTTATGGTCATCGGCGCTGCGTTCATCGTTCTCGGTAACCTATGGGAGATCGTTGACGTCAAGCGAAAGGCGGTGAAGCGATCGTGAGCTCAACAAAAAAATTTCCGTTGAAAATGCCGCTTACAATATTGCTTTTGATTGTGGTTTATCTGATCGTTTCTATCCCTTTCAAGGTGATGGAAATTATTCCGGGCTTCACCGATATCCGTCCTGTCTCTATGCTTGAGCCTGTATACGGAATCTTTTTCGGGATTCCGGGATGCCTTGCGTTCGCAATCGGCAACCTGATTACCGATATTGTCAGTGACAGCCTCAGGTGGTCGTCGATCGCCGGCTTTGCCGCGAATTTTGCCGGTCCGCTTTGCTTCTATCTTTTTTGGGATAAGTTGTCGCGCGTACCGTTTGACCTGAGAGGGATCAAAAATATCTTCAAGCATATCGCGGTCATCCTTACCGCCGCCCTGATCCAGGCGATACTTATCACACCCGCAGTGCTGTTCGTCTATCCCGAGGTGGATCACCTGCTGTTGTTTATCACTATTATGATTAATTCAACTGCGTTTCCGATTCTTTTGGGAATCCCGATGCTCATTATATTGCAGGAAGAGCTGAGCTTCAAGCCCTATACGCAAAGAACACAAATGCCTGCGGCATCGCCCGATGCGGCTGAACATAAAACGAAGGACGCGGACGCATAGCCCCCTCGCGCCGAAATAATCATGGTTTTACAGGAGGTAAAGGATGTCAGAAAAGAGAAATGATTCCAATGAGATTACCCGCGCGTATATCGACAGTTTGACGATCGAACAGAGGCTGATCGACGCTGTTTTGCCGACAGCAAAAACCACGATCCTAGGAAAAGAGTTTTCCACACCTGTGATGAACGCCGCGTTTTCTTTCCTTGCTCAGGGACACCCGGGCTATCCCGCCGAGATGGCAAAGGGCTTTGGAAAAGCAGGTGCGTTGAATATGTGGGGGATGAGTACCGATGAAGAGATGGAGCAGATTTACGCTGCCGGCGCGAACACGATCGAGATCATCAAGCCCTTTGCGGACGAATCCCTGATCTTTCACCGTATCGAGTTTGCTTTGTCCCACGGCGCCTTCGGCGTCGGCATGGATATTGACCATGCTTTTGGCAGAAACGGCGCGTATGATATGGTCGGCGAGTATATGATGGAGCCGAAAACGGTAAAACAGCTCGAATCCTACGTCAAAGCTGCCGGCGATCTGCCCTTTGTCGTCAAAGGTGTGCTCAGCGTCATTGACGCTCAAAAATGCGTCGCCGCCGGAGCAAAGGCGATCACCGTGTCCCATCACCACGGTATTTTTGACGGCGCCGTTCCTCCGCTTTACATTTTGCCTAAGATCAAAAGTGCGGTCGGTGATCAGATCGAGATCTTCGCGGACTGCGGCTTTGAGAGTGGACTGGATGTTTTCAAGGCATTGGCTCTGGGTGCGGACGCCGTCAGCACCAGTCGCCATATCCTCGCAAAAACCTACGCTACCGGCGCAGAGGGCGTCGCGGAGGAGATCACGAGAATGACAGAGGGACTTGTGTCTGTCATGGGCCGCTGCGGATTTAAGACGACCGAAGAGATCGACAGCTCGGTGATTCGGAAACTTTGATGAATGAAAATATTGCTTTCGAGAAAAAGTAGAGAAAGATTCTTCCGAATCTGATCGGACAGACAATAAAAGCGTTGCAAACAAAAGAAAAGGCTGTTATACTTTGAATAAGCGGACAGTCCCGACAGTTCGTCGGGGCTGTTTCTGTTTTTTGAGGTGCTTATGAGAAAGTTCAATTCTGTCCTTGCCGCGGTTATCTTGGCATTGTTTATCGTCCATGGTTTTTTGGGCGCTCTGACTATGGTTGACGCCGCGGTCATCATCACAAAACACATGGCGCGGTTCATGGTCGTTCTGATCGCGGTACACACGGTGCTCAGCTGTATTTTGACAGCAAAAGCGATTAAAACGTGGAAGGTCACCGGCGCGCCGTATTTAAAGGAAAACACCCTTTTCTGGGCACGGAGAATTTCAGGATTTGCCATCATGATCCTGATCGCGTTTCATATGCTTTCTTTCATGTCGACCACGCCCGGTACCTTTACTCTGCCGTATTTCGGGGGTTCTATGTTGGCGGCAAATATCCTGTTGGTTATCTCGGTCACCGTACATGTTGTTACGAACGTCAAACCCATGCTGATCTCTTTCGGAATCCGCAGTCTGAAGCCGAGGACAGGAGAAATCCTCTTCGTACTCTCCATCCTGTTGGTGCTGTTTATTATCGGCTTTATCGTCTATTATTTCAGGTGGAACACAATATGAGTATCAATATTATCGGAGCGGGGCTTGCGGGATTATCCGCCGCACTGACCCTTGCCGAACAGAATATACCGTGCAATTTGATATCCTACGCGCAAAGCGAGCGCTCCCAGTCCGTTATGGCAGAGGGCGGTATTAACGCCGCTCTCGATACTTCCGGCGAGCATGACACGGTCGAGGAACACTATGCCGACACGCTCGAAGGCGGTGTGTATCTTGCGGACGAAAACGCTGTATGGGGGCTGTGTTCTCACGCTCCCGAGACCGTCTTGAAGCTCGACCGCCTCGGCGTACCCTTTTCGCATAACGACAAGGGTATTGTCCAGCGCTATTTCGGCGGTCAAAAGAAAAAGCGCACCGCTTACGTCAAGGCAAGCACCGGAAAAATGCTCGTTACCGCGCTGATCGACGAGGTAAGAAGATACGAGGTGCAGGGGCTTATCACACGCTACCCGCGCCATCGTTTTGTGCAGTTGATTTTGGATGACGGCATTTGTCAAGGCGTACAGATCGCCGACCGATTCACAAATACTCCGACCGCCCTCGGCGGGGCTGTCATCCTCGCCTGCGGCGGTATGGCAGGGCTGTTTGACGGCATGACCACCGGTTCGGCGCATAACACCTCGGACGCCGCCGCGACCCTGTTCTCACAGGGTGTGGAGTTCGCAAATCTTGAATTTGTCCAGTATCATCCGACCACCATCGGTATCTCCGGCAAACGACTTTTGATCTCTGAAGCAGCTCGCGGCGAGGGCGGCAGGCTGTTTGTCAGAAAAAACGGCGAACCGTGGTATTTCATGGAAGAAAAATACCCCGAGTTGAAAAATCTTATGCCCCGCGATGTGGTATCCGCCGAGATGGTCAACGTTACCGCCCGCGGCGACTGTGAAGACCGGGTTTATCTCGATATGACAGGGATTGATAAAAGAGTGTGGAAAACCCGTCTTTCCGATTTGCGCGACCAGTGCATCCATTATATCACTGTCGATCCGGTCAAAGAGCCGATCCCTGTTTCTCCCGGCATCCATTATTTCATGGGCGGTATCTGGGTTGACGAGCACCATCAGACCAATATCAAACACCTTTATGCCGCAGGCGAGTGCGCGTGCCAGTATCACGGTGCGAACCGACTGGGCGGCAATTCTTTGCTCGGCGCGATCTACGGCGGGCGTGTCGCGGCGGAGTCAGCGGCGAAAGACATTATAAATGAAAATGCGATGTCCGAACGGAACATACCCTGCAATGAGGTGTCTCCCATGTTGGCCGAAAAGATCAGCGAGATTCTCTACCGATCTCTCCCCATCCTGCGAAACGAAAACGATATGCAAAAAGCACAGCAGGAGCTGAACGCCTTGTTTACTCCCGACTTGAATGAGGCGGAAAAGCACCGTTTGTATCTCGCTCTTGCAATGGTGCGGTCTGCCCTTAACCGCAAAGAGAGCCGCGGCGCGCATAAGCGTACCGATTATCCCGATCGCGACGATGAAAACTTCCGCAAGCAGAGCGTTGTCGGCTTTATCAGCGGTGAGATCACCCTCACTCTGCGCGATATACCGGAAAGGAGAAACAGATGAACTATACGATAGAGATTCTCCGTCGGCAAAATCGCGACGTCGCATCCTATCGCCAGATCATAGCTTATACGACCGACGATACGGAAATGACTGTTGCGACCCTGCTCAAAACGCTTAACGCCAACCCCGAGCTCACCGACTGCGAAGGAAAGCCTGTGGCAAAAATTGAATGGGAGTGCAGCTGTCTGCAAAAGAAATGCGGCGCCTGCGCGATGCGAATCAACAGCAAACCGCGTCTCGCGTGCGATACCAAATTAGGCGATTTTAGGGACGGCAAAATTATCCTTGAACCGCTGAAAAAGTTTCCCGTGATTGCCGACCTGGTCGTCGACCGTTCGGTAATGTTCCGCAATCTGAAAAACATCGGTCTGTGGCTGGAGAAAGAAGCGCGTCATACGAAAAAAGGCGAGGATATCGCCTACGAATCCTCCCGATGCTTACAGTGCGGCTGTTGTCTGGAGGTTTGTCCGAATTTCATCCCCGGAGAAGAGTTTTACTCAGCCGCGTCGTTTGTTCCGACAGCGCGCGTGCTCAGCGAACTGCCGAAGAAGGACAAGGCGGATATCCTGAAAAGCTATGTCGACAAGATTTACAAAGGCTGCGGAAAGTCACTCTCCTGCCGAGATGTCTGTCCTGCGCAGATTGACATTGAGCACCTGCTCGTCAACAACAATGCTGTCGCCGTATGGAAGCGGTCGATAAAATAATCAGCAATACCCATCATATATCAAAAGCCTGATGACGTTTGACGTCATCAGGCTTTGTAGCGTTATATTCTGTTTATCTCCATTTAGCCGCGTTGTAGATAGCCTTGCCGACATAGAGAAGAGCCGCGACCGAGCAGACGCCGGCGACGGTGGCGATCAGCTGTTTGCGCATGCGCTTCTTGGCTTTTTCTTTGAGATGTTCGGCTTTCTTTTCCAGCTGCTGTTCGAGCTTTTTGCGGGCGGCGTCTTCCAGTTCCTTTACCAGCTTTTCCTTCGCCTGTTCCTCAACCTCGCTGAAAACCTCGTCGATCTTTTCTTTCACCGTTGTTTCGTCAATGATCTTTTCGATAATCTCTTTCTTAACGTTCATAGTGCTCTCCTTCTGTAGATGTTTTTTGGTCTGACACTTCGTGCCGTTATGTGCTGTTTTGATTATATTCAAAAAGCCGGGAAAAGTCAATATTCATCGCTTATATTACGGGCCTGTTGAAGAACTTTTGCGAAATACAGGTGAGATATCTGCTTCGGAAAAACTTATCCCAATGGCGATTTTTTATCCTGTTTGTTTTTGAAAAAGAGAGCAAAAACCTGTGCGCAATGCACAAGTAAACCCCGATAATTTAGTATTACATAGCCAAAAAACAGATTATTTTTTAACGTTTTTGAAAACTATTGAATTGCAGTTTTTTGTCTGGTATGATGAGTTGGCGTCAAGGAACGCCCTCATGATTCTTCGTGAACGGTGCGGTTTCAAATACGCTTAACACTACCATATTTAAGGAGATTTTTATGACAACCACAAGAAAAACCACCACTAAACTCGCTTCTGTCTTTCTTATCGTTGCTATGCTTTTCGGCATGCTTTGCGTTGCAGGTACTGTAACCGCCGGCGCTGCGTCAAACGACAAAGTCAAGCTCTACAGCGCAAGTCCCTATTTTACAAAGTACGGAATGACCACCTACGAGGTTTATATCCAGACCAAAGACAACGCCGCTGACCAAAAGGTCTATATCCACTACAATTATCTGAACGGTGAAGAGTGGCGCGATCAGGAAGCAGAGTACTTCACTACCCTGAACGACGGCTCCAAGATCTGGAAGGCATTTTTTACCAGCTTCAACACCAAGTATTGTATCAAATATGTTGCTGACGGCGTGACCTACTGGGATAACAACAACGGTAACGATTACACCTATGGCAACTCGATTGGCAGCGCTCCCATCATTTCCGAGAGAAACGGTTACCAGTATCCTTATATGGGCTTCACCGTTAACGCTCTGCTTCAGAACTACGCTTATCACAAGAACGTTTTTGTTCGCTATACTACCGACGGCTGGAACTCCTACAGCGACGTTGCCATGAGTTATTCCGCTACCACCGACAACGGCACCGAGAGATGGACGGCTACTCTTCCGATCGGCAGAGCTGAGTTCACCGGTGAGGGCTTTCACTACGCGATCTGCTATCAGGTCAACGGTCAGGAGTACTGGGCAAACTACTTCGGCGCGGACTATGACCGCAACTATCACATCAACCAGTAATCTCCTCGCCATACAAAAACAGAACATTACCGGAAATCCCGGGAACATAGAGCAACCCCGCGCTGCGGGGTTGTTTTTCTATACATTATAATACGCCCGAAGCTGTGATCGGGAATATTCAAATAACTAAAAGTTCAAAATGTCACAGATTTTGTTGTAATTCTGTTATAGTGGGTTTGCTATACTCTGGTCACAGTCAAGGGAACAAAGAGAATCAAAACCAAAATCATCGCCGGCGAACTTTCACTGGTCACCGTTTTCTCGTTTGACAAGATCGCCGAAAAGTATACCGAGAAAGCTCACAGCCGGAAAGATTCTCTCGACTGTTTCAATGTCGTCAAGAAAACATCAACGGCGGGCTGATCGCCATCACTTTGACGTCGGTACCATGCTCACCCTCAACAACATGAAGTGCAAGGTCAGAGAGTATGAGATCGACAAGGGTATCTATAACGTAAACGAAGGCGAGCATCCCTACGCCTTAACTCACCACACAGGAACTGCAAATTCGCAGCCCCTGTGTTTTGTGCTTTTCGGCATCCGCGGACGTCTTGACGAGCAGAAAAACCTAAAGTATAATAATACTGAATTTTGAGAAGGTTATCCGGTATCTGCGTGATGCGCGCTGGATAGAGCGGCTTCCCAAAAAGGTCGAAGATGAATTGAGAAAAATGAGAGAAAAGAATCGTTTGACACATTATGAAAAAATGAGCCTTACGCCGATCCCGCGGCTGGTGGTGGGTCTGTCTGTTCCCGCTGTGATCTCTATGCTGGTTACCAATATTTACAACCTGGTCGATACCGCGTTTGTCGGTCAGCTCGGCACAAGCGCGAGCGGCGCGGTCGGAATTGTCTTCGGCTTTATGTCGATCATCCAGGCGATCGGCTTCATGTTCGGCCAGGGAGCGGGCAGTATCCTGTCAAGAGCACTCGGCGGAAAGGATAAGCAGAGCGCGTCGATCCATGCTTCTGTCGGATTTTTCGCGTCATTTCTGAGCGGTGCGATCATCTGTGTGTTTGGCTTTATCTTTTTGGACGGGATGATCTTTTGGCTCGGCAGTACCGAAACAATCGCTCCTTTCGCAAAGACATATATCACCTATATACTGATCTCGGCGCCGTTTATGTGTTCTTGCCTGACGCTGAACAATATCCTGCGCTATGAGGGCAAGGCTTTTCTGGGCATGATCGGGCTGATGTCGGGCGCGGTTCTGAACATGGTCGGCGATCCGATTTTGATGTTCGGGCTGAATATGGGGATTGCCGGCGCGGGTCTTTCCACCGCGCTCAGCCAGCTTATCAGCTGGGGAATCCTCTTGTGGATGTTCCTGTCAGGCAAAACCGAGTCAAAGCTCAGCTTTGCGAACGCCGCGTTTGTTACGCCGAAGCTCCTCGGCAATATCATGGCGACAGGATTTCCGAGTTTGCTTAGGCAGGCGCTGAACAGTATCACTACCGTTATGCTGAACACCTGCTGCGCGGTATACGGTGACGCGGCTGTTGCGGCGATGAGCATTGTCTCGCGCGTTATCTTTTTCTCGTTTTCGATCGCTCTCGGTATCGGTCAGGGCTTTCAGCCTGTATCAGCGTTCAGCTATGGCGCGAAGCAATACTCCCGCCTGCGCAAAGGATTCTTGTTCGCGGTTTTCGCTTGCGAGGGGGTTATTGTTATCACTACCGCGATATTGATCCTGTTCTCGAACGATCTGATCGCGCTGTTTCGCGACGATCCTACTGTTATCGAAATCGGCACAAGGGCGCTGATTTTGCAGGCGTTTGCAACGCTGGTGTTGCCGCCGTGCATGGTGGTTGAAATGCTCTTTCAAAGTACCGGAAGACGATTGGGCGCAAGCCTCTTGTCTCTTTTGAGAAACGGTCTGTTTTTTATCCCGACCTTGTGGATCCTCTCAAACGTCAGAGGTCTGGCGGGCATACAGGAGGCTCAGCCGCTCTCGCTGTTGTTATCCGTACCTGTGTTCGTGATGTTTGCGGCGGTCTTTTTTCGCAAGCTGCCTGAAGAAGACGGAACCCCCGTATAGCCGCGATTCCCGCAGCGCGGTAATTTGTCTATTTACAAAGAATAAGATTTATTGTATCATTAAGACGGATTCTGAATAAGACTATTTTGTCGAGTTGCAGGTTCAGATATAGTTAGGAGTCAATAACATGGCAAAAGAAGCAAACCAATTGGAAGAGAATAAAGCTGTCAAACCGAGCTCTGCTCCGCCGGATAATGCGATCAAAAACGAAAAAACCCTCAAATGGATAGAAACCACCGTCGCGATTCTACTGGGTATTACCACCCTGCTTTCAGCGGCGGCGACGTGGATCGGATCACTGCACCACGGTATCCAGTCGATCAACTTTACCAAGAGCAATAATATGGCGGCGCAGGGTAACTCGGAATACAACATGGGTATGCAGCTGTATCTGTCCGACTATATGACATGGAACGTTTTGAAGGAATATTACTATGAACTGGACGCGGCAAAGGAGAACGGCAATCAGGAAAAGGTCGATCAGCTCAATGAAAGAATCAAATCTTTTCAGGTAGAGAGCGCCAGCGCCATCTTGTCCGAGGGCATACAGTGGATGGAGAAAAACAACGAAGACAATCCTTTCAAAATGCCCGGTATGACCGAAAAGTATTTTGAATCGGCGCAGGCAAAGGTTGATGAATCTCAGGAATTGCTGGAAGAAGGAAAGCGGGATAATACCAAGGGCGACTCTTATAATCTCGTCACCGTCATCTACTCGCTGACGTTGTTTTTACTCGGTATCATCGGCACATTCAAAAATCTGCCGAATCGTCTCGTGGTTTTGTTTATCGCTTTCGGATTCCTTGTTTTCGCCGTTATATACATGTTTACGATACCGCTGCCGACGGGATTTGAGCAGATGGATTTCTTCAATTTCGGTAAATAGCATAGACAACACTTTTGTTAAAACAAGAAGCTCTGATTTTTCGTCAGAGCTTCTTGTCTTTTATTCCATTTTCGCAAGCAGTCCGCTGACCAAAATCGCAAAGCTCTTTGACGCGTCGTTCGAGGTGTTATGCACCTCTTCGTGCGAAATCTTTTCCTGCATTCCCGCCGCCATATTCGTGATACAGCTGATGGAGCAGACGCGCATTCCCATGTGTCTGGCGGCGATCGTTTCCACCACCGTGCTCATGCCGACGGTGTCCGCGCCCAGACTGCGGTACATTTTGATCTCTGTCGGAGATTCATACTGAGGACCGGTCACCTGTATCATCACGCCCCTGTTAACGGGGATGTGATTGTCCTTGGCGACGCCCTCGACAATGGTGTTCAGCTCTTCGTCAAAGGCGTTGGTGAGAACAACCGTCTGTGCGCCCAAAAGATGAATCACACGCAGCGGCAGGACAACCTCATGAATATTATATCCCTCATAAAAATGCACTCTGCCGTTCATGACGGCGACCTTTTTGCCTTCGATTTCGCAGAAGATCAGCGTGCCGTCATGACCCGCTACGGTCGAGACCGGAAAGCCGTCGATTTCGCTGTAGGGAATCTCGGCGATGACCTTCACGCTGTCCGCGTAATCGCCCAGCCCGCTGCCTAACACCAGCGCAATATCTGGAACAAAATCGGTTTTTTCGCGAATTTGATTGACGCAGCGTTCCAGACGCGAGTAATAGTCGCCCGCGTCAAACTCCACCTGAACATTTTCCCAGTCGGCGTCATCCTGCGGAAGTTGATTGTTATTTTTCGAACATCCTCCTAAAATGAGTACAAGCGCCAAAAAAGGAGCGAGCTAAATGAAGAAAGTGCTATTGTTAACGACGATCGTTCTTACCGTTTTACTCAATGCCTGCAATCATCATCAGAAAACTTCCCGCCCTACTGAGCCGCCAACCTCAGCGAATACTGTAACACAGGAAACAACGCCGCCGACGTCAGCGCCGACGCAACTGCAAACCCTGCCGGAAGAAACTGTCGCTCCCCCCGAAACGGAAGCGCCTCGTCAGGAACAGCCGCAGGTCGAAGAAGAGTCCCGAAAAGAACATATTCTGCAAATGACAATCGGCGACACGCCTGTCTCTGTTGCGTGGGAGGATAACAATGCGGCAGCGGCATTGACGGAGCTATGCCAAAATGGGACGCTTGAGATCACGATGTCCATGTACGGCGGGTTTGAGCAGGTCGGTTCTCTCGGCACATCTCTTCCGACAAACGATGTTCAGACAACAACCACCGCCGGAGATATTGTTTTGTATTCCGGCAATCAGATGGTTGTTTTCTACGGCTCCAACACTTGGGAGTATACCCGTCTCGGACATATCACCGACAAAACACAGCGGGAGCTGACACAGCTTCTGTCGAGCGAAAACGTTACAATCACACTTGCATATTAAAAGATTGTGGGGAGATCACATGAAAAACATACTTATTATTTCAAGCAGCGTCCGCAATAAAAGCAATTCCGAAATTCTCGCGCGCCAAGCGCTTCGGGGAGCGCTGGATCAAGGGAACAAAGCAGAACTGATTACCCTCAAAGAAAAAGAGATCCGCTTTTGCAAAGGCTGCCTTGCCTGCCAGAAGACGATGAAATGCGTCATCAGGGATGACGTAGCCGAAATAGCGGAAAAAGTCAAGAAGGCAGACGTTCTTGTCTTTGTCACGCCGATCTATTACTATGGGCTCAGCGGTCAGCTCAAAACGCTGCTCGACCGTCTGAATCCGCTCTATCCGCAGGAATACAGCTTCCGCAACGTATACCTGATGACGACCTCTGCCGAGGAAGGCGATGAGGTTGTCGAGACAGCAGTCGGCGGGCTGAAGGGCTGGATTGCCTGTTTTGAAAAAGCGCGCTTTACGGGTGTGTTTAACGGCGGCGGCGTTAACGACGCCGGCAAAGTCAACGCGCGTGAAGACATGCTGAAAGCCGCCTGTGAGTTTGGAAAATCACTGTGAGTATAACACGACAGCCCGATGATTTCATCCGAAGTCATCGGGCTGTTTGCACTGTCACAAGCGATATAATCTAATACTAAGTAGCAATAAAACACTTTAATATCTATTGCGGAGAATTCCGCATAACTGCGTTGTCAGTCTTGACAGGCGCCAGCCTGCCTGCGCCCTCCGC
>CACWTM010000034.1 GCA_902763855.1 uncultured Ruminococcus sp. | reverse complement strand
TTTACATCTGTAATTTCTTGAGTACTCTTTGTGTCTCCACAAATGCTCTCAAAGTAATTACGGGTTTCTTCTTCGTTGTTTAATTTTCAAGGTCCTTTGTCACAAATCACGAAAATGATCTCTTTTCGTTGTGAAAAACAACGATTTTTGAGGTCGCTTTCTTGATTAGCGAACATTTAGATTATACTGCGTGAAACCACAAAAGTCAAGCTTTTTTTATAAAAAATCTAAATTTTTTTCAAATCCCAATTTCTTGGTGATTTTTAGCTTCAAAAGCACAATATCTAGTTGGTCATTTTGTACATCAACGCAATAAAGTCCGATAAACCGACACCGTTTTTCCATATATACTATATATATGACTTTTGCGCACCGCAATTGACGTGCGCATTTTCGCGTGCTATACTGAGCGCGGGTGATACTATGTTGATTGCAATCATAATCCTCGCGATACTTCTGATCGGATTTTTGATCGGATTGTTCGCGGTATACCACAAAACCTTTTACTCTCCGCACAAAGGCGTATCGGAAACAGAAAGCCCTGATATGCTGACCCGGCATCCCTACCGCGACACTTCTCTGCGGCAGGTTGACCGGCTTTCCAAGACCCCTTGCGAATTTGTCGCAACCAAATCTTTTGACGGGTTGAAGCTCAGCGCGCGTTACTACGCCGGTCAACCCGACAAACCTCTCTGCATCTGTTTTCACGGCTACCGCGGCTCGGCGATCCGCGACTTCTCCGGTTGCGGACTGTTCCTGATCGACGAGGGCTACAACGTCCTGCTGGTCGATGAACGCGCCCACTGGCGCTCCGGCGGTCACACCATCACGTTCGGTATCCGCGAACGCTATGACGTCCTCTCTTGGCTGAGTTACGCCAACGGCCGTTTCGGCAAAGAGACTCCGATCTATGTCTTCGGTGTCTCGCTGGGCGGCGGTACGGTGACGATGGCGTCGGGACTTGATCTACCCGACAACGTCAAGGGGATTGTCGCCGACTGTCCCTTTAACTCGCCGAAAGCCATCATCAAGCACGTCTGCGGAAAAATCAATCTCAATCCCGATCTATGCTGGCCTTTGATATGGTTATCCGCGCTGATCTTCGGTCATTTCAACATCAGCAAAACCACCGCGGCTGACGAGGTCAAAAAAACATCCAAACCGCTCATGGTCATCCACGGTGAAGCGGATGATTTTGTCCCGACTTATATGAGCCGCGAAATCCAAAGCGCCAATCCCGCCATGATCGAGCTTCACACCTTTCCCGACGCGGATCACGGTCTGAGCTATCTGTACGACACCGAACGCTACCAAACCCTCGTCAAAGATTTCATTCGCAGAACTTTATAGCAACAAATCGCAGCGCCTTTCGACGCTGCGATTTTTTTATATATGTATATATACTTATATATAGCAGATTACAGACGCGCCGCGCCGATGATACCGGCGTCGTTGCCGAGGGATGCAATACAAACCTGCGTCTGCTTCTCGTTGTACTTGGTAAAGCGCTCCTGTTCAATGATCGTGCGCAGCGGTCCGAGCAGGTTCTCGCCCTGGTTCGCGATACCGCCGCCGATGCACAGAACGTCGGGCTGGAAGATATTGATGACGTTAATCAAACCGGTCGCCAGATAACCGATGTACTGGTTGATGACCTCAGCGCCGGTGTTATCGCCTGCCTGCTGTGCGTCAAAAGCGGTTTTACCGTTGACGTTGTCGATATCGTCGTCCGCGAGGTGGAGCATGTAGGAGAACTCCGCTTTCTCGTTGCGGATCGCTTCCTTGGTCATGTTAATGAGCGCAGTCGCAGAAGCATAGGCTTCCCAGCAACCCTTACGGCCGCAGCCGCACTCTCTGCCGTCCTTGACGATAACCATATGACCCAGCTCCGCGCCCGCGTAGTTGGAGCCGGAGTAGATCTTGCCGTCGATAACGATACCGCCGCCGACGCCGGTGCCGAGGGTGATCGCAATCGCGTTCTTGCTGCCCTTAGCGGAACCTGCGAGAAACTCGCCTAGAGCCGCGGCGTTCGCGTCATTCTCTACCTTTGTATATTTATGGAGACGTTCTTCCATCATTTTCGCGATTTCCCAGTTCTTGAAAAAGAGGTTCGGAGAGGTCTCGATCACGCGGGTCTCGGGATTGACCGCGCCGGGTACGCCGATACCGATGTAGTCGATATCATCCATTTTGAGCTTAGCCTTTTTGATCGCTTCTTTAACGATCGTCGCCATCGAATCGCATACGTCAGCCTCGGGACGGGGAACATTGGTTTTGCACTCCGCCTTGGCGATAATATTGCAGTCGCTGTCAACAACGCCCGCAACGATGTTGGTGCCGCCTAAATCAATACCTACTGTATAACTCATAACAACCTCCGAAAAGTGAGAATTTTATATGTGCAGTTTCCATATATGAATAGTATAGCATAAGCAAAAAACAGAAAAAAGGGGTTTTTCAACATTCGATGTAGAAAAATCCGTGCCTCAGTTGTGTAAAATCACTATGTTCTCGGGAATCACAACAGCAGAAAAAGAGAAAGGCGCGGATAAACCACGCCTTGATGATATTATTCTGTTGTTTCTGTCTGCGGCTCTTTCTTCTTTCTGAAGATGATGAGCTTTGAGAACACATAGTTAAGAATAACGACAATCACGCTGACGACAATCTTCGCCAAAAATCCGTCGATCCCGAACAGATCCTGATCCATGCCGATTGCCCACAGCAGCGGAACGCCGAACCATTCCATCACACCGGTAATCAAACGCGCCAGGATAAAGAGCCACAGCTCCTTCATCAGCAGCCCTAACTGCCACGACTTTGACTCAAAGACCCAGATCTTGTTAGTGATGAAAGCAAAAATCACACCCGCGATCCACGCGACTACGCTCGCGATGAAGATGTAAAAGATCTTCATCGAGATATTCCTGCCGAGCATCGTAAAAAGAATGATCTCGCTTTCTGCCGAGCTGCCGAATATCTTCATTAGCACCGTGTACACCACCCAGTTAACCAGCGTCGTCAGCACGCCGAAGATGATATACATGATGATCTCTTTATATTTGATGAATAAAGCTTTGATTTTTTCCATCCTTATTGATCCTTATCTTCCAGATTGGTTTCTTTAGCGATATAGATCGGGCGACCCTTCGACTCGATATAAATCCGGCCGATATACTCGCCCAACACACCGACAGACATCTCGATGATACCGCCCATGAACAGCACCGCGCACAGCGTCGTGACATAACCGGGCACGTCGATGCCGATAATCAGCGTCTGGATCAAGGTGATGATGATCCAGATAAACGCCAGCGCCGATATCACAAAGCCCAGCACCGCGATAAAGCGCAGCGGCGTTACCGAAAAGCTGGTGATACCGTCCAGCGCGTACTTGAACAATCCCCAAAAGCTCCATTTGGTCGTACCGACGGTACGTTCTACGTTCTGATACTCAATCCACTTGGTCTGGTAGCCAACCCAGCAGAACAGCCCTTTCGAAAAGCGCTGTTTCTCACACAGTCTGACGATACTGTCCACCATCTGGCGCGACATGATGCGGTAGTCCACCGCGCCGTCGGGCATCTTGACGTCTGAGATCTTGTTCTGGAAGCCGAAGAACATTTTGGAAATCAGCTGGCGGATGGGATTCTCTCCCTTCTGCTTCGCGCGGTACAGCGCACAGCAGTCGTAGCCTTCCTCCACGCCCTGTATCATCTGCGGAAACATCGCCGGCGGATGCTGCAGGTCGGCGTCCATCACGATGACATAGTCGCCGGTAGAGTTCTCTAGCCCCGCGTACATCGCGGATTCCTTGCCGAAGTTGCGCGAAAAGGAGATATACTTCGCGTTGCTGTATTTCGCGGCAAGCTCTCTGAGCACTCTCAGCGTTCCGTCCTTGGAACCGTCGTTGACAAAGATATAGCGAAAGTCATAGTCGGGGAGGGTTGCGATCACCTTGTTGGTTTCTTCGATAAAGAGGGGCAGAACCTCCTCCTCGTTATAACAGGGAACGATGATATCAATTAATTTCATAGTCTCACCTCGTCGTTCATAAAAACACACATATATATGTATTATACCAATAGTTTATCGCCATGTAAATGAAAATCGAAATTTTTTTCAATTTTTCTGAATTAAGTGTTTACCTGAGCGGCAAATAATGCTATATTAAATATGTATGTATATGAAAACGGATACTCAGGTATCCGTCAAATCTCTTAAAGTCAGGAGAATACTATGACCTCAAAAGCGAAAAAACGTTCCGCCGCGGCGCCGAGCGGACAGCCTACTCTGGCAAAAGCGGGCTTCATGGACCGCTACGGAGTATGGATTTACCTTTTTCTGGCATTTTTCATTCCGTTTTTGCTGATGTTCGTCGCGTTTCGGATCTCGGGCGTCTCGCCCTTCGGCAAAAACCAGATTCTGGTCACCGACCTGTGGCACCAGTACTATCCGTTTATGGTCGACTATCAGGACAAGCTCCAGCACGGCGGCTCACTGCTGTGGACATGGAAGAGCGGCGGCGGCACCAACTACATCGCGCTGATCTCCTATTATCTCGCGAGCCCGCTGAACTTCTTCTCCGTGCTTGTTCCCGCGGATAAGCTGCGCGAGTTCCTCTATGTCATCACCTGCGTCAAGATCGGACTCGCCGGATTCTTCTACGCCTTGTTCCTCAAGATCACGTTCAAGCGCAAGGACGTCTCCATCACCGCGTTCGGCGTTCTGTACGCGCTGTGCGCCTTCATCATGGGCTACTACTGGAACATCATCTGGCTCGATACCATCGCGCTCCTGCCGCTGGTCATCGCGGGCACCTTCGCGCTGCTGCGCTACGGCAGGTTCAGGCTCTATGTCATCGCGTTGGCGCTGTCGGTGCTTGCCAACTACTACATTGGACTGTTCACCTGTGTATTCGTCCTGCTTGTGTCGATCGGCTACTGCATCGTCGAGTACAAAGGCTTAAAACACCTTGTCATCCAGTTCTTGAAGATGGCAGGCTGCTCGATCGTCGCGCTGATGATGTCGGCGATGCTGACCCTGCCCGCCTACTTTGCGTTGGGCTACACCCATTCGTCCGATAACACCTTCCCGGCGCAGTTCGCGATCAACATCGGCTCAAAAGCCGATTTCGGCGGCGTGCTGGAGGGCATCGGCAAAACCATCGCGAACTCCGTCGCGTTCATCCAGCCGACCGCCAAAGAAGGTCTGCCGAATATCTACTGCGGCGTCATCACAATTTTCCTCGCCATCCTGTTCTTCTTCTGCTCCAAGATCAAGAAGCGCGAGCGTATTTTCTGCGGCGGACTGCTGATCTTCTTCGTGCTCAGCTTCATCGTCCGTCAGCTCGATTATGTATGGCACGGCTTCCACTTCCCCAACATGCTGCCTCACCGCTTCTCGTTCCTGTATTCCTTTGTGCTGATCTACATGGCGTTCCGCGTGTTCATGCACATCGACGATATCAAGCTGGTCTCGGTGATCGGCGCGATCCTCGGCTTCGCGGTCTATCTGGGTATCGCCACCACCTATTACGACGGCGAGACCGTCAAGCTCTCACCCATCTTTGAAAATCAGAAAGCCGATCCCGTGCTGATGTCCGGACTGATCGGACTGATCCTCGCTGCATGGATTCTGCTGTATTCCCTGCGCCGCACCATCCCGCGGCTCGGTCTGGTGATCGGCACCTCAGCGCTGGGGGTAACGGCGGCAATCGTCGTGCTCACCTCCGGATCGCTCGTCAACTCCGTTGTCAATCAGCCGGCTGAAAACGGCTTCTATATCTTTGTCGCTGTCATCATCCTTCTGCTGACAGCCGCGTCCGCGCTGCTGCTCTACTCCAAGGATATGAACGCAAACCACGAGATGACCAAGGTTGTACTGACCGTCCTTGTGCTGGTGCTCGCGCTGGTAGAAGGCTTGTTCTCCGCGGCAGGCGGCGTCAAGACTGTCGGCGTAACCGACGCCACCTCCTATCCGCTGGGCGCTCAGGATACCCTCAACTGCGTCGCGCAGGTCAAAGAGCTTGAAAAAGACACCGTCGACCTGCCCCGTACCGAGGTCAACAAATACCACTCCCTCAACGACAACGCGCTGATCGGCGCGGACGGCATCTCCATGTTCAACTCGATGACCAACAAGAGCATCACCTCCTACATGGAGAAGTTCGGTATCTGCGGATGGGTCGCGTCCAATCGCTACACCTACCAGGAAAGCTCACCGTTCACCAACCTGATGCTGAACGTCAAGTATATCATCGCTCCCTACGGCGCGTACCTCGACTCCACCCACAACGAGATTGTCTACCAGTCGGGCAACGTCAAGCTGATGCGCAACAAGTATTATCTGCCGCAGGGCTTCATGGTAAACAGCGATCTGTCCTCCTATAACGTCGAGACCGCTCTTCCCAATCCGATGGACAACCAAAATCAGATGTTCCGCCAGGCGACAGGGCTTGAGGGCAACATCTACGACTATATGAACCCCTCCTCTTCGACCGCGGATTCAGACGCGGCTAAGATCGAAAGCACGAGCTTCGGCTCCTTCAACTACAACTCCTCCTCGGGCAACGAAGGCTATGATATCAACTACACCGCAACCAAAGACGGCGTCGCGGTCGCGTATGTCTCAGGCAACACCGAGAACGTATCTCTGCGCGTCAACGGTACCGAAAAGATCGGTTATTATATCAAGCGTCCGTTCATCATGATGATCGGCAACGTCAACTCCGGCGATACCGTCACCCTGCACTGCTCGATGAACAACAGCCCCAGCGGCACGCTCACCGCCTACTGCGCGATGGTGAACGAAAGCCTGTTCCAACAGGGCTATGAAAAGCTTTCTCAGTCCACCCTGAACGCCACCAAGGTCGAAGACGCCTGCATCGAGGGCACGATCGACGTCAAGGAAGACGGTCTGTTCTACACCTCGATCTCCTACAGCAAGGGCTGGAAAGCGACTGTCGACGGCGTCGAGACCGAGATCACTCCCGTCGGCGGCGCGATGCTGGCATTCCCCCTCACCAAGGGCAGCCACACCATCAAGCTGACCTACATCCCCGAGGGCTTCCTTCCCGGTGTGATCCTGACGCTGCTTGCCGTCGTGATCTTTATCGCGATGATCCTGATTATCCCGAAACGCCGCAAAATTTTCGCGAAAGCCTACGCGGCGGCTGAAGCGAGAACCGAGGCGCAAAAGAAGGCAAAAGCCGAAAAAGCCGTAGCGGAAACCGCGAACCGGACTAAAGAAAAATAAACACAGAAAGGCGACGCTGAAAAGCGCCGCCTTTGCTTATCAAAAAAGTATCATAAATAATATGAGCAGTTACTTTTCCAAGGCTCCCTTTGGTAAAGGGAGCTCCCGCGGGAGCGGGTGAGGGATTGCGTCAATTGATCGACCGTAGGGAGAAACCCCTCCTATTACCTCGGCTATGATCGCCAACGTGAAGATTTGTTGATACTGTATTAAAAACTCATTGACAGGATCGTATCACAATCCTTTTTGACCTGTTCGGTCAGCTCCTCAGCCGAGCCGAACCGTTTTTCCTCCCGGATAAACGCAGCAAGCTCACACACCGCGCGTTTTCCGTAAAGATCGCCTCCGGGAAAATCGAGCAAAAAAGTCTCGCAAAGCGGCTTCTCGTTCGCGCCGACCGTCGGATGCACACCGATGTTGGTCGCGCCGCGATACGCTGTCCCGTCTACCGTGATGATCGATGCATAAACTCCGAACCGCGGCGCCGTAATCCCGTCCGTCAGCGGAATATTCACCGTGGGAAAGCCCATCGCCGTGCCAAAATGATTTCCCGTGCCGATGTCGCCGCCGACCGCAAAACGGTAGCCGAGCATCTCATTCGCTCGTTCAATCTTTCCGCCGGAGATAAACTCACGGATCACCGAAGACGACACCTGTTCACCTCCGACCGAGACCGGCTCAACAACCTCAACCTCGATTCCCAGGTCTCCGCACAACGTCCTGAGGGTTTCGGTATCGCCGCGTCCGTTTTTACCGAAGCGGTAGTTAAAGCCGCAGTACACCTTTTTCGCGTTCAGCTTATCCCGCAAAACGCCCTGTACAAACTCCTGCGGACTTTCATCTTTGATCTGAGCAAAATCCGCGAAGATCACTTCATCCGCGCCGATCTTCGCCATCAGCTCCGCCTTGCGGCGGTTATCGCTGAGCATCGCCGGCGTGTTTTTTCCCAGCGATTTCGCGGGGCTTTCATGAAAAGTCAGTACCACGCACGGCAGATTTCCGCTGTTGTCGGCACAACCGCCGATCACCGCGCGATGACCGAGATGAACGCCGTCAAAGAACCCGAGCGCGACATGCGCGCCGTTTTCATGCGGCTGATAATGTTGTAAACCGTTAAATTCAATCATAGTATGGTTCCGATAATCCAAACGCCGCTCGTCGGAGCGGCGTTTCATTTTATTTCTTCGTATCTGAATCTTTCGCGGATTCTTCCGAATCAAAGTTTTCTCTGAGCTGGCTCTTGAGGTTGTTAAAGAAATCTTCCGGGTCAATATCGTCAGTAAAGGAGATCGGCTTTGCCTCTTCCTCAGGCTCGATATTCACGCGTTTCGCCGTATTGCCGGAAGAGGAGAAAATGTCCTCAAATTCACGCTCAGGTTCTTCCTCAACCGCCGCATCGCCTTCTGCCGGATCCGCATTTTCCGCCTGAGCTTCCTCCTGCGGGATATCCTGTTCCTTCACCGGGGTAAAGATCTTTGTACCCTCGGCGTCATCGTCGCCCTCATCTGCCGGCTCGTCTGCCTCGTTGTCAACCTGCTCTTCCGGCTGAGGTTCCGGCTTCTCAGGCGGCACGGGTCTTTCGGCGGGAGCGAGATCCTCGGGCGAAACCGCGCCGAAGTAGATATGATACCATACCAGGAACACATAGATCGTCCAGATCTTGCGGGAGTGATCCTCTTTGCCTTCAAAGTGCTCGTCGAGGTACTCGAGAAGCATTTCGGTGTTGAAGAATTTCTCAGCCGTCGGCGAGGTAAACATATCCTTAACAACGTGATAGTAATGCTCATCCCTGAGCCATACGCGGGTCGGTACGGGGAAACCGAGCTTCGGCTTCTCGGCGACCTCTTCGGGCAGGTGGCGCAGAGCCGCCTTGCGCATCGCGTACTTGGTGTTAAACTTATTCACTCTCAGCGGAGTAGGAATGGTAGAAGCCACGCCGAAGACCTCTTTGTCCAGGAAAGGCACGCGCAGCTCAAGAGAGTTCGCCATACTCATTCTGTCGGCTTTGAGCAGGATATCGCCAACCATCCACATGTTGATATCCAGATACTGCATCTTCGTCTCGTCATCATAGCGGCGGGCGCGGGTATACATTCTTCTGGTCATGCGCGCGGGATCGGTCGCGATCTCGGGATTTTTCAAGATTGCCTGCTTCTGCTTTTCGTCATACATATAGGCGTTGCCGATGTAACGCTTCTCCAAGGGATGGGTCGCGCGGATCAGATAATCCCTGCCCTTGATATCGGGCAGCTTTTTGCAGATCCAGCCGATCGCGCGGCGCAGAAAGTACGGCACAATTGTCTGATAGATCTTGAAGACGCGCGGGTCGTTATAACAGGTATAGCCGCCGAACAGCTCGTCGGCGCCTTCACCCGACAGCACAACCTTGACATGCTCGCTCGCGAGCTTTGTGACAAAGTACAGCGCGACGCACGAGGGATCCGCCAGCGGCTGATCCATGTGATACTGTACCTTCGGTACCGCCGCCCAAAATTCCTCGCTGGAGATCAGCTTTGCGTGATGCTCCACGTTAATCTTTTCCGACAGGGACTTTGCCCAGTCAATCTCATTATATTTTTCGCCGAAATCAAAGCCGACGGTAAAGGTCTTTTGACCCTCAAAGTACGAGGCGACATAGGATGAATCCACGCCGGAGCTGAGGAAGCATCCGACCTCAACGTCCGCGATCTTATGGGCGTTGACACTGTCCTCAAAGACCTTTTCGATCTTATTGATCGCCTCTTCCTCCGTCATCTCATTATTCGGTCTGAACTTCGGTTCAAAGTAGCGCTGAGTCTCGATGACGCCGTCCTTAAACCACATATAGTGACCGGGCAGCAAACAGTAAACATCCTTGAAGAAGGTCATCGGCTGGGGAACATACTGGAACGAAAGATACGCGTCCAGCGCCTTGTCGTTGAACCTTTTGGTAAAGTCGGGATGCTCCAGAATACTCTTGATCTCAGAAGCGTAGCACAGGTCGTCGCCGATCAGGGTATAGTGCAGGGGTTTGATACCGAAGAAATCGCGCGCCAAAAAGACCGCCTTCGTCTCCTTGTTGTAGATCGCAAAGGCGAACATACCGCGGAGCTTTTCAAACATATCCTCGCCCCACTCCTCAAAGGCGTGTACCAACACCTCACTGTCGGAGGTGGTATGGAAGTGGTGACCAAGCTCCTCGAGCTCCTTCTTCAGATCCTTATAGTTGTAGATTTCGCCGTTAAAGGTAAGCACCAGATTACCGTTCTCGTTGGTGATCGGCTGATCGCCGTTTTCGAGGTCGATGATCGAGAGCCTGCGGAAACCCATCGAGATATAGTCGTCCGAAAAATAGCCGTCCGAATTGGGACCGCGGTGAGTGATGACCTCCGTCATTTTACGCAGGGTTTCTTCACGCTGCTCTATCTCACCGGTAAAGCCGCAAATACCGCACATATCGCAAAACTCCTTTCAAAGGCTTGCTATAATGTTATACCCTCGATCCCTTTTTCAAGTTACACGGGATCCTATAAAGCAAATTCACTCAAAAACGCATAGGTATACATTATTAATGGTATCATACCATATTTTGCTTCAAACTGCAAGTAAATACTGTCAACAGCCTTATCGTATCCGCAAAAAAATAATTATGAAAATTGCATAAACACGACAAAAAAGTCGTTCCGCGAACAGCTTCCTTCCTATGCTTTCTCAAAACCTTCAAGCTCCATCGCGACGTGCGGAATACCCGCGTCCATAAAGACGTCCGAAGCCACGCGGAATCCCAGTTTTTCATAAAACCCGATCGCGTGCTCCTGCGCCTCGATACAGATTTTTTCGGGCTTCATCCGCTCCCGCACCGCGGCGATACCGTTCTCCATCAGCTTTTTACCCCGGCCCATGCCGCGCTGACGGATCAGCACCCTGCCGATCTGTACGGTCTTTTCATCCTTCTGATACGCGCGCAAATAGCCGCCGATCACGCCGTTATCCTCTTCAAATACATGCAGACTGACGCAGTCGATATCATCGAGATCCTGATAAAAGCATTTTTGCTCCAGTACAAAGATTTCTTCCCTGACCTGCAATATCCGATACAGTTCATCCGTTGTCAACTCGCCGAAGTGTTTGATTTTCAACATACACTCAGCCCTTTCCGACGATATCCCTGACAACCTCGCCGCCGATAATCAGTCCCGCGACCGACGGCACAAACGCCGTCGACCCGGGGATCGACCTCCGTCCCTGCGCGTCCTCTTCGGTCTCGCCAACCGGTGTGATCGCCTCCTCCTTCGAGTAAACGACCTTCAGCTTTTTCACCCCGCGCTTTTTCAGCTCGCGGCGCATCACTCTCGCCAGCGGACAAACCGAAGTTTTGTAGATATCCGCTACCTCAAAAGCAGTCGGGTCTAGCTTATTTCCCGCGCCCATCGACGAAATGATCGGCGTACCCGCCGCCTCGGCTCGCATGACCAGATCGATCTTCCCCGTCACGGTGTCGATCGCGTCGACAACATAGTCGTACCGGGAAAAGTCAAATTCATCCGCCGTTTCGGGCATATACAAAGTAGGATAAGCCCTTACCTCACAACGGGGGTTGATATCGCGCACGCGCCGTTTCGCGGCCTCCACCTTCAGCTCTCCCACCGTACTATGCGTCGCGATGATCTGACGGTTGATATTGGTCAGGCTCACGCGGTCGTTGTCGATCAGGTCGAGCGCTCCGACTCCCGAGCGCGCCAGCGCCTCTACGGTATAGCCGCCGACGCCGCCGACGCCGAATACCGCGACACGGGCTTTTTTCAGTTTTTCCATCGCCTCTGCGCCCAGCAGGAGCTCTGTTCTCGAAAACTCATTTATCATCGTTATCCTCTTTTCACATCCCCGCGGTCGGTCACCGCCTTGTAGCCCGCGCTTTCGATGCGCATCTCCAGACAGCGCCTGCACTGAGCGGATTCCTCGCCGGTGCAGATTTTGTTGTCATAGATCGCGTATTTTTCCCGCACATCGGTCGGCGAAAGGTTCGGCATTACGACATTGCCGCCCGCTTTCAGCCCCAGCTCACGCCCCATCGGGTCAATCGTGCCGAGCGCCGTCGTCGACGGCAAAAGCGCGTACGGAAACATCAGCCGCAGGATCGCCAGCATCCGCAGGCTCAGCTCCAGCGAACCGCCCTGTTTATCCCCAAACGGTGTATCCTTATGGGTGATATACGGACCGATCCCGATCATATCGGGCTGCAAGTCCTGCAAAAACCGCAGGTCGGCGATCAGATTCTCCGTCGTCTGGTACGGTGAACCGACCATAAACCCCGACCCTACCTGATAGCCGATCTCCTTGAGATCATACAGGCAGCGTTTGCGGTTCTCAGCGCTCATATCCTCCGGATGCAGCTTTTCGTAATGCGCCTTATCCGCGGTCTCATGGCGCAGCAGATAACGGTCAGCCCCGGCTTCATAGTACTTTTCATAGCTCGCGCGCGATTTTTCGCCGAGCGACAGCGTCACCGCGCAGTCGGGATATCGTTCCTTGATCTCTTTGACGAGATCACAGATCAAATCATCGGTAAAGTGCGGGTCCTCACCGCCCTGCAGCACAAAGGTACGGTAGCCCAGCGCGTATCCTTCCTCACAACAAGATAGAATCTGGTCCTTACTCAGCCGATACCGCTGAGCCTTCTTGTTACCGGCGCGCAGCCCGCAGTACAGACAGTTATTCTTACAGTAGGAGCTGATCTCGATCAGCCCGCGCAGATACACGCTGATTCCGTAACGCTCACGCCGCACCTCGTCGGCGGCTGTCATCAGCGCTTTGTCATGTTCGTTTGTCTCGATCAGCGCCTTGAGCTCTGTATCGCTCAGATCGCGGTTTTCTCTTAACTTTTCCACTAAAAAATCTTTCATAGCGCACCCTGTTATCAAAATCTGTTTTCATTGTACACCGAAATTCGATAATGTCAACACAACCTACCTTGCGAGTCAGTAAATATTTTCACCGAAATCTCCTTTTCCTTCGTCGATAGTGTTATATTTTCCTTGCCGAATTTATGCAATATTACAGAAATTTCATATTTTTTTAAAATTTTTACGAAATTGTGAACCAAAGATACTTGTAATCTGAGATATTAATATGTTATAATGTGTTTACTAATCTTATTAGGAGGATTTCTCATGAAAAAAATTATTAGCATTGTGCTTGCTGTAATGCTGGTAGCGGCTGTAGCGGCTGTATCTGTAGGCGCTGTCTCCTACAACCCGATCGACCCCGATACCGGTCTGATCGGTTCCTACACCGTAGACGCTAACACCCCCTATGCCGAAGAGGCGATCGTAGCCTGCGGCGGCGATCTTTCCGAGACCATGACGCTCTATTTCCAGGCTCCCGCTGATTGGGCTAACAAGTTCAACACCTTTGCGGGTCCCGACGATTCCGAGCCTTATATGCACGTCTGCATCTACTGGTGGGGCGGCATCGGTAAGACCTGGCCCGACGGCACCGGCGTTCAGTGGTGCGGCTACCAGGCTCACCTGGTCGACAAAGAGAGCCGTATCTATTCTGCCAGAATCCCCAGCGACGGCGGTACTCCTACTGTAGTATGGAACAACGGCGTCAACGGCGGTATGGACGACACCAAAGAGATCTTCAACTATGCGCGTCAGATCCTCGACCTGAACACCGAGGGTGTTGAGGCAGGTACCACCGATACTCTGCCCGAGGGTTCTTCTGACGAGTGGACCTGCGACGGTCTGATCTCCATCATCGACTATACCCGCAGCGAACCCAACTCGCTGACCGGTTTTGACAGCTACGGCTCCAAGTGGTACGCTTACTACGGCAAAGGCTGCTATGGCAACTACACCACCGACAGCCCCAACTTCCACGGCAGAACCGCGTCCTGCGTCAACCCCGATCATAACCACGCGAAGCCCGGCGACGTCAACAACGACAAGTCCGTTGACATCAACGACGTTCTCTGCATCCAGAGATATCTGGCTAACCTTCCCCAGCCGACCGGCATGTCCTTCGACTTAGACGCTGCCGATGTAGATGAGGATGATTTCGTATCCATCATGGATGCTACCCGTATCCAGAGATTCCTCGCTCAGATCTGCAACATTGACGGCTCCAAGCCCTATGTTGAACCCGCAGAATAATTGCAGTTTTATCATCACAGCGGCGCTCCCTGCGAGCGCCGCTTTTTCTGTTATACTAATTTCAAATAAAAAATAAAAAACTTAAATAAGATGTTAGCGGAGAATTTTGAAATTAGTATTAAACGCAACATTTTTCTTGCGCAAAGTGACAATACCATATATAATAATTGTAACGATTTCATCATACAACCGTCACATTCATCGGTTATGATAGACTAGACATACCGGATAACGGAGGGGATCCCATGAGCAAATTACTGATCGTCGACGACGAGTTCCGCATCCGCGAGCTGATCAAAAAATATGCTTTGTACGAAGGCCACGAGGTCGACGAGGCGGAAGACGGACAGCAGGCGGTCTTAAAATGCCGCAACAACACCTATGACCTCATCATCATGGACATCATGATGCCCGTGCTCGACGGCTTCGGCGCGGTTGAGCAGATTCGCAAATTCAGCAACACCCCCATCATCATGCTCTCGGCGCGCGGCGAAGAGTACGACCGCCTCTCGGGCTTCGAGTCCGGCGTTGATGACTACGTCGTCAAGCCCTTCTCTCCAAAGGAGCTGATGATGCGCGCGGCGGCTGTCCTGCGCCGTGCGGGAAATGATAGAAATGAGGACAGCAAATCAAAGTTTACCTATGAGGGTCTTTCGATCGACTTTGCGGCGCGCGTCGTCACCGTTGACGGCGAGCGCGTCCAGATGACCCCGCGCGAGTACGAATTGCTGTTCTACATGGTCAACAACAAAGGCATCGCCCTGACCCGTGAGCAGCTGATCTCCAAGGTATGGGGCTACGATTTCTTCGGTGACGACCGCACCCTTGACACCCACATCAAACTGCTGCGCAAGAGTCTGGGCGACTACGCAAAGCTCATCGTCACCCTCAGAGGAGTTGGATACCGCTTTGAAACTTAAGAAAAAACACCCCCTTCGGATCTACCTGGGGATCGGATTTTTAGTATTTTCCGTATTGCTCCTGGCGGTTCTATGGTTCTTTCAAACGGTCTTTCTCGAGTCCTTCTACAAAACCGTCAAGACCCAGCAGGTCAAATCCTGCACCTATTCCCTCACGGATTATGCCGAATCCTCCGATTTTTACTCCCTCATTACCGAGATCGAAGAACAAAACAACATGACTGTCGGCGTGTACAATACGGACGACAGCATTTTCACCAGCGTCTATACCACTCAGACTCACCCGGGTTTCAACGCGGATATCGCTATGAACACCGTCTACAATCTCTACAAGCAGGCGTCCGAGCATAACGGCGAACACTCCACCATCACGCAAGTCATCCACGGTGTGCGCTCCGACAAGCCGCTTTTAAACAATTACAGCGCCGATACAGAAAAGCAGTTTGCCTCGTCGGGACAAGCGCCGAGCAACACCGAGCCTTCCTTGCCCGACGGAGAGATACAAAACCACCGCCACGAACCCGCGTTTGAGCGCGAGACCTCCGAGGTACTGGCATACGCCAAGATCATCAACACCTCCTCCGGCGAGCGCATGATTATTGTCGAAAGCGAGATCACGCCGGTTACCAGCGTTGTCGAAACCCTGCGAATCCAGCTCTTGATCGTCACCGCTGTCATCCTGATCCTCAGCGTTGTGATCGCCATCTTCCTCGGCAAAGCCATCGCAAAACCGATCTCCGACACCAACGAACAGGCAAAGGCGCTCGCGGAGCAAAACTACGACATTACCTTTGAGGGCGGACGTTACCGCGAGATCACCGAGCTGAACGCCACCTTGACCTATGCGGCAGGCGAGCTGAAAAAGGTCGATTCTCTCCAAAAGGAACTGATCGCCAACATCTCCCACGACTTGCGCACACCGCTGACGATGATTACCGGCTACAGCGAGGTCATGCGCGACCTGCCCGGCGAGATGACCCCCGAAAACATCCAGATCATCATCGACGAGGCCAACCGTCTGAACTCCCTCGTCACCGATCTTCTCGATATCTCCCGCCTGCAAAGCGGTACCGCCGACGTCAAGAAAGCACCCTTCTCTCTGACAAAGTGTATCGAGAGCATCTTTTCGCGCTACACCAAGCTGATCGAAAACGACGGCTTGAACATCGTTTTTGAGCACGACGGCGAGGTATTCATCATGGGCGACGAGCTCCGCATGACGCAGGTGCTCTATAACCTCATCAACAACGCCATCAACTACATCGGCGACGACAAAACCGTCATCGTCCGCCAGACGGTGACCGGCGACAAGGTACGCGTCGACGTCATCGACCACGGCGACGGCATCCCCGAAGAACAGCTCAAATACATTTGGGACCGCTACTACCGCGTCGACAAAGAACACCGCCGCGCTGTCATCGGCACAGGCCTGGGTCTGTCAATTGTCAAAAACATCCTGCTCGCCCACGACGCCGAGTTTGCCGTCGCGTCCACCCTCGGTGAAGGCTCCGATTTCTACTTTACCCTTCCCATCATCCCCACCGACGACGAATAGTTTTATTATCAAAGAGCTTATACTACAGAAGAAAACCGTTTGCAGGCAATCCTGCAAAATCTGTTTCACAGCAACCTTCTATCATCTGCAAAACCTATTTATCCTATCTTAAAGCAATCGAGTAGGGCGGAATCACTCCGCCCTCTCACACCACCGTACATGCCGTTCGGCATACGGCGGTTCAACTCAATTTCAAAGTATGCTGTCTAAG
>CACWTM010000033.1 GCA_902763855.1 uncultured Ruminococcus sp. | reverse complement strand
GGGGGAGCTATACCCTTTTGGTGTTTGTTCGCTGTACTTTTCAACATAAAAAGGAAAAGCGCTGTGAAGATTGAAGCAAACCACTTCTTTTCTTCACAGCGCCTTTCTGTTTTGCGAACAGGTGATTATTTGATTGCTTTCTCGATCTCTGCGACGATCGCTTCATGGTTCTCGCCGATGACCAAATAAACATAGTTGCCGCTGACCTTGACCTCACAGGCTTCGATCATGCTGACCATCCCCGCGTCATAGCTTTTCGCGTTGCTCAGCTGTGAGCGCAGACGAGCGTCGAGCTGGGTTTTGATCGACTCCGCCGCCTTGCTGTCGGTTGCTTCAATGATGACGATCTCATTGTAGTCCTTTGCCGAAGAGGAGATCACAGCCGCGAACTGCTTGACAGAAGCAGGGTCAATCTGATAGTAGCGATTCAGGCTGTCGGTATCCTCAATGGTCTTCATACCGCTCAGGCTGTAGGTGCTGTTGATGCTGTCCATTACGGAGCCGAGCTCCACCTTCTTCGCGCCGCAGGCGGCAAGAAGCGCCATGACCAGCACAGCCGAAGTGATAACAGTCAGTATTTTCTTCATCGTTATTACCTTCTCTCAGTTTTGATGAAGCTATTATACTCCGTTTCAACGGAAAAATCAACCTGCTATTGCCTGTCGGATTTTGTTGTGCTATACTGAAACCGAGGTGATACTATGTATACAGGAACCGTAGAAGTCAACGATATCATCATGGATTATTTCACGTTCGGCAGGGGAGAAAAGACCTTTGTCATCCTGCCGGGCGTCGACTGCAAGAGCCTGATTCCCGCGGCAAGGGCGGTTCGCTCGGCATACCGCGCCTTTGAAGAAGACTATACCGTTTATGCCTTTGACCGCCGCCAAAACATGCCCGATCCGTACCCCATCCGACAGATGGCGCAGGATACGGCTGCGGTGATGCAAAAGCTCGGTATCCGCGACGCGCACATTTTCGGCGCGTCCCAGGGCGGCATGATCGCGATGTGCATCGCCATCGACCACCCCGAGCTGGTACATGCGTTAGCGTTGGGTTCGACCGCTTGCCGGTGCGGTGATGACGGCGAGAACGGTACCGACCGCTGGGTCGAGCTTGCCAAGGCGGGCGATATGACAGGCCTGACGGCGGATTTTATCGAAGGACTGTACGGTGAGGAGACGATCGCCAAATTCAAGGATGTTTTCCTTCACCTCAACGACAACGTCACCGAAGAGGGCTTGCGCCGCTTCATCATCATGGTTGAGGCGATCAACGGCTTTGATGTTTACGAAGAGCTCCCGAAGATCACCTGTCCTACGCTTGTGATCGGTTGTGAGGGCGACAAAATACTGCCTGCCGAAAACTCGAAAAAGATTGCCGATAAGCTTGGATGTCAGCTGTATCTCTACGGCAAAGAGTACGGTCATGCCGTGTTTGATGAAGCGCCCGATTACAAGCGGCGGCTTTTGGATTTCTTCGAGTCAACATGAGATATTATTCTCTAAACGAATATTACAGGCAAAAATACGGCAAAAAAGTCTATCGCCTGTCCATCAGCGGCGGCATGACCTGCCCCAACCGTGACGGCGTCCTCGATACCCGCGGCTGTATTTTTTGCAGCGCGGGCGGATCGGGAGAGTTTGCCGCGTCCTGCGAGCTTTCTGTCAGAGAACAGCTTGAAGCGGCAAAGCGCCGCGTCAGCCGCAAGACCTCCGACAACGCCTTTGTCGCGTACTTCCAGCCTTTTTCCAACACCTACGCGGACGTCGAAACGCTCCGCCGGCTATACACAGAGGCGATCGCGCCCGATTTTATTGTAGAACTTGCGATCGGCACACGCCCCGACTGTCTGCCGCCGGAGGTTCTCGATCTGCTCTCAGAGATCAACTCGGTCAAGCCCGTGACCGTGGAGCTTGGTTTGCAGACCGTCCACGAGTCAACCGCGCGCTATATCCGCCGCGGCTACGCGCTCGAGGCTTACGACAGAGCGGTCAGGAACCTGCATCGGATCGGCGTCGGCGTCATCACCCATGTGATTCTCGGCTTGCCCGGCGAGACAGAGGAAATGATGTATGACACCGTGCGTTATCTCGCCGACAAAACCGACGGCATAAAGCTCCAGCTACTCCATGTTCTCTCGGACACCGACCTCGCGAAAGAGTATGAAGAAGGCAAATTTACAACCCTTTCCTTGGAGGATTACACGCGTGTTGTGTGCCGCTGTATCGAACTTTTGCCGAAGAACGTCGTCATCTGCCGCGTCACCGGCGACGGCGACAAACGGCTGCTGATCGCGCCGCAGTGGAGCGCCGACAAAAAGCGCGTGCTGAATTTCATAAACGCCTATCTCCGCGACCACAATATAGAGCAGGGGAACTGCTATGTCGCAAAAAATAACCGTTAACAGCCTTTTAAAATTCTATATTAGAAATATAACTGCAAAAGCATGTGCTATACTTTGTCCGCATATGTAGAAGTATGTCTGATGAAATATAATGAGATAGATTTTTGAGATATCTGGAGATGAAGTATATGAAAAAAACTTTCGTTGTTCTGGCGGCGCTGCTGTGCTGTGCTGTCCTGATTCTCAGCGGATGCAAATCTTCTGTCGACAAGAACAAGGCGACCGAGCCTGCCGCACAGACCGTGACGGCTACCGAGGCGAGCGGCTATGACGAGACCTCGCCCAAGACCGCCGAGTGGTTTGACAGCGCGGTGTTTGTCGGCGACAGCGTTACCTTAAAACTGAGCTACTACTGCGAGTCCCATCCCGAGGCGCTGGGACAGGCGTCCTTCTTCTGCGCGGGCAGCCTGGGCTACACCAACGCGCTGTGGGATATCAACGACCCCGAGGCGGTACATCCCTACTATCAGGGTCAGAACTACCTCGCCGAGCAGTGCGTCGAGATCACCGGCAAGAGCAACGTGTTCATCATGCTGGGCATGAACGACATCGGTCTTTACGGTACAAACGGCGCGATGGATAGCTGCAAGACGCTGGTCAGCCATATCCTTGAGAAATCCCCGAACGCGCGTATCTATATCCAGTCGGTCACCCCGATGATCCAGTCCGCGCAGATGGACAGCTTCAACAACAAGCTGGTCAAAGAGTTTGACGACATGCTCAAAGCCTACTGCGACCAGAACAAGTACAAGTATCTTGACGTTTTCTCCGCGCTTGCGGACAAAGACGGCAACCTGCCCGACAATCTGTGCAGCGATCCCGACAGCATGGGTCTGCACTTCAACGACACCTCCTGCGAGATGTGGGCGGATTACCTGAAGAAAAACGCATAATAAAAACAGAAACCGAAATAGGAGAAACCGAAATAGGAGGTCAAAATGAAAAAAATCCTTTGTGTAGTACTGGCAGTCTTGATGACAGCCGCGGTATTTTCCGCCTGCGGCGCCAAGGCTAAGCCCCTGAGCGACATTTTCAGCCAGATCAAGTCCGAGTACAAGCTCACCGATATGGTCGAGTACACCGACGTCAATTCCCTCGAGCGCACCTACGGCATCACCGCTGCCGATGTTGACGAGGTAGCCGGCGGCGTGAACAACTCCGGCGTCGATATGGAGGAGATCGTTCTTGTCAAGGCGAAGAACGCCGACACTGCCAAAACCGTAGCTGAGAAGCTCACCAACCGCCTGAACTCGAAGCTTGCCGAGACCAAGAGCTACAACCCCGAGCAGTACGCGATTGTTGAGAAAAGCTCTGTCGATACCGACAACCTCTATGTTTCTCTGATTATTTCCAAAGATTTGGACGGTATCAAGAAGCTCTACAAAGAGGGCATCGGCGTCAAATAACCGAATAAAAAAAGCAAAGGAGCTATCGTTCGGTAGCTCCTTTTTCTTAATACTAAGTATTATTCCTGACGGATGATTTTTCTGATTTCTTCCTCCGCCGCCTTGATCTCGTCATAAAATTCTCTTGCCGAAACGCGGATCGCGCCGTTGCCCAGGATAATCAGCTGTTCCATCCCGTCGGAGGTGACGACCCTGACGCGGTTGTTTTTCGCAAGCTTATATGACGCGCGCTCAATGTACATATCCGCGGTCTCCGTTTCTTTGGTGTAGACGATGGTGATGTTGCTGAACTTCTCCACCTCGCGCTGATGTCCTTTGATCTTGTACGCGTCAAAGACCAGGATCAGCTCACACTTTTTGTATCCCTGATAGTTGCACAGGGTGTTGATGAGCAGATTCCGCGCGACCTCCATGTGCTCTGTGACCAGCTCCCGCAGATGATCCCACGCGTGGATGACGTTGTAGCCGTCTACCAGCACATATTCCACGCCGTTGAAGTCCGCGGGCAGATTCTTTTTCTTCTTCTTGGGATCATACTCGACCGTTTTGTAACGCTTTGGCTCGCTGTACTGTTTTCTTCTGACAGGCCCGTAGGTTTGCTCAAAGATGCTCATCAGCTCCTTGTCCAGCGCGAAGATATCCTTCCGGCTTTTGTACCGCGACAGATCGCGTGACGACGGGGCAGGGGAGAGCTCCGCCTGCTTATCCCGCAAAACGCTCGGCAGATGCATGTGCTGCGGTACTTCGTCCCACTTGACGGTGTGACCCGCTCCGTGAGAGCAGAACACCGAGTCGGCGGTGTTGTCAAGGTCGCTGTCCGCGTCATAGCCGATCGCGGCGATGACCTCTTCGGCGTTGTGGCAGGGTTCATAGCCCTTGAAGGCGGTCGACAGCCTGCCCGCGCCGTGGGTGTACTGTATCAGCTCCTTGGTATAGCCGCGCATTTCCGACACAGGCGCCGTACCGCTGAGCGTCGCCGTATTGCCGTCGGTCTCGGGCGGATCAAAGGTTCCCGACATCCGCGTGATATCGTTCATCGCTCTTCCGATATTTTCGGCGGGAACGCTGAGCGTGAAACGGAACACGGGCTCCAGCAGGAGACTCTGTGCCGATCGAAGCCCCTGCCGCACCGCGCGGTAGGTTGCCTGACGAAAGTCGCCGCCCTCCGTGTGCTTCGGATGCGCCTTGCCTGCCTTCAAGACGATCTCTATATCGGTGACCGGCGAGCCTGTCAGCACGCCGAGGTGCGTTTTTTCATACAGATGGGTGAGGATGAGCCTCTGCCAGTTTTTGTCGAGGTCGTCTTCGGGACATTCTGTCTTGAAAACCAAACCGCTGTCGCGCTTGAGGGGCTTTAAAAGCAGATGCACCTCCGCATAGTGCCTCAGCGGCTCAAAGTGTCCGACGCCCTCGACGATGTCGGCGACGGTCTCCTTGTAGATGATACTGCCCTGACCGAACCCGACCGAAAAGCCGAATCGTTCCCCGATAATGCTTCGGAGGATTTCAAGCTGTATTTCACCCATCAGCTGCATTTGTATTTCGCCGTACCTCTCGTTCCATACCACCTTGAGCTGGGGATCTTCCGCTTCCAAGATTCTGAGCTTTGACAGCGCCGTGTGCGCGTCAATCCCCTCGGGCAGCTGAACCGAGTAAGTGAGGACGGGTTCCAGCACGGGCAGGATACCGTCGCCTTCAGCGCCCAAGCCGTCGCCGGGACGCGTGAAACCGATTCCCGTCACCGCGCATACCGTGCCGCTTTCGACCTCGTCGGGAGCGGAGAATTTCTCTCCCGAGTAGATACGGATCTGACTGACCTTTTCGTTATCGGCATTTCTGTCGCTTTTGAGAATATCCCTGACTTTCAGCTTTCCGCCCGTGATCTTCATCCACGTCAGCCTGCCGCCCTGTTTATCCTCGGAGATTTTGTAAACCCTCGCGGCAAATTCTTCTCCGTATCGCTTCGCGACGGTGAAGCGGACGAGAAGCCGCAAAAATTCTTCCACGCCGTCGAGCTTCAGCGCCGATCCGAACAGGCAGGGAAAGACCCGGCGTTTTTCGATCGCCGAAGCGATACTTTTGTCGCCGATGATACCGCTCGCGTCAAATTCTTCCAGCAGTCTTTCGTCACACAGCGCGATATTCTCGTATAACGCGTCCGGATTGTCCGAGAAGTCCACGCACCGTTCGCTGAGCTTGTCCTTCAAATCTGCCAGCACGACGTCTTTCTCAGCGCCGTCCATATCCATTTTATTGACGAAGATAAAACACGGTATACGGTATTTTCCGAGCAGCCTCCACAAGGTGACCGTATGGCTCTGCACGCCGTTTGTACCGCTGACGACCAGAATCGCGTAGTCCAGCACCTGCAGGGTGCGTTCCGTCTCGGCAGAAAAGTCCACATGCCCCGGGGTGTCCAGCAGGGTGAAACGCGTGTCGTCATACTGCATGATCGCTTGCTTGGAGAAGATCGTGATCCCGCGGTCGCGTTCAAGCTGAAAGTTGTCAAGGAAGCTGTCCTTGTGATCGACCCGCCCGAGCTTTTTGATCGCGCCCGAGATATACATCATCCCTTCGCTGAGCGTCGTTTTGCCCGAGTCGACATGGGCAAGGATCCCCACCACCGTCTGTTTCATGCTCTCACCCCTTTAGATATTTCTCTTAGTTTATCGTATTCCCAAGGTTTCTGTCAAGTCTGCGGGCGCCCACACAGGAAGAAATAGAAAAATACAAGAATTATTCCATGATTTAGTAAATATTTCAATTTTAAACCTTGATTTCATAGTCCGTTTGTAGTAAAATAACAATGATGTAACAATTACATTTAAAATATTTCTTAGGAGGAATTATTATGTCAGTAAAAGTTGCTATTAACGGCTTTGGCCGTATCGGCCGTCTGGCTTTCCGTCAGATGTTCGGTGCCGAGGGTTATGAGGTAGTTGCTATCAATGACCTGACCAACCCCGCTATGCTCGCAAACCTGCTGAAGTACGACACCGCCCAGAAGGGTTACTGCGGTGTTATCGGCGAGGGTCTGCACACTGTTGAGGCAGGCGAGAACTCCATTATCGTTGACGGTAAGGAGATCACCATCTATGCTGAGGCTGACGCTTCCAAGCTGCCCTGGGGCGAGATCGGCGTAGACGTCGTTCTCGAGTGCACAGGCTTCTACTGCTCCAAGGAGAAATCCATGGCTCACATCAACGCAGGCGCTAAGAAGGTCGTTATCTCTGCTCCCGCAGGCAAGGACCTCAAGACCATCGTATTCAGCGTCAACGAGGATACTCTGACCGCTGACGATCAGATCATCTCCGCTGCTTCCTGCACCACCAACTGCTTAGCTCCCATGGCTAACACCCTGAACAAGTACGCTCCCATCCAGACCGGTATCATGTGCACCGTTCACGCTTACACCGGTGACCAGATGATCCTCGACGGCCCCCACAGAAAGGGCGACATGAGAAGAGCTCGCGCGGGCGCTTCCAACATCGTTCCCAACTCCACCGGCGCTGCTAAGGCTATCGGTCTGGTTATCCCCGAGCTGAACGGCAAGCTCATCGGCGCTGCTCAGCGTGTACCGGTTCCGACCGGCTCCACCACCATCCTGACCGCTGTAGTCAAGGGTGACGACGTTACCGTAGAGGGTATCAACGCTGCTATGAAGGCTGCCGCTTGCGACAGCTTCGGCTACAACGAGGATCCGATCGTATCGAGCGACGTTATCGGCATGCGCTTCGGTTCTCTGTTCGACGCTACCCAGACCATGGTATCTCCCATCGGCGACGGTCTGTATGAGGTACAGGTAGTTTCTTGGTATGACAACGAGAACTCCTACACTTCTCAGATGGTTCGCACCATCAAGTATTTTGCTGAGCTGTAATCGTTCATTACACTCAGTTGCTGCGGCAGGACAGGCTGTCTGAGAATCCGGCGGACAAAATGCCTTGCCAAAGTGAATATTTTGCAATTTCGCGGCTGTGCCTTCGGGTACAGCCGTTTTTGCGTGGTGCGGACGTTATCTCCGTCAAAAAAGGACTGCCGCGTGCGACAGTCCCTGAGCTGTATCAGTATCGGATGATGATGTACAAGATCAGCAAAAACACAAAGAACAGGATGATGAACAGCAAATGCGCCCATTTTTTCTCCCATAACAGACCGATGAACTCTCTGACAAAAGCGTTCGGAAAGAAATACAGCTTTGTCTTAGCCGACATGCCTTTTACCTTGAAATTCAGCTTTTCTGCCAGCGTGTACCCGCGGAACACATGATAGTTGGTGGTTGAGAACCCGATACGAGCGTCCGCCCCCGCCGCATTTTCTTCGATGATCTTTTTAGAGAACGCCATGTTCTGATAAGTGTTGACCGACCTATCCTCTATCAGAATCCGCTCCTCGGGAACGCCCATTTCCATCAGACAGCGCTTCATGCTTTCCGCTTCGCTGATGATCTCGTCGCTGCCCTGGCCGCCCGACGGAACAAATACCGCGTGTTTTTTCTCGGCGCGATACTGCTGTTGTTCAAAGTCAAAGGCGCGCTGTACCCTTCCTCTGAGGATGGGTGTGGGCGTGCCGTCCTGTCGGATCGCGCAGCCGAGGATGATGATGTAGTCCAGGTTATAAGGAGGCTTGTAAAGTGTGGACGCGACCGCGCAGAACATGGTGGAAAGAAACATACATTCAAAGTAGCACAGCAGGAACGCGGCGCCGAGGTTAATCATGACGGCAAGATAATACAGTACCTCGGATTCGATGGAGTTGTAGTTTTTGCTCAGCTGTATGACCGCCATACCCGCGGCGATCAGCACGCCGATGAAAACGCCGAGCAGATTTTGCGGACGAAATCCTTCCTTGACGATCAGCATAACGTTGCTGATCGCCAGCGCGGCGGCAAGCAGAAGGACAGGAATCGCCGAGAAGTTGACAAAGCGAATCCCGCTGCCGACAACCATCGCCAGAATATCCTTCACGTTGAGCGATTCGTAAAAACGGTTCCATATCTGCTGATCGGTAAAGGTGATGATAACGTCTATCAGCAAAAACAGGATAATACCGCCGACCACGACCATAGAGTAGGAGAAGTCACCGGTCTTTTGCTTTTCTCTGAAGGACAGCAGAAGCACAACGATAACCAACAGCGTCACCGGGATAAAGAACGGAACCAGCGCGTTGAGCGACGAGAAGCTGTCAAAGGTCAGATCATAGACCACGTTAAATGGCAGGACGTGAAAAGAAGTTACGGCGACGGTTTTGCCCCCGGGCTCTTCCGAAGGATAGCGTAGGGTAACGTTGCTGTCTCCGCCGCTTACGCCTTCAACCGTTACCTTGAGTATGTTGGTTGCGGGGCGTGTGAGCTGTTCTACGGAAACGACCTTCAGGATACTCTCGTCAGAGCTTTCCGCGCTGATCTCGTTTTGGTCAAGAGCGCTTAAGCCGGTGACTTCCGTATAGCTGTAGGTTTTGCCCACAATCACCGTGTAGAGCAAAAAGGCGATGAGGGTCGCCGAAAGAGCGATCAAGAGAACAGCCGTGCGCTTTTTGATGGTATGTTTTTTTGTGGTTTGTTTTTTCATGGTATCTTTATCGGCTTTCATCTTTTTTATTCAGACATTCATTACATGTATTTTCTTCTATTATAGCGGCAAACGGCAGAAATGAAAAGATTTTTTAGAAAGTTTTCGTATTCTGTGTTCTACCGGATGGACAGATTTCGCAAAAATGCGCTCACCGGGGATAATAAGTTGTCGTTTTCGCGTCGCGGACAGCACAAATTTTATTGACATCTTTTTCCGATTAGTGTATAATTTTATAGGTTACTTTATATTGTCGCGGTTTAACGTGATGAAGAATTAAACAAGTAAAGGAGAAAAGATTATGAAAAAAGTTTTAGCACTGATGATGGTCGTTGCTATGATCGCTTCTGTCGCCGTTCTTTCCGGTTGCGGCAACAAGACTGCCGACACCAAGGCTACTGACGCCAAGGCTGCCGACAAGACCTACATCATCTATTCCGACAACGCTTTCGCGCCGTTCGAGTATCTCGACACCGAGACCAATACCTATGTCGGCGTTGACATGGAGATCATGGCTGCGATCGCCGAGGATCAGGGCATCAAGTACGAAATGCACAACGAAGGCTTCGACGCTTCCATGGGCGCTGTTCAGAGCGGTCAGGCTGACGCGATGATCGCCGGTATGACCATCACCGACGAGCGCAAGCAGACCTTCGATTTCTCCGAGCCGTATTTTGACGACGGTCAGGTTATCGTTGCCAAAGAAGGCACCACCCTCGACGACCTCAAGGGCAAGACCGTTGCGGCAAAGACCTCTACCGTAGGCGGCGAGTACGCAGAGTCCATCAAGGATCAGTACGGCTTCACCATCAACTACTACGAGGGCTCCGACAACATGTATCAGGCAGTTTCCACCGGCGCTGACGTCGCGTGTGTCGAGGACTTCTCCGTTATCGGTTACGCGATCAAGACCGGCGAGGTCAAGCTCTCTATCATCTCTTCTGAGCCTGCCAACGTCAAGGGCTACGGCTTTGCTGTCCAGAAGGGCAAGAACGCCGAGCTGCTCGAGAAGTTCAACGCGGGTCTTGCGAACATCAAGGCAAGCGGCAAGTACGCGGAGATCCTCAAGAAGTACGGTTATTAATTGTTAGGGATTTTTATAAAAGTACCTTATACTAAGTATCATTAAAACACTTTAACATTTATAGCGTTGCGTCGTCGCTCGCCGATCCGGTAGGTACGCTTTGACCTCGAGTGGCGGCTCCTCCTTCCCCCACCGCGCAGGGGCGCGTCGGGGACCCCTATAACACATAGCGGTGTTGTCGTCCTTGACATACGCCAGTATGCCTGCGTCCTCCGCCTTGCTCTGCGAAATTTCTCGCTAACAAATTTGTTAAAGCGTTTAATGAATACTTAGTATTAGCTGTAAAAGTAAATTCTGATTCGGCACGGTAATTCTGTTATCGTGCTGAACTTATGTAAGGCAGTTGTAGTATATGGATTTTGGTAAAGTGTTCAGCGGAGCGATGCCTCTGCTGTTGGAAGGCTTGAGGCTGACCGTCATCACCTCGCTGGTGTCGATTGCCATCGGCATGGTCATCGGTCTGTTGGTATGCCTGATGAAAATGTCTAAGCACGCCGTACCGCGCGCGATCGCGGGCGTCTATATCTGGATCATCCGCGGTACCCCTATGCTGGTACAGGCGTTCATCGTCTTTTTCGGCGTACCCCAGATCGTGCGCATGTTTGTCACCGATTTTAAGTTTACCGCTCTGACGGCGGGTATCATCACCCTGTCGCTCAACGCGGGCGCGTATCTCGCCGAGATCTACCGCGGCGGTATCATGGCGGTGCCGAAGGGTCAGACCGAGGCGGCGCGTTCGCTGGGTCTGTCACAGGGTCAGGCGATGCGCAAGGTCGTCCTGCCCCAGGCGATCAAGTTTTCCATTCCTTCTCTGGTCAACCAGTTCATCATCACCATCAAGGATACCTCTATCCTTTCGGCGATCGGTATGGCTGAGCTTGTCAACAAGGCAAAGACCTATGTCGGCAGCACCTATACCTTCTTCGAAACCTATCTGGTTGTCGCAGCGATGTATCTGGTGATTATTTCGATTTTGATGATTATCTCCAATTATATCGAAAAGAAGTTAAAGTACGAGAGGAGGCCGAGACACCGTGACACACATTAACAAAGAGAACAAAAAGGTCGTCGTGACCAACCTTCATAAGTACTTTGATAAAAACGAGGTTTTGACCGGTATCGACGCGACCGTCTACGAGGGCGAGGTCGTCTGTGTCATCGGACCGTCCGGTTCGGGCAAATCCACCTTCCTGCGCTGTCTGAATAAGCTCGAGGACGCGACCTCGGGCACGATCGAGATCGACGGCTTTGACATCACCGACAAAAAGGTCAACATCAACAAAGTCCGCGAGAACATCGGCATGGTGTTCCAGCAGTTCAATCTTTTCCACAACATGACCGTTATCAAGAACATCATGATGGCGCCCGTCATGCTCAAGAAGATGACCAAGGACGAGGCAGAGGCTAAGGCAAAAGAGCTTCTCGCTCGCGTCGGACTCTCCGACAAAGCCGAGTCTTTCCCCGGCGAGCTGTCCGGCGGTCAGCAGCAGCGTGTCGCGATCGCGCGCGCGCTGGCGATGAATCCCGATATCATGCTCTTTGACGAGCCCACCTCCGCTCTTGACCCTGAGATGGTCGGCGAGGTTCTGGACGTTATGAAGGAGCTTGCTGCCGAGGGTATGACGATGATCGTCGTCACCCACGAGATGGGCTTCGCGCGCGAGGTTTCCGACCGTGTGCTGTTCATGGCGGACGGCGTCATTTGCGAAGAGGGTACACCCGAAGAGGTCTTCGGCAATCCTCAGAACGAGCGTACACAGGACTTCTTGCGTAAGGTTTTATAATACAGATCAGTTAAGGCGGTACAGCGTTTGCTGTGCCGCTTTTTTGCTTTATGCGAAAATAGCTTGCCGTATCTTCTGATATGCACTTATTTCTTATTTAGAATAATAAATCTAATTTTGAACAATTTGTGAATAATTAAATTTGACCTTGACTTTCTTTGACTAATGCTGTACAATATAGTCAAGGTCAGAGAAAGACAAAGATATCAGGGATGAGAAATCGAAATGATACATCAATGTGTGATTTCCCTTGTTCCTTCTGATCCGAAAAGAGGGATTAACATGCGTATGAGCGATTTAGTTGCCCAGTATATCAAGGATATACTCGAGCAGCAGGACGGCGAAGCAGAGATCAAGCGCAACGAGCTCGCCACAACCCTCGGATGTGTTCCGAGCCAGATCAACTACGTCATCACGTCACGCTTCACGCCCGAGCAGGGCTACATCGTCGAGTCCCGACGGGGCGGCGGCGGATACATCCGCATCACGCGGATCAACACGACCCGCAGCGGCACGATCATGCACATCGTCAACGCGGTCGGCAAAACGCTCGACAAGGCGTCTGCCGAGGTGATGATCGACAACATGATGACGCGCGGCGTGATTGACCTTCACACCGCTAAGCTGATCGCCGCGGCGACAGGGGAGAGAGCTTATCTCAGCGTGCCCCAGCAGTATCGTGATTCGCTCCGCGCGACGATTTTCAAAAACATGCTGCTGACGCTTTTAGACACATAAACAACAGGATATATGATAAACTGAAACAAACTGAGTTGAGTGACCGAATGAAGGAAATGATAGGCAGGAGCCGGTTGAAGACAGCGTCCTCCCGTCACCCTTCATCATTCACCGCTCACCGCGCCTACGGCGCAAAAGGAGGAATTACTATGTTATGTCAACACTGCAAGAAACACGAAGCAACCACTCACATCAAGACGATGATTAACGGCGAGTATACCGAGCATATGCTGTGTCCCGAGTGTGCCCACAAGCTGGGTTACGATAATATGTTCAGCGATTTTTCCGCGGACTTCGGCGGATTGCTGTCCGGCTTCTTCTCCAACGCCCTCCCCGCGATCTCCGGAGCGGCCCACTGCGACTCCTGCGGAAGCACCCTGAACGATATCAAGCGCAGCGGCAAGGTCGGGTGCGCCGACTGCTACGACACCTTCTTCAGCGAGCTGCTGCCCACCATCCGCAGTATCCACGGCAACACCGAGCACAAGGGCAAACAGCCCGGCGCGATTGAGTACACCGTCAACGAAGAGAAGAGCGAATCGCCATCCGGCAGCAAGATCGACTCGTTAAGAGCCGAGCTGAAGCAGGCGATCGCAGACGAAAACTTTGAGCGCGCGGCACAGCTGCGTGACGAGATCAAGGAACTGGAGGGATAATCATGAGCGAAGCCGTTGTATCGACCAGGATCCGTCTGGCGCGAAATCTGAAAGAATATCCCTTCCCGATCCGCCTGTCCGCCGACAAGGCGCGCGAGGTTGTCGACAAGGTAGGCGAGGCGTTAAAGGACAGCGAGATCAAGTTCCACCGCATCGACCTTGACGCGATCCCCGATACCATCCGCGTCGCGATGATCGAACGGCACCTCGTCAGTCCCGATTTTATCGACGCCAAAGAGGGCCGCGCGGTCTATCTCAGCGACGACAACACCGTGTCCATCATGGTGAACGAAGAGGATCATATCCGCCTACAGGTTATCAAAGACGGGTTCGATTTGAACGAAGCCTACGCGCTGGCGGATAAAATTGATAATATTCTTTCAAAGAAATTAAATTTTGCGTTCCATAAGCGGTTCGGCTACCTGACCCAGTGCCCGACCAACCTCGGTACCGGCATGCGCGCGTCTGTTATGCTCCACCTGCCTGCCCTCGATATGAGCGGCGCGGTCAACCGTATCGGCGCGAACCTGTCTAAGCTCGGACTGGCCGTGCGCGGACTGTACGGCGAGAGCACCAAGCCCTCCGGCGCGTTCTTCCAGCTGTCGAATCAGGTCACCCTCGGCATCTCCGAGAAGGCGGCGATCGACAACCTGCAGAACATTACCACCCAGCTGATCGCCCAGGAGATGCGCGCTCGCGAGAATATCCTCTCTGATATCGAGGTCGAGGACAAGATCTACCGCGCGCTCGGCATCCTCAAAACCGCGCGGCTGATGGATCACAGCGAGGCGATGCGCCTGCTCTCTCTGGTACGGCTGGGCGTGAGCGCAAAGAAGCTCGAGTCTCTCTCTACCGACAGCATCGACAACCTGATCGTCGAGATACAGCCGGCTTCGATTATGACAAAATACGGCGACGATATGAGTCCCCGCGACCGCGACATCAAGCGCGCGGAGATCATACGCACCAGATTCAATTGAAACAGATAAGATGATTTAGAAATCAGGCGAGGATATAGTCCTCCCGCCGTGATTCACTATTCACCGCGCCTATGGCGCACAAAGGAGGTAAGGTATATGAAATACACATTCAAAGGCTTCACGGAGAAAGCGAACAAGGCGCTGAACCTTGCGATCGAAAGCGCAGAGCAGCTCGGCGCTACCTACATCGGCTCCGAACATATCCTCTTAGGCCTGTGTAAGGAGAACAGCGGCGTCGCGTACACGGCTCTGTGCGACAGCGGCGTAACCGCTGAGAAGCTCGAGTCAATGATGCAAAGCGCGGGCGCTGCAACCGATCTGACCCCCGACGACTTCACCCCGCGCACCAAGCGCGTCATGCAAACCGCCGTGATGTATTCGGCGCGTACCGGCTCCGGCTACGTCGGCACCGAGCACCTGCTCATCGCGCTTCTGTCCGACCGCGACAGCTACGCGATCCGCTATCTCAGCGCGCTGGGCGTCAGCCCCCGTACCATCGCCGACCATATGAGCGCCCGGCTTGAGGGCGGCGAACAGGGCGGCTATGAGAACGCCGGCAATCCCCAAAACGCTTCCGACGGCGACAGCAAGACCCTCGACAGCTTCTCGCGTGACCTGACCAAAGCCGCAAAGAATGGCGAGATCGACCCCGTGATCGGCAGGGATGAAGAGATCAAGCGTATCATCCAGATCCTTTCCCGCCGCACCAAAAACAATCCCTGCCTGATCGGCGAGCCCGGCGTCGGCAAGACGGCTATCGCCGAAGGGCTGGCGTTGAAGATAGCCAACGGCGAAGTACCCGAGCACCTGCGTGACAAGCGCGTCGTCGCTCTTGACCTCACCGGCATGGTCGCCGGCACCAAGTACCGCGGCGACTTTGAGGATCGTATCAAGAACGCGATCGAAGAGGTCAAAAAGAGCAAGAACATCATCCTCTTTATCGACGAGCTGCACACCATCATCGGCGCGGGCGCGGCAGAAGGCTCCGCCGACGCGGCTAATATCCTCAAGCCCTCTTTGGCGCGCGGCGACTTCCAGGTCATCGGCGCGACGACCCTCGAAGAGTACCGCAAGTATATCGAGAAGGACGCCGCCCTCGAACGCCGCTTCCAGCCTGTCAAGGTCGGAGAGCCGAGCGAAGAGGACGCGGTCGCCATCCTCAAAGGCCTGCGCGACCGTTACGAAGCTCACCACAAGGTGAAGATTTCCGACGAAGCGATCGAAGCTGCGGTAAAACTCAGCTCGCGTTATATCGCCGACCGCTATCTGCCCGACAAGGCAATCGACCTGGTTGACGAAGCGGCTTCCAAGGTGCGCCTGAGCGCCTTGACCTATCCGAACGAGATCAAGGATCTCGAAACAGAGCTCGAGACCCTCGAAAGCGAAAAGACCGCCGCCATCAGCGAACAGGACTTTGAGCGCGCTGCACAGCTCCGCGACGAGCAGAAGAACATCACCGAACAGCTCGAAAAGGCAAAGAACAGCTGGCAGGAGAGCGCGAAGGAAAGCTCCCACGAGGTCAGCGCGCAGGATATTGCCGCGATCGTATCCTCGTGGACAAAGATCCCGGTTGTCGAGCTGACGCGAGAAGAGAGCGAACGTCTGCTGAATATGGAGAAGATTCTCCACGAGCGTGTGGTCGGCCAGGAAGAAGCGGTATCCGCTGTTTCCCGCGCGATCCGCCGCGGCAGAGTCGGCATCAAGGATCCCAAGCGTCCTATCGGCTCCTTCATCTTCCTCGGACCCACGGGCGTGGGTAAGACAGAGCTGTGCAAAGCCTTGGCACAGGCGATGTTCGGCGACGAGAACGCCATGCTTCGCCTTGATATGAGCGAGTACATGGAGAAGCACACGGTCTCCCGTCTGGTTGGTTCGCCTCCCGGCTACGTCGGCTACGACGAGGGCGGTCAGCTGACTGAAGCGGTACGCCGCAAGCCCTATTCAGTTGTTCTCTTTGACGAGATAGAGAAGGCGCACCCCGACGTCTTCAACATGCTCCTGCAGATTCTCGAGGACGGTCGTCTGACCGACAGTCAAGGCAGAACAGTCGACTTCAAGAACACCATCATCATCATGACCTCCAACGTTGGCGCGCGTCGTATCACCGAGAAGTCCACCGCGTTCGGCTTCACTCCCGAGACCGAAAAGCAAGAGGAAGTCAACGTCCGCGACCTCGTCATGAGCGAGCTCAAGCAAGTGTTCCGCCCCGAGTTCCTCAACCGTGTAGACGACATCATTGTGTTCAACAAGCTCACCAAGCCCGAGATCAAGGAGATCGCCGGCAAGATGCTCGAGACCCTCACAAAGCGTCTCGATACTCTCGGCGTCAAGATCACCTTTACCGACAGCGCGGTCGAGAAGATTGCCGACGAAGGATTTGACGATACCTACGGCGCAAGACCCTTGCGCAGAGCGATCGTCACCAACATTGAAGATAAGCTCAGTGAGCGGATGCTTGAAGCGGATTTCGACAGCACGAAGCCCATCGTTTGCGATTATGACAGCGAACAGTTTACATTTAATTCTGAAAAAGAATAATAGTCATAAAAAAGCGGCACGACTTTCTTGGTCGTGCCGTTATTTTTAGATGATACAGATCACAGCCGCATAAACGAAAAAATCCCGCGCATACTATCATTACCAAATCATATGGAGGTAATTGATATGACCGACAAAGAGTTGCTCTATATCGAGGACGCCCTCGGACACGAGCAGTATTTTCAGCAAAAGTGCAAAGAAACCGCTCAGAGCCTTACCGACCCTGAGCTAAAGACCTGTGTTGAGAATCTCAGCACTCGACACTCAACGATCTTCAACCGTTTCTATTCGCTTTTGTAAGGAGGTATCATGATGGACGACAAAAATCTGATGCAGAATCTTCTGCTTCTCGAAAAAGGCTGCTGCGACCTGTATATGCACGGCTCGGTAGAATCCGCGAACCCCGATGTGCTCAACGCCTTCAGCTCCGCCTACGACGACTCTCTGTCGATGCAGGGCGAGATCTTCTCCAAGATGACAGCAAAGGGCTGGTACAACATCGCTCAGGTCGAACAGCAAAAGGTCGATCAGCTTCGTCAGCAGTATTCCGCGGCACAGAGCTGACAGCAGGGCAGTAAAAAAGAGGTAGTGACATTTGTCATTACCTCTTTGTTCTATATCAGAATTATAATCTGTTTATACACTAGGAAAACTTGCGCCGTGCGCCATCATGATGGCGTGAAGCTGTGCCTCTTCTTCCTTTGATACATCTCAAAATTCTTCTTTGATCGACCTTGTGAACAGGGCGTTCAGTTCCTTTTTCGCGCTGCTGTTTTCGAACAGGATGCGGTAAACCGCTTTGGTGATCGGCAGGTCGACGCCCAGCTGTTCGCCCATCTTGACCATCGCTTTTGACGTCATCACGCCCTCGGCGAGCTTTTCAAATTTCTCGCCCTTGATGTACATTTCGCCGTAGCGGCGGTTGTGGCTCCACGGGGAGAAGAGGGTTGCTTCATAGTCGCCCAGGTGGCACAGTCCGTAGGCAGAGATTTCGTTGCCGCCCGCGGCTTTGATCAGCCTTGCGACCTCGCGCGTACCCCGCGCCATCAACGCGCCCTTGATGGAGGTGAATCCCGCACCGTCCAGCATACCCGCGGCAATACCGATGACGTTCTTTGCCGCCGCGCCGATCTCCGAGCCGATCAGGTCGGTACCCAGATAAAAGCGGATCAGCTCGCTGTTGAAGCTATGTACCAGCTTATCCTTGATCTCCTCGTTGTCCGAGTCGATGACCATGCAGTTCGGCACGCCCTTGACATAGTCCTGCGGATGTCCGGGACCAACCCAGACGGCGACAGGCGTTTTGTCGGTGTCGACAAAGTCGCCGACCACCTGCGTCAGCCGCTTGCCGGTCTTTTCCTCGATTCCCTTCATGCACAGCACAATCGCTTTGCCGTCAAGGTTAAACTGCGAGATGGTTTTCATATAATCGCGCAGATACTGTGACGAGATCGAGATGACGATGACCTCGGCACGTTCCACGGCAAATTGATGATCGTAAGTAACGGTGATGCTGTCGGGGAAGGTGAGGTAATCGTTATGATGGGTTTTCAAAAGCTGCTGCAGCTCGGGAGCGTTTTCAAGACCGCAGGATACGACCTCATGACCGATACGGTCGAGGTACCATGCGATACAGCTGCCCCATCTGCCGCAGCCCAAAACAGATATCTTCATCGGAATCACCCTCTGTATGTCAAAATTCTTACCGATCTGCCGGCAAAACGCGAATGATGTCAACCGAATTTCGTTGTGTTGTACGGCTGTCATCGAAGCTTTCGGGGCGCCGGATCGGCGTCAAAGACGGAATCAAATTATATTTCCGCAAAGGAATTAAAATAAAAGAATCCCACCTGACCGTAACGGTCTTAAGATAACCTGCCTACAGAATGACAGGTGGGTGCCAGCCCTGCGGCTTTAGGCTCCCTTCGTCCATACGGATGGGAGGTCTGCACACCGCCGAAGGAGCAAAGCTCCCGATTTAAGGGTTGTAGGGTTATTTGCGACCGATACGCGAATCAGGCAGGATATTGACTTGGTTGGATATAGGGAAGAAGCCTCCCGGCGTACATCTATATCAAAAGTAGGATCACTCTTCTTCGTCGACGCTGTCGAACATCTCTTCAAAGTGTTTTTCAAAGACAGCCGAAAGCTCATCCAGCAGAGCTTCATCCTCGACCTCGGCAAGCTGTTCCTCGCCGTTCTCTTCGATGACTTCCATGATATAATATTCTCCGCTGTCCTCGACAGATTCCTGAGCGTTGTCGAAGATGGGGTACAGCGCGTAAAACACGCCTTTCTCGTTCTCGATGGTGTCGAGGATCTCAAAGTTATGCTCGACGTTATCCTCGTCGACGAGAGTGATAAGGTCGGGTTGATACTCGTTGCCCATTGGACTATCCCCTTTCCGTAATCATTTGTTTTTCTATCATCATTTTACTATCATCCACGCGCGAAGTCAAGAGATTTTTGTAAGATTTCACCATAACATATGGCGATTTTTTGCCTTGTTTTTGCGACAAAAATCTGTCGCTTTTCTGCGCCATGTTTTTTCGATAATATATTGAAAAAAGAGCCAAAATATAGTATAATATTAACGATTATTGGCTTATTAATACTATGCCCCCGACCGGGGCGCATATACTGGTAATGAGTATGTACTCTCGGAGGAGTTATGTTCCTTTTACCGTTTGACCGTTTGCCGCGTGAGCTTCAGTGCGGTGAGGTAAAGAAATACTATGACATCTTGGACAAAAAACGTCCCAGTCTTTTTATGAAGCGTTTGATGGACATTTTTCTGTCGCTGGTGATGATCGTTGTTCTGCTGATCCCGATCGCGGTGATTTCCGTCATCATCAAGCTGACGAGTGAAGGCCCCGTGCTGTATAAACAGGAACGCGTCACGACCTACAACCGACATTTCATGATCTGGAAGTTTCGCACGATGAAGGTCGGCGCCGATAAAGACGGCGCGCTGATTACGTCCGATAACGACGCCCGCGTTACCGGGATCGGCAACACCCTGCGCAGATTTCGCCTTGACGAGCTGCCGCAGGTGTTTCATGTATTGTCCGGTAAGATGAGCTTTGTCGGCACGCGGCCCGAGGTTCCCAAGTATGTCGACTGCTACACTCCCGCGATGATGGCGACCCTGCTGATGCCCGCCGGCATCACCTCTCTGGCGTCGATCCGTTTCAAGGACGAGGCTGAGATCATCGGCGACGTCAGCGACCCCGACGAGGTGGATCGCATCTATGCAGAAAAGGTACTGCCCGAGAAGATGAAGTATAATCTGGAGTATATCGACCGTTTCGGGTTCAGACGTGACATCTATCTGATGCTCTCAACGGTCAAGCATGTATTTTCATAAGGGTTATCCGCGGGTCTTTCCCGCAAACCGAAGAGGATGGTTATGAGCAAGTTCAAAAAAGCTGTTTTGGATACCTCGTTATTCAGACGCAGTTATGTGATTTGCCTGTTTTGCAGCAATATTTCTTTCGTCGTGATACCGGCGTACGCGGTGTTGGCGGCGCTGTTCATCTGGGGCGTATTCCTGCTGATCTATAACGAGCGCAGGCATCACACGATCCTGAAAACACGCTACGGCGCATGGCTGCTTGCCTTTTTGGTATCGTCGACGATCACGGCGACCATTCATCTGGCGAGCACCTTTCTGTACAACGCCTACAACCTGATTATGCTGCTGCACATGGCGATCATCTTTTTTATCTTTTACGCGGTACATACCGAAAAGCATCTCAATTTCCGACGCGAGCTGTACTCGATCTGCCGCTTCATCGTTTATACGACAACGGTGCTGGGCATTTTGGGACTGGCGTTTTTGATGGCGGAGATCAGCTTTGAGGTGCTGTGGTTCAAGTTTATCGTCTATGAGAACCGCTTCGACGGTATGTTCATCAATCCAAATCAGCTCGGCTTTATCGCCGTGGTTGCGATCTTTTGCAGCCATATGCTGATAAAAAAAGATTTTATCTCGATCTCGGGACGCGAACGCGTCAGCCGCATCTGGATCGGTTCCTGTATCGCGGTGAACGCGATCTCCCTGCTGCTGTGCGACTCCAACGGCGCGATGATCCTGATGATCGGCTACGCGATCTTCTTCCTGATCTACAAGATGTTCGGCTCAGAGAGAAAGTTCAGTGTCCGACAGATCGTCACCAAGTCCGCGGCGTGTCTGCTTGCGGGAGCGGTTATCGTGATGGCGGTATTCTTTGTCCGCAACATCACGCAGGAGGGCTTTGTCAAAATCATGGAAACCGCGTCGGAGTCAAAGATCATTTCCTCCGACAGCCTGACCGATAAGATTGCCCACGACGAGGCGGCGGTCACCTTCGAGCATGAGAACAAAAACCTCGATTCCGGCCGCTTTGTGCTGTGGCAGCAGGCGGCAAAGATGTTCACCAAAAACCCGATCATGGGTATCAGCAAGGGCAACGTCTACGAGTACGGCAAGCAGATGTTTGAGGACGGCATCAAGTTCTCAAAAAACTACGGACTGTTGGCGCCAATCATGACGGATTTCCACAACGGCTATATCACGATCCTTGTCTGTTCGGGCGTTGTCGGATTTGTGCTGTTCTGTATCTTCGGACTGCGGTTCTTCAAGCACATCTCCCTCCATGTTTTCCGTGACAACAGCCTGAGTGAGAGCGTTCTGCCGTGCATGTATTCGTTTTTGTGCGCCTATGTGATCTACTCGTTTATCGAGATCGGCCTGCTCTATAACCTGAACTTCATGGTTATCTTCTTCTGGCTGATCTTAGGCTACACCTCCTGCTTCCTTGTCAAGTACGAGCCGTCGCACGATCTGGGCACCTTTGTGCTGTTCGGCAAGACCTTCAGAAGGGCGTTATTGTAAGAAGAAAATGTATTTTTGAGCAAATTTATCCGATACTATCCGTGGTGATGACTATGGTATTATATCTACAGTGCGATACGTCCGATATCGGCGCGCGTTATACGGTTTCGGATGAAACAGGCGCTCTGCGCTACACCGTCACGGGAAAGCGCAATCCCTCCGGCGAGAGTATGCGCATCCGCGACTTTCGCGGCGAGACGGTCTGCAAGATCCGTTCCCTCGGATTTTCCGCTTTGTCGGTGTACAGCATCAGCTCAGGCTCCGAGAGCATGCGGCTGAATATCGCTGTCGGTACCGGCAGAGCCGCGGTACGCTTCCGCGGGATCAGCTTCATCGTCCGCGGCGACGTGCTGACAGGCTCCTACTCGATCCTCGACGCCGACACCGCCGTTGTATGTACGGTAGGCAGGGATTTTGCGCACGGATGCACCCAGCTTCTGATCGAACAAAAAGAAAGAGAAATCTTCTGCCTGGCGACGGCGATATGCATCAACACCCTGAACGTCGGCCGTATCCCCGCTTTGCAGATGACATAAACAACACCGTTATGCGGGATGGCTTGTTCCTCCCGCATAACGATCAATCAACCGGAAAGGTAAGGTATATATGGACAAGTTATTACAGTTACTGAGCGAAAATTCTTCTCTGACCACCACCCAGCTTTCACTGATGCTCGGCGAGCCGGAGGACTATATCAAGGCACAGATCGCCGAGTATGAGAACAGCGGCGTCATCCGCGGTTATCAGGCGGTCGTTAACTGGGACGAGGTTCCGGATTCCGGCGTGATGGCGATGATCGAGCTCAAGGTCGCGCCTCAGCTGCAAAAGGGCTTCGACGATATCGCCGAGCGTATTCTCGAGTACGATGAGGTCGAAGACGTCTACCTGATGGCAGGCGCCTACGATCTGCTTCTGACCGTCAAGGGCAAGACCATCCAGGATGTGTCGTCCTTTGTCGCAAAGCGCCTTGCCGCGATGAACGGCATCCTTTCTACCGCGACCCATTTTATGCTCAAGCGCTACAAGGAAAAGGGCGTTTCGCTGATTGACGCGAAAAAAGACGGAAGGGAAATGATGATTTGATGGATTATTCCGAGAAGCTGACGCAGTCGATCCGGTCGGTGAAGCCCTCCGGGATACGCCGCTTTTTCGACATCGTCAACGAGATGGACAACGTGATCTCCCTGTCTGTCGGCGAGCCCGATTTCCAGACCCCGTGGCACGTCCGCGAGGCAGGCATCACCTCGCTTGAACAGGGCAAGACATGGTATACCCCCAACCGCGGCTTCAAAGAGCTCTGCCGCGAGATATCAAATTTCTATAAAAGAAAATACAACCTTACATATGACCCTCTCGAAGAGTGTGTTGTCACGGTCGGCGGCAGCGAGGCGATCGACATCGCCATCCGCTGTTTAGCGTCAGCCGGCGACGAGGTGCTGATCCCCCAGCCCTCTTTTGTCTGTTACGAGCCGCTGACGATGATGGCGGGCGCAACCCCCGTTATCATTGAGACCAAGGCGGAAAACGCCTTTCGTCTGACCGCCGAACAGCTCGAAGAAAAGATCACCGACAAAACTAAGCTCCTGATCCTGCCGTATCCGAACAACCCGACCGGCGGTATCATGGAGCGCGCCGATCTTGAAGCAATCGCCAAGGTCATTGAAAAACACGACCTGATGGTGCTGTCCGACGAGATCTACTCCGAGCTGACCTACGAGGGAAAACAGCACGTTTCCATCGCCTCGATCGACGGTATGCGCGAGCGCACGGTGGTTATCAACGGGTTTTCCAAGTCTTACGCGATGACCGGCTGGCGGCTGGGTTATGCCCTCGGCCCCAAGGAGATTGTCGCGATGATGGTCAAGCTCCACCAGTTCTGCATTATGTCCGCTCCGACAACGGCACAGTACGCCGCGATCGAAGCGCTCCGCAACGGTGACGTCGATATCGAAAACATGCGCAGCGAGTATGATATGCGCCGCCGCTTTGTAGTCGGTTCTCTCAACGAGATGGGGCTTAGCTGCTTCAACCCCGAGGGCGCGTTTTACTGTTTTCCCTGCATCAAGTCGACAGGACTTACCAGCGAAGAATTTTGCACACGTCTTTTGCACAGCAAGCGTGTCGCCTTAGTCCCCGGCTCCGCGTTCGGCGAATCGGGCGAGGGCTATGTGCGTTTGAGCTACTCTTACTCCATCAAGCACCTGATCCGCGCGATGGAGCTGATCCACGAGTTTTTGAAGGAACTGAAAGATGAAAGTAACGGTTAAAGCCCCCGCAAAGATCAACCTGACGCTGGATATCGTCGGCAAGCGCGCCGACGGCTACCACGACGTTGCGATGGTGATGCAGGCGATCTCTTTGTACGACGCTGTCACGGTTGAGCGTATTGAAGGCGAGGGAGACGCAGTCGCGATCAGCTGTCCCGCTTACCCTGACGTGCCGTGCGACGAGAGCAACATCGTCTGTAAAGCGGCGCGTGCGTTTTTCCGCGAAACCCGCGTGCAGCCGTCGCCGCTTGCGATCACGATCAACAAGGTCATCCCGACTCAGGCGGGCTTAGCCGGCGGTTCCGCCGACGGCGCCGCCGTTGTTCTGGCGCTCAACCGGCTTTTTTCCACCCATCTGAAGCCGGAGGAAATGGCGGATATCTGTTCACGCTTCGGCTCCGACGTCCCGTTCTGTCTTTTGGGCGGCACGATGCTCGCGACAGGCACCGGCACCACGCTGAAAAAGCTCCGCTCCATGCCCGATTGTCATATCGTCGTCTGCAAGCCCGACGTCTCCGTTTCGACCGCCGCGGCATACGCGGCGTGTGACGCAAGACCGCCCAAGGGCTTTCTCTATACCGACGAGCTCATCAAACGTCTCTACAGCCGTGATATCCGCGGTTTGTCCACCTGCCTGTATAACGAGTTTGAGCAGGTGATGGAGCTGCCCGAGATTAATGAGATCAAGCGGCAGATGCTTTCCCGCAAAGCGCTGGGTGCTTCGATGAGCGGCTCCGGTTCCGCGGTTTACGGTATTTTTCTGAATGAGAAAAAAGCGAAGGCTTGCGCAGAGAGTCTGATAAAAACCTATCATCATGTTTTTTTGACAAAACCGCTCAAAGACGGCTGTCGGATCGAAACATGTGATTCATACTAAGTATCAATTGAATAAACTTGAATTTACCTGCCAAAGATGATAGTAAATCCAATTTTGTAAGGCAGGTAATTCTTTTGAAGAAATATATCCATCTGTTTGTTGCGGCAGTCATTCTCGCGGGCATGCTGCTGAGTTTGCCGTTTTTTGACTCGTGCGAGGCGTTGACCGAGGATGTACTGCGCGTACATATCCTCGCAAATTCCGATTCTGCCGCCGACCAAAGCCTGAAGCTCAGCGTCCGCGACAGGGTGCTGTCACAGTGCTCCTCATATTTTGACGACTGCGCCAACAAAGATACGGCGATTGCCGTGACAAAGGCGCATCTTTCCGAGATCGAAGCGGTCGCAAGCGACGAAATCGCGCGCCACGGCTTTTCCTATCCGGTTCACGCGCAGATCGGCAAGACGCGCTTTGACACGCGCTATTATGAAGATTTCACCATGCCCGCAGGCATGTATGACGCTCTGCGTCTGACGATCGGCGAAGGCGAAGGAAAAAACTGGTGGTGCGTGATGTATCCGTCCCTGTGTGTCGGCGCGGCGAGCAAAACCGAAATGCGCGACAAGCTCGACGACGGCGAGTATGAGGTGGTCACTTCCGATAGATTCGACTTGCGATTCAAAATTGTCGAGTATTGGGAGGACATTCGCGGATGGTTCCGATGATGTCCCGAAAACGGGACGTTGTCTTTGGTAAGATGACAGTAGATAAGGGAGGTATGACCTTTGGATGAGGTCAAGTTGAGGCGTTACAGCACTTCGCTGACAATCAGCGGCTACGGCGTCATCGCGTTCGGTTTGTGGAGTATCGTCAAGACGATTCTGCTGACCGTCATGCACCCGGAAGTAGCCGGGATTCTCCCCGATGAGGAGACCGGGATTTCTCGAGACGTTTATATCGCGCTGATGATCTGCATTATGGTACTGCTGCTCGGCTTCGATCTCGGGCTGCGTATTTATATAGGACTTTCCGCCCGAGCCGAGGGCAACGGCAAGAAGAAGCACATCACCTATCTGGTGTTCGCCGCTTTTTTGTTGACGGTGTCGCTGCTTTCTTTGCTTGCCGGTCTTGATATCGACGACTATGATTCGACCCTCGATTACCTGGCGTCCCTCCTCGTTGAGATCACCTCCATGGCGGCGGTGCTTGAGCTGATCTATTCCTCTGTCCGCGTGCGGCTTTTGAGAAAGAAGACGGAAAGAGAGACGATGGCATGAACAAGGATTTTCACTATTATGCTACATACTGCGCCGCGATCCTCGCGGGCTACAGCCACGAGGAGAGCCTCGATATCTGCTACAGCGCCCAGTTTGTCGACTGGTGTACCGTCACCTTTCTGACTTCGGTCAGAGCGCCGCGCCATGCCGCGACCACCCAGCTCCAGATGGAGATGATGGACGTGAAGATGAACGCGATCGGACTGCAGGACGTCACCCGTATCTGGTCGTCATTTCACTTTTTGCCCTACGATCTTTATGCCGAAAAGCCGCACTGCGGCAAGCGCTATCTCAGCAAATACCGTCTTATCTGCAAGCCGAACGGCGATCTTTTGGTTGATACCGTCAAGCTTGCGAAGGACAAAAGCCTGCAGGCTGTCGGCTTATCCATGCATGTGCTCGCCGATACCTGGGCGCACAGCAACTTTGCCGGCACCCCCTCGCTGGTTATCAACAACACCAACAGCCATTTTTACGAGATTCTGCCCGACGGCAGCGAGCGCAAGATCAAGTTCAGCCACAACCCCGGCGCGGCTGACGACCTCGAAAAGAGCGTCTACGTCAACACCCTTTTCCGCACCGAAGAAAACACGATCATGAACCTCGGTCACGGACGCGCCGGCCACCTGCCCGACTACAGCTTTGTACGTTACAAGTACCTGCCCGCGTGGGGCGAGTACGAAGAGATCGTCAAGGACAACCCCTCCGACTATTACCGCGCTTTCTGCCAGATGGTCTACGCCATGCGCTATCTGCGCGGCGAGATCGGCAATTTTGAGAAAGCGACTTACGATGCCGAGAGAACCGCTCCGTGGGAGTCACAGATCAAAGCGATCATCGAAAAGCGTCAGCCCGACGCTTCCGATGACTGGCGCGCGCTCGGTGAGAAGCTCTCCGGTCACAAGATCGAAGATTTCGATCTCGAAAAGCACAAGGCAGAGTATACCAACGCGGTTGAAGCCGAAAAGGACGCTACCTTCCTCGGCAGATTCATCCTTGCCGCTCTTGCCCAAAAGAGCATGGTCACCGGCAAGATCTTTCAGTCCGGCAACAAGATCGCCGGCTATTCGATCAACGCGAAAAAGGGCTTCGGCGGTATCAAAGATTACCGCAAGCTGATGCAAGAGACAAAGGAGGCGCAAAGGAATGAACGGAGGTAAAAGAGTCACCAACATCCTTTCCGGTGTTGTCATGCTGTTGATGGGCTCTGTACTGATCTTGCTTCCTTCCGAGGGCTTGTCGTTCGTTGCTTTGATCTTCAGCTTATCGCTGATCGTTTACGGCGTCAGGATGCTGGCTTACTACATCACGATGGCGCGCCATATGGTGGGTGGGAAATCGGTTC
>CACWTM010000032.1 GCA_902763855.1 uncultured Ruminococcus sp. | reverse complement strand
TGATCATGAAGATCGCGATCAGGATGAACGCGATGATCGCCGCATAGCCCATAGCGGTCAGGGAGTTGGAGCCCAGCGTCGGGCTGATGCCGCTGTAGGACGCCGCCTCAAGAGAGAAGGGCAGCGCACCGCCGTTGATCTGGTTCGCGAGCTTCGTGGCGGATTCGGCGTCAAAATTGCCGGAGATCTGCGCGGAGCCGTCGGAGATAACGCTCTGGACAGTCGGGCTGGAGAGCATCGTCTCGTCCATGTAGATCGAGATCTGCTGACCGAGGTACTGGCTCGTGATGTCGGCGAAGGTCTTAGCGCCCTCGCTGTTGAGCTCGAGAAGCACCAGATACTGGCCGACGGAACCGGTGGACTGGTCGATGCCGGCACGCGCGCTGGAAACGGCAGAGCCGTCCATGACGACCTCGCCGCTGGGATTGCGGAAGGTCAGCTTCGCGGTAGCCGCCAGCTCGTCAACAGCCGCGACCGGGTCGAAGTTGGTGTCGTCCTCTTTCCACGGGAAGCGAACGATGATGCGGTCGCTGCCGTAGTCGGAGTAGATCTCGTAGTCGGTGATACCGTTCGAGACCATTCGTGTCTCAATGATTGATTTCGCAGAGTCTAACTGCTCATCCGTGGCGTCGATCTCTCCTGCGGGCTTAAAGGTAGCCTCTACACCGCCGCGGATGTCAATTCCCCATCTGATGTCGCCGATACCCTTGATAACGGTTTTCTGGATATCGCCCTCATAGTATTTGATTCCCGCAAAGGCGGTGAACGCAAACGCTATAATCAGGATAGCGACAATGAAGAATACAGGCTTAGAAATTCTTTTCATGCCTTGGACCTCCATTTTATTTTCTGTTCTTCTACGGGTTTCTACATCGGTTCTCCTATACGCAAGACGCTAGAGCACCAATATAAAAATCCACAATAACATATCAATTATACAGACTTCTCTGTGAAAAGTCAATAAAGGATTTAAGATTTCAAAATATTCATTATTCCGATAAAGAAATAAGTTCAATTTATAATTCTGATGTAGAAATATATCTGCTTTCAATTCTAGTTTAGAAAATTCGCTTTATACTTCTTCGAAAAATAAGAAAGGGGCTGTCGCAAAACAAAAAATGTCATTCTGAACGTCAGTGAAGAATCTGAAAGTGCATACTTTTCCGTTAGATTACACATGAAAGGTGTAATGANNNAAGGTGTAATGAAGTTGGATAGATTGCACTGTAAGATTCTTCGACAAGCTCAGAATGACACTAAAAGGGGCTATCGCGTTTCTTAATGCGACAGCCCCTCGGTGAATCGGGTTAGCAATCAGGCGTTGAGCTTTTCCAGCGCCGCGATACGCGCGCAAAGGCAGAAGATATCCATCGCGCCGGAAAGTTCCTCGAGACCGGGGAAGGACGGAGCGATACGGATGTTGCTGTCATACGGATCGTTGCCGTAGGGGTAGGTTGCGCCGGCGCCGGTGAGAATCACGCCCGCCTCCTTGCACAGCGCGACAACGCGCTTGGCGGTGCCGTCCATCACGTTCACGCAGACAAAGTAGCCGCCGCGGGGACGGTTGTACCATACGATACCATAGGGCTCGAGCTGCTCAGAGAGCTTCTTGAGAACGATCTCAAAACGGGGTCTGAGAACCTCGGCATGGCGTTTCATGTGTGCCTTCATACCGTCAAAATCGCCGAAGAAACGGACGTGACGCAGCATGTTCAGCTTGTCGTAACCGATGGTCTGGTACTTATATTTATTTTTAATGACCTTCATGTTGTTGTCGGAGGACGCCATCGCCGCGATACCGGAACCGGGGAAGGTGATCTTGGAGGTAGAGCAGAAAGCGATCGCGAGATCGGGATGACCCGCCTTTTCGCACTCTTCAAAGATATTGAGGATCTCGTCATGATCGTCGGTCAGATCATGGATGCAGTAAGCGTCGTCCCACATGACGCGGAAATCGGGCGCCGCGGGCTCCAAAGCCGCGATACGGCGGACGACCTCGTCGGAATAGGAAACACCGGTGGGGTTGGAATACTTCGGTACGCACCACATACCCTTGACAGAGGGATCCTTCACAAGTTCCTCGACCTTATCCATATCGGGTCCGTTCTCGTCCATCGGCACGGGGATCATCTCAAAGCCGAAATACTCGGTGATACCGAAGTGGCGGTCATAGCCCGGTACGGGACAGAGAAACTTGCGGTCGGCAACCAAAGCCCAAGCGGGTGTACCGGGTGTGACGGGAGAGTTCATGAAGCAGGCAATCGTATCGAACATCATGTTCAGAGAGGAGTTGCCGCCGATCATAATCATCTCGGGATCACAGCCCAGCATCGACGCCATCATGCGCTTACACTCGGGGATACCGTCAAGAACGCCGTAGTTACGGCAGTCGGTACCGTCGGAAGCGCTGCAGTCGGCGGCTGAGTGGAGAATGTCCAGAACGCCTAAGGACAGCTCAAGCTGGTCGGTGCTGGGAACACCGCGCGCCATGTTCAGCTGTAAGCCCTGCGCTTTGATCGCGTTAAATTCATCCCATAACTGAGAAAGCTCCGCGTCGCGCTGCTCTCTCGAATAGTCTTTGTACTGCATTTGTATCATTCCTTATCTGAATACCGTCGTTTTCACAGGATATCGGTATAATCTTGCAAAAATCATCTTCATTTGCTTCTATATAATATACCAAACCGTTAGGTTTTGCAACACTTTTATCAAAATCCTGCAAAATTCGTAAAGATGAATACTACAGCGCGCGAAATCGGGGCTTTCTATGGTCAATATTTCATCTAAGCCGTCCAAGAAAAAAGTCTCTCCCGCAAAACGCAGGAGAGACAAACGCTGAAACAGCTTTATTTATAATAGTAGGTGTAACCGTTGCTGGTGCCGTGACGGCGGTTGTAGCCGCGTGAACGCATCTGACAACCGACCTTCAAAAATCCGAGAACCTTGGAGTCTGCCAGACGGATATTTTGCAAAGCGTTTTCGATATCGCCGTGGGTGGTGACGCGCTCGCGCACAACCAGCACATAGCCGCCGACATAGTCCTTGAGCAGCAGCGTATCGGCGACAACGCCGAGAGGAGGCGTATCCATGATGACGTAATCATAAACCTCCTTCGCCTTTTCGATCAGCTCCGTAAACGTCGGCGAAGCGAGAAGCTCAGAGGGGTTGGGCGGGATCGCGCCGGAGGTCAGCACATCGAGATCCGGGATGACGCCGGTATGAACCGCCGACTGGAAATCGCCGAACTGACCGATGACGTCGGACAAACCGCTCTCGTTCTTCAGCTTCAGAAGATTGTGCAGATTCGGGCGGCGCAGGTCGGTATCAATCAGCAGAACATGCTTGCCCATCTTCGCAAAGGAGATCGCAAGGTTGACGGTCGCGGTGCTCTTGCCCTCGCCCTTCGACCAGGACGTGATCGCGACGCAGTTGTTCTCCTGCGCAGTCAAGGAAAAGACCAGATTGGTACGGGCGATCTTGTAGCCTTCTACGATTGCGAATTTAGAGTCGGACGATAAGACGTTCTTCGCCTTTTCCGCCTCGTTGCCGACAGCGTCGAGCTTTTTGTTTCTAATCAGCTTCATTTCTTCTTCGCACCGCCTTCCGCGTCAAAGTCAACGATTTCCGCAAATACGGGTACATCATAGGTCTTGTACAGATCGTCGCCGGGTTTGATGGTTGTGTCAATAATCTCAAGCAGGAACGAAATCACCAGCGACAGAAGCAGACCTGCCAGCAAGCCGATCAGCACATATCGCTTGACGTCGGGCGAGGACGGTCTGGACGGTACGCCGGCTTCCTCGACCGTATCCACTCTGCCCGCGTCGCCGAAATACTTCTTGAATACCTGCGGCGCGGTATTCGCAACCAGGTTCGCGATATTGGCGGCGGTGTGAGGGTTAGAAGAGGTAGAGCTGATTCGCAGGAAATACGAATCCTCGACGACGCTGATGGAAATAGACGCGCCGCTGATGATGCTCTTCATATCGGGATCGACTCGAAACAGGGTCGAGCAGGTGTTAGCCAGTGTCTGCGAGGACGAAATATCGCTCATGTTGACCTTTTCACCGGTAAGATTCGACGACGTCGACGCAGAGATATTGCTGTCCTGTGTACTGCCGTTCTGTACCATAATCAGCGCGCTTGTTGAATACATCGGAGTCACAAAGTACGTAACGTACAGGAACGCCAGCAGCGCGCCCAGCAGCGTTACAATAATAATCAGCTTGATATGCTGCAGAAAAATCTGAAACAGATCGCCGATCGTAATTTGCTTCTTCATAAAATCCTCCTATCGGATAGAATCACGCCGCCGGGAATCGGTCTGACTTCGGGTGATCGCGGCGCATCAGGGGGCACTCCCCTAGTTAATCATTCTATATTATATATCAACAAGGCGTAATATTATTCTATATTCGAATTATTCGAAAGATATTTTTCTGATCCGACAAAAGCCGCAAAATCTGCTGATCTTAGTATGGCGCTAAAACAGCCCTCCGTGACGGAAGGCTGTCGCAAATGTTTTTGATTATCCCAGTACGCTGAGCAGAACGCCTGCCGCTACGGCTGAACCGATAACGCCGGCGACGTTCGGGCCCATCGCGTGCATCAGCAGGAAGTTGCCGGGGTTCTCTTCCTGACCGACCTTGTTGGAAACACGCGCCGCCATCGGTACGGCGGATACGCCGGCTGAACCGATCAGAGGATTGATCTTGCCGCCGGAGAATTTGTACATCAGCTTACCGAACAATACGCCGCAGGCGGTGCCCATGCAGAACGCGATCAAGCCGAGGGCGATGATACCGAGGGTCTTGGGGGTAAGGAATACGGTACCGGTCGCGGTAGCGCCGACGGTGGTACCGAGGAAGATGGTGATGATGTTCATCAACTCGTTCTGGGCGGTCTTACTGATACGCTCGACGACGCCGCTCTCCTTGAAGAGGTTACCGAGCATGAGCATACCGACCAGCGGAGCCGCCGAGGGCAGCGCGATCGCAACGATGATAACAACGATGATCGGGAAGATGATCTTCTCGAGCTTTGAAACGGGACGAAGCTGACCCATCACAACAGAGCGCTCCTTCTTGGTGGTGAGCAGTTTCATGATAGGCGGCTGGATGATCGGGACAAGCGCCATATACGAGTACGCCGCGACCGCGATCGGCCCGAGCAGTTCGGGCGCGAGCTTGGAGGTGACGTAGATAGCGGTAGGACCGTCTGCGCCGCCGATGATGCCGATCGCGCCTGCCTGAGCGGGAGTGAAGCCGAGGACGATCGCACCAATGAAGGTGATGAAGATGCCGATCTGCGCCGCCGCGCCGAGGATAAAGCTCTTGGGAGACGCGATCAGAGGGCCGAAGTCGGTCATACAGCCGATACCGAGGAAGATCAGCGGAGGATAGATACCGAGCTTGACGCCCTGATAGAGGTAGTAGAGCAGTCCGCCGTAGGTCGGCACGTTGTAATACTGAACGCCGTCAAGGGTTGTCGTCGCGTAACTGATGACCTGCCCCTGGTGCGCCGCCTCATACGCCGAACACTCGATCAGCTCGGTTGAGGGCGCGCCCATGATTGCGGGATAAAGGTTGACCAGCAGCATACCGAAAGCGATCGGCAGCAGCAGCAGCGGCTCATACTGCTTTTTGATCGCGAGGTACATCAGTACGCACGCAACCGCTATCATCACATAATTCTGCCAGCCGAGCTGTGTGAAGCCGGAATCCGTCCACAAGCCCTTGATGGCTTCCAAAAATCCGTTTAAAATTTCCATATGAACCTCCCCTTAAAACGGTCTGACGTTGTCCGAAAGTCCCGCACTGCGCCACGCGCTGCCGCGCGTCGGAGCTTTGCGGATGCTCTTGATACGAACGTCGGACGAGGAGTACATCGCGTAGACCGCCGCGGAGATCACAGCGATCAGCTCATCGTCATCGGCGGCGTCGGACGCTTCGATCATGACGGCGGGGGCAGGCGTTTCTTCACGCTCCACCTTCGACAGATCCGCGTTACGGTTCGCTTTTTTCTCCCTGCTGCGGTTCTGGATCTTGTAGATGATGGTACCGTAGCCCTTGATGATGCCGATCAAAATCAACAGCACCGCAAAGACAACGGCAAAGCCTGTCAGCAGGATGGTAATCGACAAGGTAAAATTATCACCCATAAATAAGCCTCCTAGTCTGGGTAAGGGATATTCATACTAAGTATCATCGCGGATCGGATAAACCGTCACACAAACTATCCCATAATAATCTATTTTATAGTATACACCCGCGACAGACAAATTTCAACCTAAATTTTTACAGAATAGAAAAGACTTCCCCGAAAGGAAGTCTTTTTCTCAAAGGATGATACAGATCAAACCATTACAGCCGTCGTTGATGATCTTTTCCACCGTCTCCCCTATCTTGAGACGCGCCTTCTCGGGCATGCGGTAGAGCTTGTTGTGCAAACCCTCGTTGACGAGGTCGCTGACCGACTTGCCGAATATGTTGCTGTCCCAGATCTTAGCGGGGCTTTCCTCAAACTCGCGGAGCAGATATGTCACCAGCTCCTCGCTCTGCTGTTCCGAGCCGACGATCGGCGTAACCTCGGCGGTCGTGCAGACTCGCATCATGTGGATAGACGGCGCGCTCGCTTTCAGCCGGATGCCGTACTTTCCGCTTTGGCGCACGATCTCGGGCTCTTCGAGGCTTAATTCCTCCATCGTAGGCATGACGATACCGTAGCCCTTTTCGAGAACATCCTCATAGGCTTTGCCGATACGGTCATAGTTTTCTTTGGACTTTGACAGCTCGCAAATACACGCCATCAGCTCGCGCTCGTCGCTGATCTCAATACCGCTTTTCTCGCTGAGCACACGATAGAACAGCTCGCCGTACAACCGCACCTCAAGATCCGCTCTGCCGCTGCCGAGATCCATTTCGCTGAGCCGGGCGGATTCGATATACTCGTTTTCGGAAAGCTCGGCGGACATATCCTGCACCTCGCGGATCTTACGGAGCTCCTTGGAGCGGTCGCGGATCGCCGCGAAGACCGCGGAGCGAAGCCAGTTGTCATGATCGAGACCCTTGAGCCACGAGGGCAGGTCAATATGGATTTCACGGATCGGAAACTCGAACAGGATGGACGCGAGGATTCCTTTGACGGTGTTCTCGTCCATCATCGCGCAGTCGACGGGGATCGCGGGAGCGCCGTATCTGCGGCTCAGGTCGTTGGCGAGCGCCGAGGACGATACGCTCTCGGGCGCGGTGGTGTTGAGCAGGATGATATAGGGCTTTCCCGATAACGCCAGCTCAGATGCGACGCGTTCCTCCGCCCTGACGTAGTCCTCGCGGTCGATGTCGCCGATCGAACCGTCGGTTGTGACCATCACGCCGATGGTGCTGTGGTCGGTGATAACCTTCTTTGTCCCCAGCTCGGCGGCTTTGCGGAAGGGCATTTCCGCGTCGCTCCACGGCGTGCGCACCATCCGCTCGCCGTCCTCTTCGATATACCCCATCGCGCTTTCGACGATGTAGCCGACACAGTCGATCATTCGCACGCTCAGGTGGGCGTTGTCCTCCAGCGTGATGGGAACAGCGTTTTCGGGCACAAACTTCGGCTCGGTCGTCATGATCGTTCTGCCCGCGGAGCTTTGGGGCAGTTCGTCGGTGGCACGCTCGCGCAGGTTGTCGTCGGCGATATGCGGCAGCACCAATGTATCCATAAATCGCTTGATAAAGGTCGATTTGCCCGTCCGGACAGGCCCGACCACACCGATATAGATATCGCCGCCGGTGCGGCTCTCTATATCTTTATAAATACTTCTCTCTTTCATGATATCCTCCGTAACACTTGATAGTAAGTTATATGAACGGTCAGGCGTATTTATGCCGAGGGGATCAGGAGCATCACACCCTCGGCGACCGTATCGCCCTCAAGGGCATTTTCGGCGATGATATCGGAGGGGCGGGAGGAAAAGCGCTTGGAGATATCCCACACGCGCTCGCCTTTGTCGGTGTAGTAGAGGATCACGGAGCCGTCCTTTTCCCTGACGGCGGCGTCTTTGTCGGCGGAAACCGCCTTGACAGCGGAGCAGCTCCTGCGGCAGCAGAGGGTCAGATGATAGCACAGCTCCGTGCGCAGCTCAAGTCTTCGGCTGTCGGTCAAACGGTAGCTCAGGCTGTCAACGGCGGCTTTCAGGCGCAGTACCTCATCACAGCCGTCACAGTCGGGCTGATAGACAAACTCGGCGTCGCGCTCAAGATAACGCGTCTCACCCTGAGCGGTTTCAAACAGGATACCGACACAGAGCTTGGTATGCAGCTTGACGGCGCCGTCGGCGGTCATATGAGAGGATGCGATCTTTTCGCAGCGGACGTCAAGCACGCGCCCGATCTCGTCGTCGACAGAGAGGTCGGTTTTGGCGATATCGGTATAGCTGCGGCAGACGACGTTTTGTGTGCAGGAGAAAGGCTTTACACTGAGCTCAACGTCACGATCGGTGGAATACGCGTCAGAGATGACGGAAATCTGTTTTTGGATATAGCACAAAGCTGAAAACCCCAGCTTGGCGTCCAGAGACAGGAGCGCTGAACCGTCCAGCGCGTCGTCGGAGAGATGAAGCTCACAGCTCATCACGGAGAGTTCACCGTCGATCACGGCGTTTTCATCCACGCCGTCACAGTCGATAACCCGTGATACAGGCAGGCTGTAGGACATACAGGCGGCTTCTTTCTTTTCTGCCCCGCTGAGATAGAGAAGTTCAAGCTTGAGCTCCGCGTTGAGCATGATCTTATCGCGAATCGCTTTCATCTCGGTGATCCGCGCGGTCAGGCGGTAGCTGAGCAAGGCGTTGATCTCCCGGCCGGAGACCGGAATATCCTCCTGTACCGTGAAGCTGTCGCAGCACAAGCCGCTCAGCGCGCAAAGCTCAAGCTGTTCGCTCTTGACCTGGAGATCATCGTCGCCGTCATACTCACAATAGTCCATGTCCCCTTTTGCGGCGACCTTGGCGTACAGCGAAAAGGCGCCGTGCAGGCTGAGCTTGCGCGGACTTAAGGCGCGGCAGTTGAGGTACTCGGGCTTTGCATCGGTGAAGATCGCGCACTCGGAGGGTGCGTCTTTCAGCGGCATACTCTCGGAAAAAGGCTGGCTGTACTCATACGAACGGATTGCGCCTGAGTCGCCGTCGAGGTACAGAATCCTCACGCAGGAGGCTCCCTCGACGTTCAGCCGATCGCCGCTGACATTGGCAAGATAAATTTTGGGAATCAACGTACAGCATAGGATGCGCTCGATATCGGGACAGTAATCGGGCAGGGTCAGGTCGATGTCCACCGCCTGTTCACAGACGGTATCCAGCACATAGCGCGGCTGGGCGATCGTGTTCTTTGTCAGATGATATTCCATAGTTTTCGCTCCTTACAATAATGCTGATTAAACATATGCGAAAACAGAATGAAATATACCAAACAGCAACAGATAGATACAAAGAAAAAAACGCCGCTGAACACTCAGCGGCGCTGCTATCAAATTGTATCAGTCCTCAAAATCATCCTTGTCCTTGTTCTTGCGGTTCATGCGGATGACGATCACCACGCCGACCAGCGTAACAATGACGCAGGCGATCGCAATATAGCTGGACACCTGACCGAACACACGCTCGGACAGGAGCAAAGAAACGCTCATCAGCAGAATGCTGACGGCAAGCAGGGCGATCAGGACGATCAGGATGATGAAATTTTTCTTTTCCATAATTCACTCCGTTTCTTCAAGCGCGTCGGCGATGTTTGAGAAATCTTGCAGAGTCAGTCTTTCGGCGCGGGCGTTCTCCTGAACCCCCGCTGTCTCTAGTATATCACGCATCTTTTGCTTGTCAAGAGACAGAGAGGAAGAAAGTGAATTGAGCACTGTTTTGCGGCGCTGGGCAAACGATCCCTTGATAACCTTGAACAAGGTTTTTTCGTTTTTCGGATGCACCGAAGGCTCATGGAGCTGTAAACGGATCACCGCAGAGTCGACCTTAGGCGCGGGCATAAACGAGCCCGCCGACACATGGAACAACAGCTCGGGGTCGCAGTAGTAGCGCACCGCCGCGGTGATGGCGGAGCTGTCGCGGGTACCCGGTTCGGCACACAGGCGCACCGCCGCCTCTTTTTGCACCATGACGGTGACGGAGCGGATCGGGAGCTTTTCTTCGAGCAGCTTCATGATGACGGGCGAGGTGATGTAATACGGAAGATTGGCGCACACCACCACGTCCATGCCGCCGAACTCTTCGGCGATCAGCTTGTGCAGGTCGAGATCAAGGATATCGGCGTTGATGACCTTTAGGTTGTCGTACTCCGCGAGGGTCTCGTCGAGGACGGGGAGCAGTCGCTTGTCAAGCTCTACGGCGACGACTCTGTCCGCCCGTTGCAGCAGCTCGTTGGTCAGCACGCCGATGCCGGGGCCGATCTCCAACACACCGACAGACGCGTCCGTAGGAACGCCCTGTACCGCCGCGTCAGCCATACGCGGACAGACGGATGGGTTAATCAGGAAATTCTGTCCCAGCGCTTTGCTGAATGTAAAACCGTGGCGCGAGAGAATGTCGCGGATATTGCCTATATCTGTAAGTCTTTCCATGCGAGGGTACGCAGTCCTTTCGGATACTTATTCTTTAAATGGCCGTTGACCGCCTTGCCCAGTCCCAGCGTGATGCCGTTGACCGTCGCGACGCCCCAGCCGTTGATCCAGTTGTCAACCTCGAGCTCTTCGCCGCTGATATAGCGCGCGGTAATCAGATCGTCACAGCCCATAATCAGACGTCTTTTGAACTCGTAGGGAGTCAGGGAGGTAGCGAGGTTGTGGTGGGGTTCGATGCGGTTTTTCTTGAAGTCGCCGAGCTTGACGCCCGCGCGCAGGATGTTCATGCCTCCGAGGTCGGGCAGAAGATCAGGGTTGGGCAGGTTGAGGATACGGTCGTCGATCACATGATAATGACGGAAGCTCGGATTGCGGAGGATATCGGTCAAAAACCTTTCGATCTCCAGCCGCTCGTCTCTGGACGGCTCGACATAGCGATACATCGAACCTTTGAAGGCTTTGCCCCTGAGCTTTCTGAACTTCGCGACAAAATGGCCTTCGCCGCCGTCATAAGGGTAAACGCGGGTGGCATGTTTCAGCGTTTTTACACCGAATTTGCAGCCCGTGGTGATCAGCTCAAACTCAGGGTTATCCTGCAAGAAGCTCTCGACAACACCTTCGTTCTCATCAGTCGAAAAGGTGCAGGTGGAGTAGACCAGCACGCCGTCGGGTCGGACGGCTTTCGCGGCGGAGTTCATGATCGCTTTCTGCCGTTCGGCACAGGAAAGGCTGTGCTCCACCGACCACTCGAAGATCGCGTCTTTGTCCTTGCGGAACATGCCCTCGCCGGAACAGGGAGCGTCAACAAGAACTTTGTCAAAAAAGCCCTCGAGCCCCGGGCACAGCATATCGGGCGACATGTTTGATACAACGGCGTTTTTGACGCCCATGCGCTCGATATTTGACAGCAGGATATGGGCGCGGGGTCTGACGATCTCGTTCGCCCAGAGCAAACCCGTTCCGGACAGCGCCGCGGCGATCTGAGTGCTTTTGCCGCCCGGCGCGGCGCACAGGTCAAGCACCTTGTCGCCGGGTTCGACGCCGAGAGCCGTGACCGCCGACATCGCGCTGGGCTCCTGTACATAGAAGGCGCCGGCGTGATGGAGCGGATGCTTGCCGAGCTTGTCCGCGCTGACATAGAATCCCGTGTCGCAGAACGGCACCGGTTCCCCGGCGAACGGCAGGAGCGGCAAGAGCTCTTCGGGCTGGATCTTCAGCGTATTGACGCGGATCGCTTTGTACGGCGGCTTGTCCGCCGTTTCAAGAAAACGGTCGTAGTCAATGCCCGGTGCGGTTTTCATCCGTTCAAAAAAATCGTTCAGTTTCATGATAAATCGCCTTCTTTCGGGAATACTACCTCCATATCAAAGGAGGTGTCATCATGAGCAAAAGCAAGAAAAATACAAAAAAGAATCAAAATCAGAATACAAAGGGTTATCAGGACAAGTCCGATAACCATATGACTGACAGCGTACAGCAGAACGATAACGGCTCTCACGCCGAGAATCAGTCTGACCGCGACTGTCAGTAAGCTTTGGCAGGTATTTCCTGCCGTACATCAAAATCAATAGCCAAGCTCTTCGCCGACGATAATGACCTTTAATCTGTCCTTGTGACGCTGGAGCGCGGAAACGACATAGTTACAGCAGATACGCTGGGGGCTGCGGCAGCCGTCACACATATAAGAGGCGTCGCGTCCCATTGCGAGGCACTCGCCCTCCTTCGCGCAGTAAGTCGCGCAGTTCAGACGCTTGGTGTTCTTGGGAGCGGCAACGGTCTTGAGTCTGAGAACAGCTTCGTCCAGATCGCGGACAATTTTGTTGCAGCCGCAGATGAACACCACCTGCTTAGGGCCGTAGAGGATAGCGGAAACGCGGTTGGAATTGCCGTCGACGTTGAAAAGCAAACCGCTCTCGGTTACCGCGTTCGCGGACGCAAGGTAAGTATCGGCAACATAAGCCTTGCGGTAAATCTCCTCCACCTCTTCGGGCGTCTGAGCCTTAGAGCGGTCGAGGTAATTATACGCGCCGGAGTTGAGCAACTCGCTCACGCCGCACTCTTTGAGGGTCTCGGAACCGCCGTGGGTGACGGTCTCGCCGTCGTTCATCAGGGTCTTTAAGAGCGGTACGACCTCGTCCTTTGACTCAACGTAATATGCCGCCATATTATTGTTGCGCAGGTTGGTGATCGTTCTGGTAATGCGTTTCATCAATTTTTCATCCATCTTTTTTAACCTCCATAAAAAAGCCGTGTGTTATACGCTTTCATTATAACACACGACTGACAGGCTATGCAACAGAAATATTTACAGATCGACGAAAGGCACGCCTAATATTTGCGCGATACTTTGCGCGAGGTTTCTGCCGATCGCGCCGATATTCTCCTGAATCCACTCGGCGTCGGCAAGGTTATCATGATAGGCGGTCTCGATCAGCACCGCGGGCGCTTTGGTACGTCTGAGCTCGGCAAGGCTCGTCGACGCGACCGTTTTGACCCTGTCGGGTAAGGGATAGATGTTCCTGTAGTTTTCGGCGATAATCTCGGCGGCGCGCTTGCCCTTTGATGAAGTCGGATAATAATAGACGTCCGTGCCGCGGACGGTGCCGCTGTTCTGCGATCCCGCGGCGTTGGAATGGATCGCAAGATGCAGATCGTAGCTGCCCTCGTTAGACTGAGCGATCGCCTGGGACAACGTCTGAGACGGTGTGTTGCGGGCATAGGTGATCCCCGAGGCGCGAAGATACGGCTCGATCGCGTCGGCGACAAGATTCATGAAATACTCTTCACTGCCGCCGTTGACATAGGGATTCCACTCTTGTAATGACGGGCTTAAAAAGACGGATGGCATACATATCACTCCAAAAATCAAGTTAGTTTTGACTAACAAAATATTATGCATGAAAGCTTGTTATTATTCCAATACAGAAATTTATTTTGCTCCTTTTATGGTATATTGTGTGCAACCGATTTTATCATGAAATTTATATGAAAAGGAGGAAAAGATTATGACAAAATGGGTTTGTCCCGTATGCGGATATGTTCACGAGGGAGATACTCCTCCCGAAAAGTGCCCGGTATGCAAGGTGCCCGGCGAAAAGTTCAACAAGATGGATGCTGACGCAGGCTTTGCGGTAGAACACATCCTTGGCGTCGCCGCTGACGCTCCCGAGGACATCAAGGCTGATCTGCGCTCGAACTTTGAGGGCGAGTGCTCTGAGGTCGGTATGTACCTCGCGATGGCGAGAGTAGCCGACAGAGAGGGTTATCCCGAAATCTCCGCGGCATTCACCAAGTACGCTTTTGAGGAAGCGGAGCATGCGGCAAAGTTCGCGGAACTTCTCGGCGAAGTGCTGACCGACAGCTCCAAAAAGAACCTCGAGCTGCGTGTAGAAGCCGAGACCGGCGCTTGCGCAGGCAAGCAGGATCTCGCAAAGCGCGCAAAGGCGCTCAACCTCGACGCGATCCATGACACCGTTCACGAGATGGCAAGAGACGAGGCGCGTCACGGCGCAGGCTTCAAGGGATTACTCAAGAGATACTTCGGCTAATCCCGGAATACCGAGTTTCCGTCTGCCGGTGTAAGCGAAACGGCGGAGCATCATTTATCATCAAGCACAGTTGAGGGGTTGGGAGTTTTCTCAACCCCTTTGTGCTGTAGTTCGGAGCAATCATGAAAGAATATAAAGTTGAAAAAGTTACCGGCATGAGTGTGGATACCAAAGCCACTGAGATCATGAACCGATACGCGGCAGAGGGTTTTCATGTGCTCAGAACCGAAGTTTTCGGTTCGCACATGATTATCATCTTCGAACGCGACGTATAAGGGTGGCAGGCTCTTTCATGTCCGGAAAAAGAGTAAAATCGGTTGGTGTCAAAAAAATTTAAAATACCCCTTGACAAAATAACGATATTGCGCTATTATAATATTGCGATATGCGAATGCATTCGTAAATCATAATAGAAGCTTAGACTTCGGAAAGGAAAATTTATGATTAGAAAAACTGTCAAGGTAATTGACAACAACTTTAGGAAATTTGAGGACCCGCTCGGGAATCCGAACTCCAGAAAGTACATCTTCTACGCCAAGACCTGTGACGTACCGGAGGGCATCCCCATGGCGACCAACCCGCGCGATCAGAAGCTGACTTCCTCGGTCGCGACCGCAATCACCGACTCTCTGCTGAGCAACGACGGGCTCTTTCATCTCAAGAACAGGGGTATCATCCTCTCGGCAAAAAGGGTTCACTATGACAACCGTCAGCAGGAGGTAACCATCGAGTTCGACGACGAAAGCTGTCACGGCAACATCGACGGCGGTCACACTTACAAAATTCTTTTGCAGAATAAAGATAAAGAGCTGGATCAGTTTGTCCAGTTTGAGGTGATGACCGGCGTAGAAAGCCTGATCGCCGATCTGGCAGAAGCCCGCAACACCTCCGTCGCGGTCGACGCAAAGTCGATGGCGGAGCTGAGAGAAAAGTTCGACCCCGTCAAAGAGTGTCTGGAGGGGATGCCCTTCTATGGCAGAATCTCTTTTAAACAGAATCAGATCACGAGGGATGTTGATACCAGCAAACCGCTGAAAATGATCGACGCTCGCGAGGTGGTCGCAATCCTGTGTATGTTCAATATTAACAAGTACAACAGCACCGAGCATCCCGTGAAAGCATATTCATCCAAACAGGCGATGCTGAACGAGTATCTGGAAAACCCCGAACACTACAGAAAATTTGTCAACGTCGCTCCGGATATCTTTGATCTGTACGATACAATCGAAACGGAGTTTGCCGCCGCCTACAACGAAAACGGCCGCATGTACGGCAGAAAGGCGTATGCGGGTTATAAGGAAGGCAATCCCGTCGGCAAAAGCAAGTTCTGTCAAAAAGACATCTGCTACAAAATTCCCGACGGTCTTCTGTACCCTATTCTCGCCTCGTTCAGAGCTTTGCTCACATACGATGCGTCAGCCGAAAAATACAAGTGGATCGACGGTAAAAACCCCTTTGAAGCCTGGAACCAGAACAAGGTATTGCTGACAAGGAGCATGATGGATCTGGCGGGATCGCTCGGCGACAAGCCCACCGTCTTCGGTAAAGATCCCAGCCTGTGGAATTACGCCTACATGCAAATTTCACTTTGGAAGGAATTGAAGTAAAATGAGTTACTGTGTGAAAATACGATTGAAAGAGCTTTTGGAAGAGAAGGGAATCACCCAGAAAAAGCTCGCCGAAATGGCGGGCGTACGGGAGTCCACCGTCAGTGATATTGCCCGCGGCACGCGCACAGTCATCAACTTTGAACACCTGGGCAAGATCGCGACTGCTCTGGAAATTGACGACATCAGAAAAATCATTGTGCTGGAAAAACAGTAAGTGATTTTGCACAGTCCTTTCACGGCAACAGCAAACCCCTGTCCGCGGACAGGGGTTTTGTTATCTTTTCTTGTGTGGATTCGGGCTGATCGACGGCAAAAGAAGTCCGATCAGAATCAGCGCCGCTCCGATCAGCTTTGCGGGCGTCATGCCCTCGCCGAGGATCAAAAATCCCCAGACCATCGCCGCCAGAGGATTGAGCGCAGAAAACATTCCGGCGCGGTCGGCGTCGAGACTGCGCTGGGCGACGGGCTGTAGGGTGAATCCGAACACACTGCATACCACCGCAAGCAGGAGGATCATCCCCCACTCGGCGCCGCTGTTCGGCAGGCGGAAATCTTCAAAGAACAGTGAAACGGCCAGCGACAAAACGCCCATCGTGCCGAGCTGGATCATACCGACCAAAAGCGGCTCACCCTGCTTGGCAAATACCGAAGTTTCAAAGATCGCCGCGGCATAAAACACCATCGCGATCAACAGGTAGATACAGCCGATGTTAAACTGTGCTCCGGGAGCAAAGTTCAGCGCGAGCAGTCCGAGAAAAGCGACGATCATACCGATGACGACCTTCTTTTTCGGAAAAACACGCAGAAAAACAATCTCGAAAAACGGTACGAGGATGAACGCGGAGTTGTCGATCAGCGCGGCGAGGGAAGTCTCTGTCTCGCGGATACCGAGCATTTCAAAGCCCATCACGCCCGTATAGGTGACGCCGAGGATCACGCCGTTGCGGAACACCTGCCATGTGCAACGCTTTAACTGCTTCATGAACAGTACAATCAGGATGAGAAAAGCGAGGATAAACCGCACGGCCAGGATGTTGAACGGCTGCATGGAATCCATCGACAGCTTTGAGATGACAAAGGACGTACTGCGCGCGATAATCACCGCCGCCATCAGGATCTCGGACTGACGCACACTCAGCTCCCTGTTCACGGTTTCACTCTCCCTTCTTATCACGGCCTTTCGCTATGATAGCACACTTTTGCTGTGTAAACAAGGGTCTGTTTTCGTCGAAAACATTGTTAAATAAATATCAATCTGCCTATAAACGCTAAAAATCAGAAACTTTCTTTGGTGCAAATGTAAATTGAATCCGTCATCCGCGTATGCTATACTAATAATGTTAAGCTAATATCTATCCCGCTCATTAAAGTATATTAGTATTAAACTACGAAACCCTGCAAGGAGGAATCCGCATGGACAATGAAAAATATTTAGTCGACAGCGTCGAGACTCTGGAAAAGAAAATCGGCGAAGTCAGAAAAGCGCAGGAGAAGTTCGGCGAATACACCCAAGAACAGGTGGACGCCATCTTCAAGGCGGCTGCTCTGGCGGCAAACAAGGCGCGTCTGTCCCTCGCGAAGCTCGCGGTCGAAGAGACCGGCATGGGCGTTGTAGAGGACAAGGTCATCAAGAACAACTACGCGTCCGAGTATATTTACAACGCATATAAGAACACCGCTACCTGCGGCGTCATCGAAGAGGACAAGGCGGCGGGCTTTGTTCGCGTCGCGGAGCCGATCGGCGTCGTTGCGGCGGTCATCCCGACCACCAACCCGACCTCTACCGCGATCTTTAAGTGCCTGATCTCGCTCAAAACGCGCAACGGCATCATCATCTCTCCCCACCCGCGCGCAAAAAAAAGCACCATCGAGGCGGCGAGGATCGTTCTTGACGCGGCTGTCAAGGCCGGCGCTCCCGAGGATATCATCGCGTGGATCGACGTACCCTCTCTCGACATGACCAACACCCTGATGAAAGAGGCTGATATCATCCTCGCGACAGGTGGTCCCGGTATGGTCAAGGCTGCGTACAGCTCCGGTAAGCCGGCGCTGGGCGTCGGCGCCGGCAACGTGCCGGCGGTCATCGACGAGAGCGCGGATATCATCCTCGCGGTCAACTCGATCATCCACTCCAAAACCTTTGACAACGGCATGATCTGCGCTTCCGAGCAGAGCGTACATGTTCCGGCGTCGATCTATGACAAAGTCAAGCAAGAGTTCCTGTATCGCGGATGCTATTTCCTCAAGCCCGACGAGCTGGACAAGGTTCGCAAAACCATCATCATCAACGGCTCCCTGAACGCGAAGATCGTCGGTCAGTCCGCGTACAAGATCGCGAAGCTCAGCGGCGTGGATATTCCCGAAAGCAGCAAGGTGCTGATCGGCGAGGTACAAAGCGTCGACATCAGCGAGGAATTTGCTCATGAAAAGCTCTCCCCCGTGCTCGCGATGTACAAATATGACACCATCGAAGAAGCCTTCCAAAACGCGGAGCAGCTGATCGCGGACGGCGGCTACGGTCACACCGCTTCCATCTACATCAACGAACTGACCAGAGGAGATGTCCTCGACGAGTTTATGGAACGCATGAAAACCTGCCGTATCGTGGTCAACACCCCGTCCTCTCAGGGCGGTATCGGCGACATCTACAACTTCCGTCTGGCTCCGTCGCTCACCCTGGGCTGCGGCTCATGGGGCGGCAACTCCATCCACGAGAACGTCGGCGTGAAACATCTGTTAAATGTCAAATCCGTTGCCAAGAGGAGGAACAACATGCTTTGGTTCAGAGCGCCTGAAAAGGTTTATATCAAACAAGGCTGTCTACCCGTCGCGCTTGACGAGCTGGGCAGCGTGATGAATAAAAAGAAAGCCTTCATCGTCACTGACAGCTTCCTGTATGCGAACGGCTATACGAGGCCGATCGAAGAAAAGCTCGACGAGATGGGCATCATGCACACCACCTTCAGCGAGGTTGCTCCCGATCCGACCCTCGCCTGCGCGAAGATGGGCGCGAAGATGATGGAAAGCTTCAAGCCCGACGTCATCATCGCGGTCGGCGGCGGTTCTCCGATGGACGCCGCGAAGATCATGTGGGTGCTGTATGAGCATCCGGACGTTGACTTTGAGGACATGGCGATGCGCTTCATGGATATCCGCAAGCGCGTTTACACCTTCCCCCATATGGGCGACAAGGCTTACTTCATCGCGATCCCGACCTCTGCCGGTACCGGCTCTGAGGTAACACCCTTCGCGGTTATCACCGACGAGCAGAGCGGTATCAAATATCCGCTGGCGGACTATGAGCTCATGCCCGATATGGCGATCGTCGACGCGGACATGATGATGAACGCGCCCAAGGGTCTGACCTCCGCTTCGGGTATCGACGCGGTATCGCACGCGCTGGAGGCGTATGCTTCCATCATGGCGACCGACTATACCGACGGTCTGGCGCTGCAGGCGCTCAAGGTGCTGTTCGAGTACCTGCCCAAGGCGTATAATAGCGCTGTGACAGGCGTTCCGGATAAAGAAGCGAGAGAGAAGATGGCGAACGCCGCTATAAAGAAGCGAGAGAGAAGATGGCGAACGCCGCTACCATGGCGGGTATGGCTTTTGCCAACGCTTTCCTCGGCGTGATGCACTCTATGGCGCACAAGCTCGGCGCCTTCCATCACATCCCCCACGGCGTCGCAAACGCGCTGATGATGAACGAGGTTCTGCTGTTCAACAGCAAGGAAGCTCCCACCAAGATGGGCACCTTCTCTCAGTATGACCATCCGCACACCCTCAGACGCTACGCAGAGGTTGCCGAAACCCTCGGCATCGGCGGCAAGGATGATGAAGAAAAGCTCCATAACCTGCTGGAGCGTATCTCTGCTTTGAAGGCTGAGATCGGTATCATGCCGACCATCCGCGACTATGTGCCGGATGAAGAAGCCTTCCTCAAGACCCTCGACGAGATGAGCGAGCAGGCGTTTGACGATCAGTGCACCGGCGCTAATCCGCGTTATCCGCTGATCTCCGAGATCAAGCAGATGTATCTGAACGCCTACTACGGCGAGCATAAAGACGTATAAGGAGGTACACCATGAGCGATACTAATTATGAGATTTTGGCAC
>CACWTM010000031.1 GCA_902763855.1 uncultured Ruminococcus sp. | reverse complement strand
ATTACACCTTTCATGTGTAATCTAACGGAAAAGTATGCACTTTCAGATTCTTCACTGACGTTCAGAATGACATTTTTTGTTTTGCGACAGCCCCTTTTTATGCGTAAAGCTTCTCAAATCACCATGCCGCCGTTGACGGAAAGCACCTGCCCCGTAATAAAACGGGCTTTGTCAGAAGCGAGATACAGCACGGCTTCGGCGATATCCTCGGGAGTACCGAGGGTCATCAACGGCGTCTCGTCTTTCAGCGCGGCGACGTCTTCGTCGGAAAAGCTCTTCATCATATCGGTCATGACAACGCCGGGAGATACCGCGTTAACACGGACACCGGACGGCCCGACCTCTTTGGCGAGCGCCTTGGTCAACCCGATCACACCGGCTTTTGCGGCGGAATATGCCGCTTCGCAGGAAGCGCCGACCTCGCCCCACATGGAGGCGACGTTCACAATCACGCCGTTGTGGGCGCGGATCATGTCGGGTAAGGCAGATTTACAGCAGTAGAACACCGAACTGAGATTTGTTTGAAGCAGGGTGTTCCAGTCGTCATCCGTCATATCGGTCATCAGCCCAACGTGAGAGATACCGGCGTTGTTGATGAGAATATCGACAGCGCCGAGACTCGCTTTAACGGCAGAAAACATCCGACGAACCGAGGCGCCGTCGGAAACATCCGCCTGAACAGCGATCGCTTTCACACCAAAGCCGCTCAGCTCCCGCGTCAATGATTCCGCTTTCTCTTGACTGCGGTTGTAGTTAACCGCGACGTCGAAGCCTGCTTTCGCAAACGCGCGGGCGCAAGCGGCGCCGATCCCGCGCGAGGCTCCCGTAATCAGTACGACGCTCATGTTAACTCCTTTTCCATGCAGAGGGAATAAAGATCAAGAGGAACGGATACAGCTCCAAACGACCCGCCAGCATGTTGAAGCAGAACACAATCTTGGAGAAAACGCTGAAGCCCGCGTAGTTGCCGGTAGAGCCGACAATGTTCATACCGGGACCGGTGTTGTTCAAAGTAGCGAGGACGCTGGTAAAGCTGGTGGTAAAATCAAATCCGTTGATCGAGATCAGGATGGTGGTGACGATGATAATCGCCATATAAATCGCAAAGTACACGCTGACGGAACGCGTGACCTCGTGGGTGATCTTTTTGCTGTCCATCTTCACGGTGCGGACGGTGTGCGGATGAAGGATCAGCGCAAATTCTTTGCGCACGCCCTTGAAGAGGATCAGCAGACGAGAGACCTTGAATCCGCCGCCCGTCGAGCCGGCGCACGCGCCGATACAGGTGACGATCAGCACGATTGCCTTGGAAAGCTCCGGCCACTTGTTGACGTCGGTGATCGCCATACCGGTTGAAGAACCAACCGAGGTGATGTAGAAAAAGCTCTCAAGGAAAGACCGGGATATATCGCCGCGGTACATGTGGTTCAGCACAAGATCAAGAGCGATAATCACCGTCGCGCCGACGGTGACGCCGAGATAGACCCAGAGTTCTTCGTTCTTCACCGCCAGCTTGAAACGGCGCATCAAAAGAACGATGTAGATATAAAAGTTTACGCCGAAAAGCATCATAAAGACCGCCACGACGGTTTGCAGATAGGGGCTGAATCGCGCCATGGAATCATTATAAACCATGAATCCGCCGGTGCCCGCCGTGGAGAACGAGGTGGTCACGGCATCAAACATATTCATGCCGCCGCAAAGAAGCAAAATGCACTCGAGCAGGGTCAAACCACCGTAGATACCGTAAAGCAGGGCGGCGTAGTTGCGGAGCTTGGGCATGCTCTTGCTGACCGCGGGCCCGGTGGACTCTGCCTTCATCAGGTTGATGCTTTGGTTGCCGCCTAATCGGGGAATGATCGCGAGCAGGAACACGACAACGCCCATGCCGCCTAAAAAGTGAGAAAAGCTACGCCAAAACAGCATACAGCGCGGCAGATGCTCAATCTCGGTCAGTATGGTAGCGCCGGTGGTCGTAAAGCCGGAGACGGTCTCGAAAACCGCGTCGATGAAATGAGGGATCGTGCGGGAAATCCACAGAGGCAGACAGCCGGCGACGGAGAGTACGACCCATGACAGAGCGGTGCAGGCAAAGCCGTCCTTGAGGTACATCACGTTGCTTTTGGGCTTTTTGATGACCAGCACAACGCCCAGCGCGATCAGGATCAGACCAATGAACAGGAAATACTTTGCAAACTCCCATTCGCGATGAATCAAACCGACGACCGTAGACAGCTGCATCGCGGCGCCCTCGATCAGTAAAACCCAACCCTGTATATAAACTATCAGCTTCTTGTTCATGATAAACTCCGTAAAACCTTGATAATATCCGCAATTGTGCGCCCACAGCCATGCTATGGGCGCAAATCAAATTATCTCAATATATCACGCAGATCGGACAGACCCTTGTGCTTGGTGACAACAATAACCCTGTCGCCCATCTCGATGGTATCGTTACCGCCGGGCATAATTAATCTGCCGCCGCGGCTGATAAAGACGATCTGTAGATCGCTCTTTAAGTTCAGTCTGGACAGCGGTACGGAAACAACTGCGCTGCGTTCACGCACGATGAACTCGAGCGCCTCGGCACGGTCGGAATTGACCTTGTACATAGTCTCGACGTTGTTGCCGACGGTGTTCTGCATACCGCGAACATAACGGACGATATACTCGCCGGTGAGCTGCTTGGGTCGGATGACGCTGTCAAGAGGGAGGGTATCGACGACAGAGGAGAACTTGAGGTTACCCAGCTCGGTAACCACCTTCGCATGGGGGTTGACCTGCTTGACATACAGGGAGGCAAGAAGGTTCTCTTCGTCGGTATCCATCAGGCATACCACGCCGTCGGCGCGGTCAATGTGCTCGGACAGAAGCAGATCTTCATCCATCGCGTCGGCGTTGATAATCATCACGCCGTCAAGATCTTCGGACAGTTCCTCACAGCGGCGGGGATTCTTCTCGATAATCTTCACCGAAACGCCGGCTTCACGCAGAATCTTAGCAAGATAAAAACCGATCTTACTGCCGCCGAGGATAAAAACGGCCCGTCCTTTGTTGGAAATGGTGCCGAGCGACTTTAGCAGCTTTGCCGCCGCGCCTGAGGGAGCGACAAAGGACACCATATCGTTCGCGTGCATAATGAAATCGCCGTTGGGGATATAGACCTCGCCTTCGCGCTCAACAAAGACGATACGGACGTTGCCCTTGAGGACAGAGACGCAGTCGGCAACGCGCTTGCCGGCGATCGGGGTTTTGTCAGTCAGGCGAATCTTGATGAAATCTACCATTCCCTTCGCGAAAGAACTGATCTTCACGGCGCCGGGAAACTTGACCAGACGGGAGATTTCGCTCGCGCAGGTGAACTCGGGGTTGATTGCCAAAGACAGCTTGAGGTCATCCTTGACGACCTCTACATCACTGATATACTCGGGATTGCGCACGCGCGCGATCGTCGAATTAACGCCCGCGTTCTTCGCGATCAGGCAGGTATACAGGTTCAGCTCATCTGTCGCCGTGACGGCGATCAGCAGATCGCATGACTCGATCTCCGCCTCGCGCAGAACGCTGTAGGTGGCGCCGTTGCCCTGTATCGCCATCACGTTCTGGGTATCGTAAATGCGCTCAAGCGCCTCGGGGTTTTCATCGATCACGATGATGGAGTGTCCCTCCGTGTTCAGCTGTTCCGCGATAGAGCGACCTACTCTGCCGCAGCCTACGATAATGATATTCATAAACGCACCCTCAAAACTTATCGTTAAAAGCCTTAATACATATATACTGAATCATGATAAACGCTTTATCTGTTGTGATCGCCGCAGTCCTTTGGACTCTGCAACGCTCTTTGTCCATCGTCAGAAACGGAAGCACTTTTGCAGCGCCTTGTATTCGCCCAGCACCAGCAGGGTCATATCCTTTGTCAGCACCGTATCGGGCTTTATCATAAAATTCATGACGTCGTCCTGCTTGATCCCGATGATCGTCAGGTTGTGTCTGCGTCTGACGTCGAGCTGGATGATGCTCTTCCCGATCCATTCGTCGGGAACGGCGACCTCATAGAGCGAATGTCTTTCGTCAAGCTCGATATAGTCGATGATATGGTCGGAGCTGTAGCGGATCGCCGCCCATTTCGCGATCTGCTTTTCGGGATACACCACCCTGTCCGCGCCGTTGCGCAAAAGAAAGCGCTCCTGACCGTCGCGCTCTGCGCGGGCGACGACAAACTTCGCGCCCAGCTCCTTGAGGAGGTAGGTGGTCTCCAGAGAGCTTTGAAAATCGTTGCTGATAGTCACAAAGCAGATGTCGAAATTGTTGATGCCGAGTCTGCGCAAAAACAGCTCGTTGGTGCTGTCGCCGATCTGGGCGTCCGTAACGATATCCATCGCCTCGTTGACCCTGTCCTCATTATGATCGACGCCCAGCACGTCATGGCCGAGCTTGTTGAGCTGGATCGCGATGTTTTTTCCGAATCTTCCGAGTCCGATCAATAATACAGACTTCATAACAGTTCTCCTTTGATACAGGGTGATTGGTATATTCAGCCTACCGTGATCTGTTCGGCAGGCAGTTTTGACATCTTATCTCCCGAGCCTGTCACAGCGGCGTAGATAACGGTCAGACCGCCGACTCTGCCCAGGAACATCAGCAGGATTAGGATGATGTGGGAGATCAGTCCCAGCTGAGGCGTGATGCCGAGAGTAAGCCCGACCGTGCCGACCGCCGAGGCGGTCTCAAACAGGCAAGCGCCGAACGGAAGCTGCTCGACGGAGCAGATCACCACGGCGCCGGCAAAGCACAGCGTGATATACATCAAAAAGACGGTGGAAGCGACCTTGACTACGCCCGCGTCGATCCTCCTGCCGAAGCACTCCGGATCGTCCTTGCGGCGAAAAATAGAAACCGCGTTAGCGACCAGCACGGCGATCGTGGTGGTTTTCATGCCGCCCGCCGTAGAGCCGGGAGAGCCGCCGATCAGCATCAGCACGATGAAGATCGCCTGACCGATAGCCGTCATGGAGGTCAGATCGAGCGTATTGAAGCCCGCGGTACGGGTCGTGACCGACTGGAACAGCGACCCGAGGATCCTTTCGACGAGCGGGAGCTGAGCGAAATCATACAAAAAGAAGATGACCGCGGGCACCGCGATCAAAACCGCGGAGGTGATCAGTATCACCTTGCTCTGCAGGCGGTAGCGCTTGAAGCGGAATTTATATGTCACGACGTCCTTCCAGGTCAAAAAGCCGATACCGCCCACGATAATCAGAAGCATCAGGACGATATTGATCAGCGGATGGGACGAATAGTAGGTCATCGACGCAAACTTCTGTCCGGGTCTTCCCATCAGGTCAAAGCCGGCGTTGCAGAAAGCGGAGACCGAATGGAACACCGCCATCCAAATTCCCCGCGCGCCGTGGTCGATGATAAAAACAGGCATCATGACCACCGCGCCGATCAACTCGACGAGAGCAGTGCCCTTGAGGACGAACTTCGTGAGTCTGACGATACCGCCAATGTTCGGCGCGGAGATCGCGTTCTGCATCGTGCTCCTCTGGCTGAACGACAATCTCTTACCCATCAGCATCATCGCGGTCGACATCATCGTGATCACGCCCAGTCCTCCGATCTGGATCAGAATCAGGATGATTGCCTGACCGAAATAAGACCAGTGCGTCGCGGTATCCTGTACGATCAGGCCGGTAACACAGACCGCTGAGGTCGACGTGAAAAGCGTTTGGTTAAACGGCGTAAAGCTGCCGTCGGACGAGGAGACGGGAAGCGTGAGAATCAGCGCTCCCAGAAGGATTACTCCGAAAAATCCGAGTAAGATAATCTGAAACGACGTGAGTCGCCTTTTCTTTTTGATAACTGATGACATATGCTCTCCCTGCCGTTCCTGTTTCGGAACAGCTCAACCTATCACTTGCGCTCCGATCACTCGGCTTTTGTCACTGTTTGCATGAATCATATTAAAAAAGCCCATATTCATTTGTATTTTACAACAACCGCCGCTGAAATTCAATATCATAATAGAAATATACGGCTAAAATGTGTAGGTTTACCGCAGAGCTGTTCGGAATCTGTCGCTCACCTTATCCTGATACTAGCTTTTTGATGTTTTCGACGCGATTCGGGGGTATACGAAAAGGCAATCTCCCAACCGCCGAAGCGGTTGGGAGATTTTGATGAAAGGATATTGATAATAATGTATCTTATCAGAGTTTTACGGTTTCGCCGATTGCGTAAGAGACAGGGATGTCGACCAGATACCGCTGGATATAGGTCGCGTCTAAGATCGTCATTTCTCCGTCGCCGTCAACATCTGCCGCCGCCTCGTTAAAAGAAGCGGGCAGTTGGAAATCGACCAGCGCGCGCTGGATATAGGTCGCGTCGAGGATCGTTACCTCACCGTCGCCGTCCGCGTCGCCGAGGATATAGCCGGAGGTCTCGCTCTTGGCCGTAGCGACCGAGATCGTTACCGCGCCGCTGACCTTTGTGACACGATAGGTATTTTCAATGCCGGTACTTTTGACATTCTTATAAGCGCCGGACGCAGTCACGGAATCGAGGGTGTAGCCGTCCTTGAGAACGACGACAAAGTTGATCTGACCGTCGCCTGTGACGACCGGATAGCCGGAGTCGCTGTCGCGCGCAACAGCGGTGGTAACGCCTGTTTCGTCGGCTGAAGTATAATCCCGTGTATAGTAGACGTTGACGGATTTGACGCCTTCGTCACAGTCAAAGGTCGCCGCGAAGGGAGAGGCAGTCTTTGTATCGGTATACTCGGTCGAGCCGATGGTCGCCTTCGCGGTAAAGGTGATCAGAGAGGATGAGGTAAGTACGCTCGTCACGGTACCGTCGACGTTGACGGTGTTGCCGCAATCTGCGCAGGTATAGGACAAGGCGGCAGTGCCGAAGCCGTCGCTCCACGACCATGTGGGTGTGGTACCGGATTGAATCTCGCCATGTTCGCACTGAACGGTCGCGATAGTGATAGTGGTATCGCCGGTGATCTTGGTGATACGGTAGGTGTTCGCAACGCCTGTGTCGGTCGGGCCTTTGATGTTTTTATAGGTTCCGTCGGTCACCGAAACGCTGTCTAACGCGTAACCGTCTTTGAGAACGATGGTGAAGTTGACCTGACCGCTGCCGGAGGAATCGGGCTCTCCGGTATCGCTGCTGCGTGATACGGTCGAGCCTGTCGCGGAAACGGATTCGGATGTACCGGTATAATCCTGCGTCTGATAGACGGTGACGGAGTCAACGCCGCTGTCGCCCGCGAAGGTTACGGTGTAGCCCTTATCGACGATGGTTTCCTGTTCGACGGAATGATCGCATGTATCGACAGAAACGGTCATCGGGATCGTCTGCTGTTCGGTCGCGCCGCACTTAGAGCAGGTGTAGGTTTTCAACCCTGTGGAGGTGGAGGTCGCCGCGGTCGTTACGGTACCGGAATTCCAGCTGTGGCTCCATGAACCGCCCTTGCACGCCGTGACGCTTGTCGCGGTCGCAAAGGAAGGAGCACTGCTCGAAACCGATGACGGCCACGAAGCCAAGACGAAGTTGACTGCCTTCGGCAACGAATAACTAAAGATCACGCTGCCGTTGCTGCCCGCTTTGGCATTGAGAATCTTGCCTGCAGTATAGCTGGTCGTGCTTGAGGAATACTTTTGATTGGTGCCGAACCAGCTCGACTGCACGCTTGCCATTCCTCTGGAGCCTGCCGCAAAGAGCGAAGCGCCTTGGATCGAAATAGTGCCGTCAGCGTCGATCGGAGAATTGTCGCCGCCGGACTTCATGCTGAACACTGCTTGCGTACCGCCGTAGAGGTACAAGCCGCCGTTGGAGTCGAGACCGTCGCCGTCACAGTTCACGTACAGATCGCCGCCGTAGATATAGATGTTATAGTTGCCGGTCGTGGTAGATGAACCGCCCGGATTGGTGTTGCCTCCGGGTCCGCTCTGACCTCCGGGACCGCTCTGACCTCCGGGACCGCTCTGACCTCCGGGACCGCCGCCGGGATTGAATGTGTTGCCACCGCCCGCTCCGGGATCTGAGCCGTTGGTGCTGCCGCCGGCGGCGTTCACGCCGTCGTCGCTTGCGACAACATACTGGCGACCGGAATAGATATAGACGGTACCGCCCTCGAGTCCTTCATAAGAGTTATTGATCGTGATATCGGGATCACGGGACAAACCACCCTCGGTGCCGATGGTGAGAGAGGTATCGGCATGCATACCGTCGTCACCTGTCTGAATGGTGAAGGTGCCGCCTGTCACGGTCACATATGCGTCGGAATGAACTGCGTCATCGCCCGTGTTCAGCACAAAGGCACCGCCTGTAATGTTCAATGCGGGCTCGATACCCGCTTCTTCCGCGCGGTCGCCGGACGCCTTCAAGCCCTTACAGCTGTATTCGTCCGCAAGGGTATCGTTCCACACGCTGTAGCCCTTCCATGTGCGGATATCAAAAGTACCGCCGTTGATGTTCAGCGCGGTGTCTGCCTGAATACCGTCGCCGTCGACATCGAGATCGAATGTGCCGCCGTTGATGGTGACGGTACCCGCCGACTCGGTGTCAATAGTGGTTCCCTCAGTCTCATCGGTCGCGTCGGGAGCGCTCTTGATACCGTCGTTCGCGGCTTTGATGACGTAAGTACCCTGATTGATGACGATACTGCCGTCACAGCCGATACCGTTGTTGACTGCCGCGCCCGAGGTGGTTGCGCCGTAATACTTCGCGTTGCCGCTCACATTGATCGTGCCGCTCCCATTAAAGATCAGCTCCGATGTCGAGCCGCCCTTGATACCGTTCTTGGCGTTCGCAACGATATTCAGATTACCGTCGCCGCAGAAGGTCACAGAGGAGCCGCTCTTGACCTTGATCGCCGCGCCTTCAAAGGCTTCGGCAACGGTCGTATCGGTGGAGGTCTCGTTCGCGGGATCCTCGTTATCGGTAAGCGTAGAGGTGCCCTCGAGATGGATGTTGACTGTCGCCGACTTTTTGACGACGATCGGCGCTGTCGTTGATGACGAAAGCGTCAGGTTATCGAGGATCAGCGTGACGTTACTCAGCCCTTTGCTGACGATGATCGCGCCCTCGGTGCAGGTGCCGCCGATGCGGTAGGTGCCTGCCGTGGTGATAGTCAGCGTGGTGCCGTCGATGGTGTAGCCGCTGCCGGACTGGGTCTCGGTGATACCGCTGTTTGAGAAGGTCAGCGCAGCACTCTGCTCCACAACGGCAGCAGTATCAGCCGTATCGACCGACGCCGCCATCGCGGGGATCGTGAGGGTGAGCGCCAACATGAGCGCCAGTATAACGGATAAGAGTTTTCGTGTCATAATGAATCTCCTTTCGATTGGTTATTGATGTTCCGTTCGGGATTACACTTACATCATACATAAAACAGAAAGGAGTTTCAATAATTCTCACAAAGCTTTCAGGTATTTTTCACACAACCGTCACATTAGAGCTTTTCTGCTATTTCTTGACTTTTTACGGATAGTTCTATCCTTTGCGGATATCGCTTGGATAGACGTGTAATTATGAACCGCTTTTAACCCAGCGATCTGCCGAGCGTGCAAAAAGCGATGATCCCTGCACGGAAATCATCGCTTATCTTTGGCTGTCAGATTTAAGATATACCAAAGTCCTTATCTCATACTAAGTAGCAATCATGATCCGGGCAGGCAATCGAAAAAACCAACAGCCGTACCGAAGATTCTTCGGACCGATACAGAAAAAATGCCTGCTACAGAAGCTGATCCTTCCGTAACAGGCATATATATCCGTTTGTTAACACCGCTCAGCAAAGCGGCTTTGCGCGATCAAACCTGAATATCGTAGGGAACAGAAATATCAACCAGCGCGCGCTGGATGAAGGTCGCGTCCATGATGGTGAGCGTGCCGTCGCCGTCAACGTCTGCCGCTTCTTCGTTGAAAACAGCTACAGGGATGTCGACAAGATAACGCTGGAGCAGGGTAGCGTCAAAGATCAGCACATAACCGTCGTTATCAACGTCGCCCAAACGGACTGTCACCTGCGGGTTAGAGGGAGACTGAGTCGGCGCCTGAGTGGGCGCCTGAGTGGGCTTCTGGGTGGGAGTCTGAGTGGGCTGTACCGGAGTGGTCGGAGTGACAGCGCCCGGAGTAAACGCCTTGCCGATACGCGCCATCGGAACGGTGATGTGATCCTCGTCCTCTTTCTCGGCTGAGCTGGAGGGATCGGCGGAATAAGGCTTAGCGGCATTATCAGACATAGATAGGTCATAGGGCAGACAATCCATACCGGAGGTACCGAAGGTAGACACCTTCATGATGCCGATACCGTTTGCCTCGATGTCAGCGGCGGAGATATCCAGATTTTTGAGCGGGATGGAGATCTCATAGAACATATCCATGCTCGCCTTGTGACCGACAGTATAGAAATCGGTCAGGGTAGCGTCGACAGCGTCGCCGGCGACACGTTTGTTATCCGTGCCCGCCTTGGTCAGACCCATCAGCTTGCCGGACAGGGTCTTGCCGTTGCCCCACTCGATGTTGATACCGCTCTCTGCGCCCTTCTTGACGAGAACGTCGGGCTCCAGCTCGCCGTCATCGTTGGCGGTGTAGATGAAAGGTCCGTTGGACGCGTTGGTGGAATATGCGATCACATGATCCGCGTGCGCGTCAAGCGTTGTGCCGGTGTTCCAGAGGGTACCGCCGGCGGTCTCGCCGTGGGTGATATTCTCGTTGCCGGTGAAAATGTACATAAATACGGGCAGATTGTAGATCCAGAGGTTACCCTGGGTCATCGGGAAGTCCTCGCCGGGAGCGACAACATCCTGAACGTTCGCCATCTCGTACATGATGTAAAGGTTGGTGTCATCCCATGCTGCGTACATCGCGTAGTCGTCGATCGGGATCTCGTGCATCGACCAATGAGCGTAAACACGGGGGTCGTCGTTGGCAACGCCCTGTGCGATAAGCATGGAGCTGTCCCAGTCGGACTTGTCGCCGTCGACAGAGATGGTCTTGCGCTTGCCGTAGCCGCCGCCCGGGTTGGTGGCATAGTTGCCGCCGATCGAAGCCGAGGTGCTGCCGTCGTCGACAGGGCCTGCGGAGCTTCTTTTCTTGTAGGTACAGCTCTTGGTAGAGGTGCCGTAGCTGTTGGTCGCGCTGATGTCAAGCTTGACGGAAGTGCCTTCCGCGATATTCGCGCCGATGGTCAGGTTGACAGAACCGTTGATCGTGATGTGGCTGCCGCCGTCGATGGAATAGTAAGCGGAGGTCGCGTCGGTGACAGTGATACTGACATTGACCGAATCCTTGAAGCTGCCGCCCTCGTTCGAGACGCTGATGACAGGTACGGGATCGGCGCTGTAATCGCTCCAGGTTCTTGTGGCATAATCATAGAGCTTGTTGCCGCCGGGGTACTTCAGATCGTCGGTCTGACCGCTGCCGTTGAAGATAATCATGTCGAACTTGTCATCGGGAACGGTATAGCAGTAAACATCGGTTTCACCGCTGACCTTAGTCATCGCGACGCCGGGCCACGCCTTATTGTTTTCCTTTGTGGAATCGTTCCACATGTAGCAGTTGGGGGTGAAGCTCGCGCGGCAATAGACCTTATCGCCGGCAGTCGCGGAAACGTTGACAACAGCGACGGTGACCATCGAAACTGTCATCAAGACCGCGAGGATGATTGCGAGTAATTTTTTTGAGATTTTCAAAGCATTTCCTCCTTTGATGATAATTAAACCCTAAATAACAGTCCTGCAAAATCGTTTCGGATAAATGGTTTTTTGCCTGACTCTATTTCATTATATATTATATAGACTCGGTAAGCAAAAATCAATAAACGATATCACTTCTCACGCTGACAAACTTTCCAATCTTTGTGCTTTGTAATCGGCAACCGTTATGAAAAACGCCGTCCGCTTAAAAAGACTGCAAAAAACCGCGCTCATACGAAGCGCGGTCTCTGTCGTTTCAAACGTTTTCTTATTTCATGATACCCGCGGTGTACTTAAAGGCAAGCACACGGGTGCAGGCTTCTTTGATCTGGCTTTCGTTGATAGTACCGGCTTTGACAGCGGCAAGGATATCGCTGTAAGCGGTCGCGTAATCACGAACGAGAATGAGATCGTTGCCCGCGAGCACCGCCTGTACAACAGGCTTTTTGCCTTCGGCATAAGCGGAGTAATCGGCGTTATCCAGCTCGTCGGTCATGATAACGCCCGTAAATCCTACCGTTCCTCTGAGCTCTGTGTGGATGGTCGGCGAGAGCGCCGCGGTATGGGCGGAGTCGATGTTTTTGACCACCACGTTGGATACCATCACCACATGCGCGCCTGCCGCTACGCCCTTTTTGAACGGCGCATAATCTTTGGTGCGGATTGTTTCGGCGTCGCGTTCATCGGTTACAGCCCCTACGCCTGTATCAGCGCTGTCGGGAACGGTACCGTAGCCGGGGAAGTGCTTTAACGCTGCGGAAACACCCTTTGCCTGGTTGAACTTGGCGACATACTCGGCATAAGCGGAAACGGTGTCCGCATCGTCGCTGATCGAGCGGGAATACATGATCTGATCGGAGGAAGAAGCGAGGTCAAGTGAAGGAGCGAGATTGAGGTTGATCCCGATGCTCTTGAGCATCGTGGTCTTTTCCTCCTCTGCCTTTTCTACCGCCTGTAAACCGCCCGCGTCAAACTCTGTGCGCGGCGAGTTGAAGTCATACTCGGAAAAAGCCGGCAGATCGGAGAAGGTCGTATAAGTACCGCCCTCTTCCTGTGCCGCCAGGATCGGCTTGATCTTAGCCTGCGCGGACGCGCCCTGCATCACGCCGGAGATCTCCTCTTTGGACATCGCCTGAAAACCGGCGCTTTCAAACAGAAAACCGGCGAGCGAATACTTGTTGATCTCAGAAGACGCGGTCGTCGTGTCGGCACAAACGCCCAGCAGAAGCTGACCAACCATTTCCTCGGTGGACAGATCGGCGGCATAGGTTGACGCCTTGTCTAAATTTGCGGCAAAAACGTTTGTGCTTTCAGCCGAAGTATTCGTATCGGTTTTTGCCGTTTTCGCCTCGGTAGCTTTTGATTTTTCATCAGCCTTCTCCGCAACGGCTTCGGTCGCCTCAGGCTCTTTTGCACTGAACATATCGTTCACCTGCATATAGCGATACAGCGCAAATCCGAAAGCGCCCGCCGCCAGCAGCAGCAGCACCGCGGAGATGATGACAAATTTTTTCATAAGAATCCTCCTATAACATTAGGAAAACAGGTTCGGTTTTGGTCGGAAATCATCCTTTAATCCGGCTCAAAAGCCGCAGGTATCCCAGATATATTAAGACATTGTTAATAATACCACAATATATTGGTTTTTTCAATAATTGTTGCCAAAGTGTAATACAAGGTAACGCGATTGTATCATGAAAAGAAGAAAAACAGCCCCTTCGCAGACGCGAAAGAGCTGTAATACAGTTATTCGGCTTTGGTGTCGCTGCCCTTTTTGATATCTTCATCCAGATCGGGAGGCAGATAGAAAACGTTCAGCATAGTTTTGATCGCGGTTTCGTTGGTAACATGCATCTCCGCAAATTCGCCCTTGGTGATCTCGCCTGTCAGGCTGACGTACTCGATATCGGACGCCGCGTTCAGCTTTGAAGCCGCGGTCGAAGCAATATACGTCATCTTCGGCAGATTCAGGTTGGTGTCAGAATTGTCGCGAATGACATCATAAAGCTTGGTAACCACCGAAACATCCGACTTGACCGCCGGAACAACAGAGCTGAGGAACGCCTTGATATACTCCTGCTGGCGCTTCATACGCTCGTTGTTGGAATCGAGCTTTGAAGTATCACGGGTTCGGACATAAGCATCGGCTTCTTTGCCGCGCAGGGTCACCGTCTCGCCCTCGCTGATCGTACGTCCGTCCTCGGGAGATTGAAACGTCATCGAAGAAGTGAGGGTTACGCCGCCGATCGCGTCGTTGAGGTCAATCAGCGCGTCCATGTTGATCGCAAAATAGTTATCGAACGGCAAGCCGTAAAACAAGCGGCTGACGGAAGTGGTCGTGTTCTTTCCGCCCGTCACCTTTTTGTTGCCGAACGCATAGGAGAAGGCGATCTGCATACGCTGTGTATCGACAAAGTCGCCCTGCTCGGTGTACTCGTCAACATCCGCCACGGTATCACGGGAGATGCTCAAAATCTTGATCTTGCCGGTCTTGGTATCAAGCGTCAGGATATAGATCGCGTCGCTCATCTGCAGGGTCGTGTTGTCGTGACCTTTACCCTCATCCACGCCGATAAAGGCGATAGAGATCAGGTTTTGGTTCAGCTCATAGGAGACGCCGTTGTAGGTGATGACTCTGCCGCTGTTATCCATCTTGACGATATCGTTACCCGACTCATCCTCCGCGGGCGTTGAAACGCTGAGACCGTCGTTGTAGTGCATGCCGTGTTTGCCGATCTCATTGAGAATCAGATAGGTGCCGCCCAAGGCGATCGCCAGCGACAGCAACACCGCTAAAATGATAATCAATACGCGCTTCCAGCGTGCCAGCCGCTTAAACTTGCTGCGTCGGCGGTGATGGTGATGTTTTCCGTCCTTTGAAGGAGAAAAAACATATCCTTCTTCGATCGGCTCATCGCCGTCAACCGTCACAGTCCTGACCTTCAAGCGCCTTGACGAGCTGTGTTTGTGGCTGCGGCGCGAATGTTTTTTGTAGCTCTCGGACGGAATGACATAATCAAAGTAATCATCCCGCTGAGAAGGAGCTTGCTCGGCTTCGGATTTTGCGGAGGACTCTTCCGCGGAAAAAGTGCCGCCGTCGGTTTCTTCAACAGCCTGCGCCTCGCTGTCCTCCCGGAAATGCCGGATCCGGTCATTTCTCTCATCTGTCTCGCTCATCTACCAACACCCCCTGTACCAGATATCGTGTGCTTGCCGCACCGTTTGTGCATGTGCTGAGCGTCAGGATACGACTGTCAAGATTCAGCTCAACGCCTTCGCGCACGTTTTCATTATACGAATACGGCGCAAGGGTCAAATTCAGATACTCTTGAAAGATCGTATCGTCGTTCATATTGAATGTGTTCAGGATATGCCTGTCATCATAGGTATACGCCGAGTATACCAGATAGGTCAGCACCTTATCCTTTGTCAGCATATAAATTGTATTATACTCGTCAAAGAAGCTCGGATCCTCATAGTTGTGCAAAGACGCGAACATAGACCCGTTGAGCATGTTATGTCCGTACAGCACCGTCACCCTGTCGTGCAGATCGGGATTGTTCTTGATCTCGGAGTAGATCGTGCCGGAAAACTGGTACTGCTTGTAAATATTGTGCTCCAGATAAAAGCTGTCGTCACCGTTGCTCTCAGCACGGGCAACAGGATAGTCGACGCCGGTACCCGGGATATAGATCCACGCGTAGATATCGGAATTGATCTTCATCAGCTCGTCAAAATTTACTTGGTCGATATCCAGCGGCTTCATCTCAAACTTTTGGTCGCTCACCGTACCTTCCTCAACAGGAGCAGGCGCCGCGGTCGCGGCTTGGGTAGGAGCTTCGGATGCGGCGACGGTCGGCAAAATGTCATCCCGCCCGATATCCTTTTGGGTAAAATAGCGGAACAGATAAACGCCGACGCCGATCACAACCGCTATACAAACGCAGAGAATCGCAATCCAAAGCGGTTTTTTGTTTTTTTTCATATTTCACCGTCCAAAATCAGCGGTATGGTTTTGCTCATAGGTAATATTTATTATAACGCTCAAATCCCACTATGTCAAATCCCAGTTGCCGTCACATTCACCAAAAATACGCTCTCAGATTGTGCAAATCCCCATACTTGCGGGAACAGCGAGGCGATTTTGACCGAAACACCGAATCCGCGCCTTACTTTTGCACGCAAAAAGACCGCCTCTAAAGAGACGGTCTCGAAATCGCAAAAGCTTATTTGCTCTTCTTTTTGCCGAGCATGACGTTGGTCAGGATACCGAGGATCAGCGCGCACGCCACGGTAGTGATGGTGATCGTACCGAAGGTCAGGATGAATCCGCCGACACCGGTAATCAGAATCACGGAAGCGGTGAACAGGTTGCGGTTGTCGTCGAGATCCACCTTTTGGAGCATCTTCAAACCGGAAACAGCGATGAAGCCGTACAGCGCAATACAAACGCCGCCCATAACACAGCTCGGGATGGTGCTCAGGAAAGCGACAAACGGAGCGATGAAGGAGATAATGATCGCCTCAAAAGCCGTCGCGATGATCGTGCTGACAGAAGCGTTCTTGGTGATCGCGACACAGCCGATGGACTCGCCGTAGGTGGTGTTAGGACAGCCGCCGAAGAAAGCGCCTACCACGGAGCCGATACCGTCGCCCAGCAGAGTTCTGCTCAGACCCGGATCCTCTAAGAGATCGTGCTCGATGATGGAGCTGAGGTTCTTATGGTCGGCGATATGCTCCGCAAATACTACGAACGCAACCGGAACATACGCCGCGGCGATGGTGCCGACATAAGCGCCGTTGAGCTGACCGAACGCGCCGAACGCCTTGAGGAACGAGAAGTCGGGCAAAGCGATAAAGCTGGAGAAGTTAACCACCTTAAAGTTGTTTATCAACGCGGAATAGTCGATGACCATCAGCGCCGCGTTGCCGGTAGCCTTACCGATAAAGTAGAAGATCGTTGCCACCAGATAGCCCGCCAGAATACCGATGATAAACGGTATCAGCCGCGCCGTCTTCTTGCCGTAAACGGAACACAGCATGACGACCGCCAGAGTTACCAGACCGCAGATAACCGCGACATAGGGAGAACCGGGCTGAGTGGTAGCGGTCATGTTGCCATTCTCATCCTCAGCCAGAGCGATACCGGTGTTGACGGTGCCGTCCTCGTTGACGGCGACGGAAGTTGTCGTAATCGTGCCGTCATCATTGACGGTATCGACGTCAACAACCTGTACATGAGCCATATCGACGGGAGCGGTGTAGTTCACCGTGGTCAGATCGCCGATCGCGTTGCCGGCAAGAGAAAGACCGATGATCGCAACGATCGGGCCGATAACGACAGCGGGCATGATCTTGTTGATCCACTTGACGCCGGCAAATTTGACGATCAGAGCGATCACGACATAGACAAGTCCCGCGAGCGCCGCACCGAGGATGATGCCGACGTAGCCCAAAGCCGCGGAAGCCGCGCCGCCGAACGCCGCGAACATCGCGCCGAGGAAGGCAAACGAAGAACCGAGGAACACAGGGCTCTTAGCCTTAGTGAACAGAACATAGACCAGCGTACCGATACCCGCGCCGAACAGCGCCGCGGAGGTGCTCATGCCGTTGCCCACGATCATCGGGACAGCGATGGTAGCCGCCATGATCGCCAGCAGCTGCTGGAACGCGAAAACAATAAGCTGACCGAATTTCGGCTTATCCTTTACGTTATAAATCATTTTCATTTTGGATTTCCCCCTTGATAAATTAAGGATATATAATCAGGAACCGCAACCGTCACGCCGAGAGCGATCGGGTTTTCTCATTCCTCATTGTACAAATAATTTGACCGCGTCCTCATCGTCGGTCTCGTGCAGTCTGACAGCGACAACCTCTTCGACCGACGTAGGGATATTTTTGCCGACGAAGTTCGGACGGATCGGCAGTTCGGTATGGCCTCTATCCACAAGAACACAGAGCTGGATTTTCGAGGGTCTGCCCAGCTTCATGACCGCCTCCATCGCGGCGCGCGCGGTACGGGCGGTGTAGATCACGTCGTCCGCCAGCACAACGGTCTTGTCCTCGACGCTGAAGCTGACGCTGCTGCCCTTGACCTCGGGGATTTCGCCGACGCGCGACAGGTCGTCGCGGTACAGCGTGATATCCAGCTCGCCGACAGGAACTTGCGCCCCTTCGATCGTCTCGATATGCTTTGCCAATCGCCTGGCAAGCGGCACACCGCGGGTGCGGATACCGATCAAACAGACATTCTGCAATCCGTGATTCTTTTCGATAATCTGATGTGCGATGCGCTTGAGCGCTCGGTCGATGTCATCGCCTGACATCAGCGTCGCTTTGTATTCCATAGTAACCTCGGTGTTGTTAAAAAGGTTTTGCGGGCTTTGTCCGCTCTTGAACAGAGCACAAGAAATGCGCGCTACGCGCGCATTTCGCATCGCCATCGCTCGTTGCTGCGCAGCAGCAAACTGAGCGGGCATTTCAATCCTTTTTACCTTATAGGGAACGAGCAGT
>CACWTM010000030.1 GCA_902763855.1 uncultured Ruminococcus sp. | reverse complement strand
CAAGGCAATGGCGGATTATGTGGTGGACACCACCTTCATGAAGCCCGACGAGCTCAAACAGCGCATCACCACCCTCTTTACTGCGGGCGCGGGCGATTCTCTGCTCGTGACCTGTATGTCCTTCGGCTATAAGTACGGCATCCCGCCCGAGGCGGACGTCGTGATCGACGTGCGCTGTCTGCCGAATCCCTTCTACGTCAAGGAGCTGAAAGCCCTGACCGGTCTCGACGAGCCGGTGCGCGAGTATATCATGAGCTTCGACGTGACCTCGGAGCTGGTGCAGAAGATCTGCGACTACCTCGACTATACCGTGAGCCTTTACCGCAAGGAGGGCAAGAGCGAGCTGGTCATCGGCGTCGGCTGTACCGGCGGCAAGCACCGCTCCGTCACCGTCGCCCGCCTGCTGAACGCGCACTTCATCGAGAACGAACAGAAGTCCGCCATCCACCACAGAGATATTTGGAAAGCCTAGAAAGAATTAGGAATTAGGAGTTAGGAATTAGGAATTATTTTTTAGCACGGAAGAGGATATTCATTCCTCATTCCTAATTCCTCATTCCTCATTACAAAGAGATGTCTTTTTCAACCGAAACCAAGCGTGAGATATGCCAGAAGCTCTCTACGCGCAAGCCGCTCCAGTACTGCGAGCTGTACGCGATGCTTCTGCTGAGCAGGGAGTTCACTCCCGAGCGGATCGTGTTCAAAACCGAGAACGAGCATACCTTTTCACATTTCATATTTTTAATCAATCAGCTGTTTAAGGCGAAGTGCGAGGTGATCGCGCCTCAAAAAGGCGAGAGCGGACGCAACCGCTCCTATACCGTCACCGTGACGTCCGAAGCAAAATGCCGCAAAATTTTTGAGCATTACGGTCACGATGAGCGCGACGTCAACCTTCGCGTCAACCGCGCCAACATCGACGATGAAGAACAGCACCGCGCGTTTATCCGCGGCGCTTTTCTCGCCTGCGGTTCAGTGACCGATCCCGAAAAGGCGTATCATCTGGAGTTTGCGGTCAGCCATCGCAACCTTTGTATGGACGTCTGCCGCCTGATCCGCGAGATCCAGGACAGCAGCATCGTCATCAAGATGCTCTCCCGCGGCGGCGCCTATATCGCCTATATCAAGGACAGCGAGCAGATCACCGACCTGCTGACCTATATGGGCGCGGTTGTCGCGGCGATGAACGTCATGGGCACCAAGGCGTTAAAGCAGGTGCGCAACACCGCCAACCGCCGTGCCAATTCCGAGATCGCGAACCTCCAGAAAACCGCCTCCGCTTCGGCAAACCAGATCAAAGCGATCAAAAAGCTGAAAAAGGACGGCAGATATAACCTGCTTCCCGAAGAATTGAAGGTGGTTGCCGATCTTCGTTACGACTACCCCGAGCTGACGCTCCGCGAGCTCGGCGCCAAGCTCGACCCGCCCATTTCACGCAGCGGCGTGAACCACAGATTGGAAAAAATCATCCGCATGGCGGAAGAATAGACAGAGGAAAACTATGGCAGAATTAAGCAACAAAATGGATTTTGAACAAGCCTACGCCGCGCTTCGCGAGGTTGTAGCAAAGCTCGAAAACCCTGAGAATAAAATCGAAGACAGCATCGCGCTTTACGAGCAGGCGTGCCGGCTGGTGCTCCACTGCCGCCGCAAGCTCGCCGAAGCGAGGATGCAGATTACCGATATCAACGAACGTATCGCCAAGCTGAAAGAAACCGGCGGCGACCTTTTTGAGGACTGATTATGAAAGATTATATCCGTGAGATAGAAACCGCCCTCGAGCGTTATCTTCCCGAGGGAGAGTATGAAGAACAAAAGCTGATTGACGCGGTGCGTTATTCGCTGCATCTCAAAGGCAAGCGCGTCCGCCCCTCGCTGACCATCGCTTTTGCCGAGCTGTGCGGCACAACGGTCGAGATGGCGATGCCCTTTGCCTGCGCTGTTGAGATGGTACATACCTACTCGCTGATTCACGACGATCTCCCGTGCATGGACAACGACGATTTTCGCCGCGGCAAGCCCTCGAACCACAAGGTGTACGGCGAAGATATCGCGCTTCTTGCGGGCGACGCCCTACAGAGCATCGCGTACGAGACCATGCTCTCCGACGAAGCGATCGCGACAGTCGGCGGCGAGCGGGCGGCAAAGGCAGCGCGGATCCTTGCGAACCGTTCGGGTCTGCTCGGCATGGTCGGCGGTCAGGTCATCGACCTGAGTCTTGAACACCGTACCGTCGGCGCCGAGATCGTTCAGCTGATGGAAGAGAAAAAGACCGCCTGCCTGATCGAAGCCGCCTGCATGATGGGCTGTGTCGTCGCGGGAGCGGCGGAAGAACAGATCAAGGCGGCTGAGCGCTACGCCCACGCGATCGGTCTGGCGTTCCAGATCGTCGATGATATCCTCGACGTGACCTCTACCGCCGAGGAGCTCGGAAAACCGATCGGCAGCGACGCCGAAAACGAGAAGAACACCTTCATGTCCCTGCTCGGCATCGACCGCTGCCGCGAGATGGTGGCTGAGCTGACCGAAGAAGCAATCCGCGCGCTTGACGCCTTTGACGGCGATACCGCCGATCTCAAGGATTTTGCGGTCAGGCTCGCGAACAGAAAGAAATAAGATTACCACAGGGAAATGATTCCCGATTGATAAACAGGTTTATTATGGCTTACGAGATTTTATCGACAATTGAATCTCCCGACGACGTCAAGGCGTTATCCGCCTCACAGCTCGATCAGCTGTGTGCGGAGATTCGCGAGAAGCTGATTGACGTGGTATCCGTGAACGGCGGTCACTTGTCCTCCAACCTCGGCGTTGTCGAGCTGACCGTGGCTTTGCACCGCACCTTCGACTGTCCGCGCGACAGCATTGTTTTTGACGTCGGCCACCAGAGCTACACCCACAAGATGCTCACCGGTCGCTACAACGCGATCGACACCATCCGCCGCGAGGGCGGCTTGTCGGGATTTCCAAAGCGGAGCGAAAGCGACTTCGACGCGTTCAACGCCGGTCACGCTTCCACCTCGATCTCCGCGGCGCTGGGCATCGCGAAGGCAAAGCTGCTGACAGGCGACAGCTCCTACACCGTCGCGGTTATCGGCGACGGTTCTCTGACGGGCGGTCTCGCCTATGAGGGCATGAACAACGCCGGTCAGCACAAAAAGAACTTTATCGTTATCCTGAATGACAACCGGATGTCGATCAGCAAGAACGTCGGCGCGATGGCGCGCTATTTGACCTCTATCCGCATGCAGCCGTGGTATCTGCGGCTGAAACGCCGCACGGAAAAGGTTTTGTCCAGAGTACCCTTGGTCGGTGAACCGACCGCCTATGTGCTCAAGCACTCCAAGGCGAAGGTCAAGCACGTTCTCTACCGCCACACAATTTTTGACAAACTCGGCTTGTCTTATTACGGGCCTGTCGACGGTCATCACATGGAAGAGCTCATCAACGCTCTGAACACCGTCAAACAGTCCAAAGACCCTGTCCTGCTGCATGTTGTGACAAAGAAGGGCAAGGGCTACAAGTACGCCGAGCATGATTCCGCGTCCTACCACGGTATCGGTTCCTTCAACGTCGATACCGGCGAGCCGATCAGCTCCAACGAGAATTTTTCTTCCGTATTCGGTCACAAGCTCTGCGAGCTCGCGAGCGACGATCAGCGCGTCTGCGCGGTGACCGCCGCCATGCGCACCGGTACGGGATTGATGGATTTTTCCAAGCTGTATAAAGACCGCTTCTTTGACGTCGGTATTGCCGAAGAACACGCGGTCACCTTTGCGTCGGGACTGGCGCTCAGCGGCATGCTGCCGGTGTTCGCGGTCTACTCGACGTTTTTGCAGCGCAGTTACGACCAGCTCATCCACGACGCCTCTATGCAGAACGCGCATCTGGTGCTGGCGATCGACCGCGCGGGTGTTGTCGGCGAGGACGGCGAGACCCACCAGGGACTGTTCGACGTCTCTATGCTCAACGCTATCCCCGGCGTCACCGTGTTTTCACCGTGCTATTTTGACGGTTTGGAAAACTCCCTGACATCCGCTTTGTTCGACTGCGTCGGACTGGCGGCGGTGCGGTATCCGCGCGGCGGCGAGGGAAAACGTCCCGAAAATTATACCGAAAACCTCAATTATGATATCTGCGGCGACAAAGAAGCCGACACCCTCTTGGTTACTTACGGCAGACTGTTCAGCGAAGCGTATCAGGCATACGAAAATCTGACGGCGCAGGGCAGGCGCGTCTGTGTTCTCAAGCTGTGCCGTATCAAGCCTCTCGATCCCGAGGCGGTACGGTTCGCAAGCGGTTTCAAGACAGTCCGCTTCTTTGAAGAAGGCATGCGCAGCGGTTCTGTCGCGGACGTCATGCGCGCGATGCTCGACGATTTGAACTACGGCGGCAGCTTTTGCGTGACCGCTGTCGAGGATATTTATGTCCAGCACGCCTCGGTGAAAAACTCGCTCAAAGCCCTCGGGCTTGACGCCGGATCAATGACGGAGGCGCTGTTATGAAGAAACGATTAGATGTACTTCTGGTGGAAAAGGGCTTTTTCGAAAGCCGCGAAAAGGCAAAGGCGGTCATCATGTCCGGCTGTGTTTATGTGAACAACCAGAAATCCGATAAAGCCGGCGCGAGCTTTGACGAGAACGCGGCGGTAGAAGTACGCGACAACCGCATGCGCTATGTATCGCGCGGCGGCTACAAGCTCGAGAAAGCGATGCAGACCTTTCCGATTTCGCTTGACGGCAAGGTTACCATGGATATCGGCGCGTCGACGGGCGGATTTACCGACTGCATGCTCCAAAACGGCGCTATGAAGGTCTATGCCGTCGACGTCGGCTACGGACAGCTCGCGTGGAAGCTGAGGAGCGACGAACGCGTCGTTAATCTCGAGCGCACCAACATGCGCTATGTTACCCGCGAGCAGGTGCCCGAGGAGATCGACTTTTTTTCGGTCGATGTGGCGTTCATCTCGTTAAAGCTGATCCTGCCCGCGGCGCGCGGCGTTTGCTCTGAAAACGCTCAGGCTGTCTGTCTGATTAAACCCCAGTTTGAAGCGGGGCGCGAGAACGTCGGCAAAAACGGCGTTGTCCGCGACAAAAAGGTGCATATCGCGGTTGTAGAAGATATCATTACGTTTTGTCTTGAAAACGGTTTTTCGGTGCTGGGGCTGAGCTATTCGCCCATCAAGGGACCGCAGGGCAATATCGAATATCTGCTTTACATCGAACGGTGCGACGAGCCCGTGAACACCCTGACGGTATCCGCCGCTCAGGTGGTTGAGCAGTCGCACGAAGAACTCGATAAATAGGGGAGGGCTTATGAAAGTATCCCTGATCGTCAATAAAGATAAAGCGCGCGCTGTTGAAGCGGCAGAGCGCGCCGCCAAGGTGCTGAGCTCTTCGGGAGCGCAGCTGCTGACATGCTCGGATTGTCCCGTCGAGGGCACGATTGTCAAAGATACCGCCGAAGAAGCAATCCGCGAGTGTGATATCGCGGTCACGGTCGGCGGCGACGGTACCATCATCCACAACGCCAAGTACGCCGCTTTGTACAATAAGCCCCTCTTGGGCATCAACCTCGGACGCGTCGGATTTGTCGCGAACATCGAGCCCGACGAGCTTGACGAGCTGAAAAAGCTAGTGACAGGAGACTATCGCGTCCAAAAGCGCATGCTGCTCGATATTACCGTCGACAAGGACGGCGTCGAGCGTCATTATACCGCCGTCAACGAAGCGGTGCTCCACCGCGACTCTCTCTCGAGCATGGTCGATATTTCGGTAGAGCTGGGGGACGAGCGCATCATCTCCTACCGTGCCGACGGCATGATCCTTTCGACCCCGACCGGGTCGACCGCCTACTCTTTTTCTGCGGGCGGGCCCGTCATCGAACCCGACATGCGCTGTATCCTGCTGACCCCTGTTTGTCCTCACGCGCTCTCCTCGCGCCAGGTGGTGTTCGGCGAAGATTCCGTTCTGACGGCACGCGTCCATCCCTCGTCGACCCTCAAGTGCTACATGACTGTCGACGGTCAGCACTACATTCCCGTGTCCTCCGACGACAAGCTTATCGTTAAGAAATCACCGCTGGAATTACAGCTTATTATTCTGAAAGAGAAAAATTTCTATACATTACTCAGCGAAAAACTAAAGGAGTTCTAAGGAAATGAAAACAACACGACACAATAAGATTCTCGAGCTGATAAACAAGTATCCGATCACCACCCAGGAGGAGTTGATTGACTACCTGCGCGCCGACGGCTACGACGTGACCCAGTCCACCGTATCGCGCGACATCAAACAGCTGCGCCTGACCAAGACTCTGCTGCCCGATGGCAAGTATCGTTATCAGGCGTCCCCCAGCGCCGAGAAGGGTGCGCAAAACAATTTCAGCACCATCTTTTCGTCCTCGGTGATCTCGATCGAAAGCGCCATGAATATTGTCGTGATAAAGACCTTCAGCGGCATGGCTCAGGCAGCCTGTGCCGCGCTGGATATGATGTCGTTTGACAACATCGTCGGCACGCTCGCCGGTGAAGACACCGTCATGATCGTCTGTAAGGATATCGAGAGCGCGGCGGCATGCACCAAAGAGTTTAACGAATACTTAGCCTAATCAGCTATAACCATAGGAAGGAAGCCCGCTATGCTGACTAACCTATATATCGAAAATATAGCGGTCATCGAAAAAAGCAATATCGACTTTACCGCGGGGCTGAATGTTCTGACGGGCGAGACCGGCGCCGGCAAAAGCATCGTGATTGACTCCATCAACGCCGTGCTCGGCAAGCGCTCCTCACGCGGTATCATCCGTTCGGGCGCGGACGCGGCATTTGTCAGCGCGACCTTCGAGGACGTGTCCGATCTGGTACAGAAGAAGCTCGCCGCCATGGGCTTTTCCGCCGAGGACGGCACGCTGATTCTCTCGCGTGAGCTCAGCGCCTCCGGTAAGAACACCTGCCGCATCAACTCCCGACCCGCGACCGTCGCGGCGCTCAAGGAGCTCGGCGAGTACCTTATCAACATCCACGGACAGAACGATAACCTCGAGCTGATGAACCCCGCTTTGCACATCGTCTATATCGACGCGCTGGCGGATATCGGAGAGAAGCTTTCCTCTTACCGCAGGCTCTACCGTGAGCTGAAAGCGGTCGAGGAGGAGCTCAGCTCTGCCGATACCGATGAGGCGGAACGCCTGCGCAAGATCGACCTGCTCACGTTCCAGATCGCTGAGCTTGAGGACGCGTCGATCACCGTCGGCGAGTATGACGCGCTTTCAGCCGAGCGCGACGCGCTCCAAAACCGTGAAAAGATCGCGAAGGAGCTGATGCGCGCGCGGATCGCGCTGGACGGCGACGACGAGGTTGACGGCGCTTTGCGTATGACCGACGACGCCTCCGCCTCGGTGATGACGGCGTCACGCTGGATGAGCAGTCTGGAATCCGCCGCCGACCGCCTGTCATCCGCACTGTACGAGCTGCAGGAGATCTCACGCGAGCTGGAGGGCGCGATGGATGATATCGACGCCGACCCCGGACGTCTCGAAGAGATCGAAGAGCGCCTTGATCTTTTGTACCGGCTGCGTCACAAGTACGGCGACAGCGAGGAAGAAATGCTCGCTTATCTCGATAATGCGAATAAAGAATTAAAATCCCTGACCGATTACGCCTTCAACCGCGAACAGCTCGAAAAGCGCAGGGAACAGCTTTATCACGAAGCTTATAATTCCGCAAAAGAAATATCCGATATTCGCGTCAGGGTGTCAGAGGATTTCAAAACCGCCGTAGAGCGTGAGATGGCGTTCCTTTTGATGCCGAACGTGCGGCTGGAGATTGCCCGTGAGGAAACACAGCTGAACTCCCGCGGCATCGACAAGCTGGAGTTTTTGATTTCCACCAACCCCGGCGAGGAACCCAAGCCCGTCTCCAAGATCGCCTCGGGGGGCGAGCTGTCGCGCATGATGCTTGCCATCAAAACCGTGCTCTCGCGAGCCGATTTTGTTGAAACCCTGATCTTTGACGAGATCGACACCGGTATCTCGGGTTCTGCCGCCGACAGAGTCGGCAAAAAGCTCAGTCAGCTTTCTGCGGACGCCCAGATTCTGTGCGTTACTCACCAGGCGCAGATTGCCGCTTTTGCCGACAACCACCTGTTTATCAGCAAGTCGGTTCACGACGACCGCACCTTCACCCATGTCGCTTCACTTGACGATGACGGCAGGGTACGGGAGCTTGCGCGGATTGTCGGCGGAGAAGAGATCACCGACAGCGCGCTGAATCACGCAAAACAGCTTTTAAATTCTGCAAAAGAAAAATAATATAAAATAGATAAAATTTCTTCGGAAAGGAGCCGCGCATGAAGAAATGGGTCACTAAAAAACTGAACAGAGATAGAGCCGGCGCCATTTCTCAGCGCTATGATCTTCCGCCGCTGATCGCAATGCTTATGGACATGCGCGGCATTTCCGACGAAGAGCATATTATCGAGTTTCTCTCGAACGATACGCTGACCGCCTCGCCCTTTGAGATTCGCGACATAGATATCGCGGTCGAGCGTATTCAGGCGGCGATCGAGTCCGGTGAGATGATCTGCGTCTACGGCGACTTTGACGCCGACGGCGTGACCGCGACCGCGCTGCTCTACTCTTATCTGTCCGATATCGGCGCAAACGTGACCTTCTATATCCCCTCGCGTGAGACCGAGGGCTACGGCATGCACCGCGAGTCGGTCGATCGCCTTTACCAGCGGGGCGTCAAGCTGATTATCACCGTTGATAACGGGATTGCCGCCGTTGATGAGATCGCCTATGCCAACACCCTCGGCATAGACACGGTCGTCACCGATCACCACGCGGTTGGCAAGGTTTTGCCGGACGCCGTCGCGGTGATCGACCCTCACCGTCCCGACTGCGGCAGCTCTTTCAAGGAGCTGGCGGGCGTCGGCGTCGCTTTCAAGCTCGTCCAGGCGATCGAGGGCGAGTACGCCGATGTGGACGGACTTCTGGAAAACTACTCTGACCTTGCCGCGATCGGCACCGTCGGCGATATTGTTTCCCTGCGCGGCGAAAACCGCGTGCTGGTCAAAAACGGCCTGATGCATATCAACAACGGCGACCGTCTCGGCGTCGCCGCCCTGACCGAGGTGTCCGGGTTGAGCGGAAAACAGATCTCCGCCGGCAACCTGAGCTATACGCTGGTGCCGCGCATCAACGCGGGCGGCAGGCTTGGCCTGTCCCAAAAGTCGGTCACCATGCTGCTTTCCGACGACGAGGACTACGCGCTGGACATCGCGCGCGAGCTATCGTCCGACAACGTCGAGCGCCAGCAGATTGAGCGCGATATTCTGAGCGATATTGACGGGCTGATCCGTGAGAATCCCTCGATCGTCAACAACCGCATTATCGTTTTATACAGCGAGGGATGGCGCAAGGGAGTTGTCGGTATCGTTGCCTCCCGCGTCAAAGAGGTCTATAACAAGCCTGTGATCGTGATCTCCATGGACGGTGATATTTGCCGTGCCTCCGGCAGATCGGTGAGCGGCTTTTCACTGATCGACGCAGTGTTTGCCTGCTCCGATCTGCTGATTCAGAGCGGCGGACATCCGATGGCGGTCGGCTTCGGTATTCTCAAAGAAAACATCGAGCCGTTTATAGAAGCCATCAACCGCTATGCCGCGGCGCATCCTGTACCCGAGCCGGTTCTGGAGCTCGATTGCAAGCTCAACCCCGCACAGCTCAACGTGGAGCTCGCCAAAGGACTGAGCATGCTTGAACCCTACGGCGCCGGCAATCCCACGCCGCTGTTCGGTCTGTACAATATGACCCTGCGGGAGATACGCGAGGTCAGCGGCGGAAAGCACCTGCGGCTGACATTCTCCAGAGGCGAGAGCATTGTAACCGGCATGCGTTTTTCCACAACCCGCGCGGAGTTCCCCTATCATCCGGGCGATAAGGTTGATCTGGCGGTTAACTTGGAAATCAATGTCTATAATAATACCGAGGACATTTCGGTATTCGTCCGCGATATCCGTTTTGCGGGGCGCGAGGAGGATGCGCTTCTGCGCTCCAAGGCGCTGTTTGAGGCATTCTGCCGCGGCGACGAGATCACCCCCGAACAGGCGCACACGCTGATCCCGACCCGCGAGGAGTTCGCGGTGGTCTACCGATTCCTGCGCGCGAACGGCGGCTATCGCTATCCGTTTGACAGCCTGATTTATCGGCTGGGCGGCGGTATCGGCTACGGAAAGCTCCGCGTGATCCTGGAGTGTATGAATGAACTGGGTTTAATCACGATAGACGAAGGTATGTACGAATTTGAAGTCAGGCTGTGTGAGGTCAGCAAAAAGGTCGACCTCAACACATCCGTTATTATCACCAAGCTGAGGGAGGCGAGCCGCGGTGAGTGAAGTCATCCATTATCAGGATTTTGATGAATTGATGTACCTGATCGACAAAAGCAGCGTCAGGTATAACAAACGTACGATCAAAAAAGCATATGAGTTTGCGAACCTCGCCCACGGCGACCAGCGCCGTGTCTCGGGCGTGCCGTTTATCCTGCATCCTACCTCTGTCGCGTGCATTCTCGCCGAGATGGGCATGGATACCGACTCGATCGTCGCCGCGCTGCTGCACGACACCGTCGAGGATACCGACGTCACCCTCGACCAGATCAAGGACAACTTCGGCGAAGAGGTCATGAACCTCGTCGACGGTCTGACAAAGATCAGCAAGATCAAGTTCACCGACCGTGAAGAAGCCCAGGCGGAGAACGTCCGCAAGATGCTGATCGCGATGAGCAACGATATCCGCGTTATCATCGTCAAGCTTGCCGACCGTCTTCACAACATGCGCACCATAGAGTGCGTCAAGGATCAGAAGCGCCGCGACAAGGCGCTCGAGTGCATGGAGGTCTACGCGCCGATCGCCCACCGTTTAGGTATGAAGGCGATCAAGGATGAGCTCGAGGATCTTTCCATGCGTTACCTCGATCCCGTCGCCTACAGCGAGATCGAAAAACAGCTCCGTCTGACCGAGAACGAGCGCAACGCGTTCATCGAAGAGATCAAAAAAAGTATCATGGAGAAGATCGGCTTTTCCATCCCGCACGTCACCATCTCGGGTCGTGTCAAGTCGGTGGTATCCATTTACCGCAAGACCTATATGCAGGGGCGTGACGTCGACCAGATCTTCGACGTATTCGCCGTGCGCGTCATCGTGAACACCATCTCCGACTGTTACAACGTGCTGGGACTTGTCCACGATATTTTCACCCCTCTGCCAAACCGTTTCAAAGACTATATCTCTACCCCTAAGGCGAACATGTACCAGAGCCTGCACACCACCGTTTTCGGCAAGAACGGTATCCCGTTCGAGGTACAGATTCGCACCTATGAGATGCACCACACCGCCGAGTACGGTATCGCGGCGCACTGGAAGTATAAGCTCAAGCTCCGCGGCAGCAAGCAGGATAACCTTGCCGAAAACCTCCAGTGGATCCGCAAAATGCTCGAGGTGCAAAGCGATTCCGAGGACGCGACCGACATCGTCAAGACCATCAAGTACGACTTGTCCACCAACGAGGTCTACGTCTTTACCCCCAAGGGCGATATCATCAACCTGCCCGCGGGAGCCACCGTCATCGACATGGCTTACGCGATCCACTCGGGCGTGGGCAACCGCATGGTCGGCGCGAAGGTCAACGGACGTATCGTGCCCATCGAATATCAGGTCAAAAACGGCGATATCGTCGAGATCCTGACCCAAAAGGAAGGCTCCGGCCCCAAGCGCGACTGGCTCAAAATCGTCAAGACCAACTCCGCGCGGTCAAAAATTCGCCAGTGGTTCAAGAAAGAAAAGCGTGAAGAAAACATCGTCGAGGGCAGGGCGCAGTTTGAGCACGAGCTGAAAAAGGCGGGCATGCAGTTTGCCGAAGAAGACCTCGAAGAGTGCCTCCAGCCTATCTTGCAGCGCCAGCACTGCAACTCGCTCGACGACTTTTACGCCTCCATCGGCTACGGCGGCATCCAGCTGTGGAAGATCATGCCGCGCGTCAAGGAGATTTATACCAAGAAGTATAAAAAGACCGAAGACGAGCCTCAGCCCATCAACGAAGAGCGCAGCTCCAAGCGCAAGAAGCACGTCGGCTCCGGTGTGACCGTCGAGGGACTCGACGACTGTTTGATTAAGTTCTCGCGCTGCTGCAATCCGCTGCCGGGCGACGAGATCATCGGCTACATCACCCGCGGCTTCGGCGTGAGCATCCACAAGCGCAATTGTACCAACGTCCCCGAAAAGCTCGAAGAAAGCGAAGAGCCGGAGCGCTGGGTCAGGGCGCACTGGGACGACGAAATCCACGAGAGCTTCCAGAGCACCCTCGAGATCGTCTGCAACGACCGCACCGGCTTCCTTGCCGACGTGACGCGCGAGCTGTCCGCGATGCGCATCTTTATCCACATGCTCAACTCGCGCGAGCTCAAGGATAACCAGGCGATGGTCACCGTGACGATCGAGATCAACAACATGGATCATCTGCGCTCCGTGATGGCGCACCTTGCCCAGATCAACGGTATCGTGTCGATCACACGTGTGTAACGGAAAGGACGGAGTCTTATGAAAGCCGTATTACAGCGCGTGACCCGCGCGAGCGTGACCGTCGACGGAGCGTGTGTTTCTTCGATCGAAAACGGTCTGTTGATCCTCTTGGGGGTCGCTCAGGGCGATACCCGCCGCGACGCCGAGGTGCTGGCTGAAAAAACCGCCAATCTGCGTGTTTTCAGCGACAGCGATGACAAAATGAACCTATCCCTCCTGACAACGGGAGGCGCGGCGCTGGTGGTGTCCCAGTTCACCCTTTGCGCCAACTGCGTCAAGGGCAGACGCCCCGATTTCTTTGCGGCGGCAAAACCCGATGAAGCAAATGAATTATATGAATATTTCTGTGAAAGAATAAAAACAGCAGGTGTACAGACGGTCGGCAAGGGCGTTTTCGGCGCGGATATGAAGGTCGAATTGCTCAACGACGGCCCTGTCACTATCATCTTAGATACGACGGAGCTGAAAAAATGATTAAAATCAATTATGATGTTGTCGGCATGATCCGGACAAACTGCTATCTGATCGAGGACAAGGCTTCGGGCAAACGCGCCGTCATCGACCCGGGCGACCACAGCGACGCCCTGATCGCCGAGATCGACAAGCGCGGCGGCACGCTCGATTATCTTCTCCTGACTCACGGTCACTATGACCATGTGATCGGCGCGGCGGAGCTTTGCGACCGCTATCATCCCGTCGTCTGCGCGGCAGAAGAAGAGATGGAGCTGCTCAAAAGCGGTATCTGCAACCGTTCCTCCGTCCACAACATCCGCATCAACGCCTTCAACGTCGACCGCCTTCTGCACGACGGCGATGTGATCGAACTGGGAGAGAGCAGGATCACCTTTATCCTTACTCCCGGCCATACCGCCGGCAGCGGATGTTATCTTGTTGACGATTGTATCTTTTCGGGAGATACCATCTTCTGCGAGAGCATCGGCAGAACCGACTTCGAGACCTCCAGCCCGCGCGATATGGTCAAGTCTGTCGCGCGTATCAAGGCGCTCGACGGCGACCGCGCGATCTATCCGGGTCACGGCATGTTCTCGACCCTTGATCACGAACGAAAGTACAACCCCTTTATGCAATGACCGTTAACCGTAACCGTAACCGAATATGAATCTCTATATCAACAACCACAAGTTCCATTATGAGATGGAAAACCTCTGCCGTGCCTTTCTCTTTACCGAGGACGTCACGGTACATCACGAATATGATACTTTGAAAAAGCCCTATATCCTGACCTCTGTCGGCGACAAGGTCAGGGTAGAATTATGTACGGACGAATTGCGCTTGGCGCGGGAATCCTCCTTGCGCGATGACAACGAGCTGTGCATGGGACAGCTTTTGTACAAGATTCTCAGCGCAGCGTATTCCCGCGAACTGCCGTGGGGCATCCTCACCGGTGTGCGTCCGATCAAGCTCTTTTCCAGACTGTGCGACAGAGACGGGGCAGAGGCCGCCGCGCGATATTTTCGAGAGACCCTCTATGTCAGCGAGGAAAAAACCGCCCTCGCGATGCAGGTGCGCGAGAACCAGCGCGCGATCCTCGCGCGTTCCGACCGACGTTCTTTTTCGCTGTACGTCAGCATCCCGTTCTGTCCGACGCGGTGCAACTACTGCTCTTTCGTCAGCCAGACGGTCGAAAAGGCAAAGAAGCTGATCGAACAGTACCTGCCGCTTTTGCTCAGCGAAATTCGCTGTACCGCTCAGCTTGCCGGGGAACTGAATCTGCGTTTGGAGTCCGTCTATATCGGCGGCGGAACGCCGACCACCCTCTCAGCCCGGCAGCTGGATCTTCTGCTGACAGAGATCGAAGCCGACTTTGACCTGAACGGTATCTCCGAGTTCACGGTAGAAGCGGGACGTCCCGACACCGTGACCGCCGAGAAGCTCATGACCCTGAAAAAACACCGTGTCACGCGCATTTCCATCAACCCCCAGACCTTCTCCGACAGCGTGCTCGAAGCCATCGGTCGCCGCCATACGGCACAGCAGACCGTCGACGCGTTTCGTTTGGCGCGTCAGCTCGGTTTTGACAACATCAACATGGATCTGATCGCGGGGCTGACGTCTGATACGCCGAAGAGCTTTGAGGACACGATCAACGCGGTGCGCTCCCTTGACCCCGAGAGCGTGACCGTGCATACCCTCGCCGTGAAGCGGAGCGCGCGTCTGAACTCTGCCGACGCGGTCAGGGAACACGGCTACACTTCGCAGATGCTCGCCTACGCAAAGGAACAGCTTTCTGACGGCGGCTACGAGCCCTATTACCTCTACCGCCAGAGCAAGATGCTCTCGAACCTCGAGAACATCGGATGGGCAAAGCCGGGCTTTTTCAGCCCCTACAACGTCTATATCATGGAGGAGACGCATACGATCCTCGCCTGCGGCGCCGGAGCGGTGACAAAGCTGCGCGACGCGGACTCCGACTATCTCGAGCGCATATTCAACTTCAAATATCCGTATGAATATATCAGCCGTTTTGACGAGATGATACAGCGCAAAGAGCGCGTAAAATCATTTTATGGTGAATACAACGAATAATAGGTAAAACGGTTGAAAAATCCGCATGACTATGCTAAAATACTCTATCAGTAAATGAGGCTATGAGGCGATAGAATGAGCAACGACAGCTTAAAGAAAAGTACATCCCAGACCTTCTTGAAGGGCGCGATGATTATGACCATGAGCATGGTCATCGTCAAGCTCCTCGGCATGTTCTACAAGGTCTTTCTGACGCGCCTGTACGCGAACTTCGGCGACGAGCTCGCCGGTATCGGCACGGGACTGTTGAACAACGCCTACGAGGTCTACAACCCCCTCTTCGCGCTGGCGACCGCGGGCTTTCCGATCGCGGTATCCCGTCTGATCGCCGAGAGTATCGCCCAAAAGCGCTACCGTGACGTCGCGGTCATCCACAAGACCTCTAAGCCTTTCTTTATCGGCATGGGCGCGGTATGCTTCGGACTGATGGTCGGTATCAGCTTTGTCTATGTCCAGATCATCAAGTCGCCCTATTCCATCTATTCGATGATGACTCTCGCGCCGTCGATCTTCATCGGCTGTCTGGTCGCGATCTACCGCGGCTACTATGAGGGACAGCGCAATATGTTCCCGACCGCCGTCAGCGAGGTGCTGGAGGCATTGGGAAAGGTCTTTCTCGGACTGACCTTCGCCTACCTCGTCATGACCATCGGCATGAACGAGTTTGCCGCTTCCGGTACCGTTTTCGGACAGAATTTCGATACCGAGTACGACGCGATGTACACCCTGCTCGCCTATTCGGTCGCGTCCGCGATCGCCGGTATCACGCTCGGTTCTTTGATCGCGTTTCTGTTTTTGCGTATCTATTACATCAAGCATAAGTTCAGCGTACCCTCCGAGTATCTCGAAAACTCCGTCGACGCGCGTACCCGCCGCGAGACGTTCAACCTTTTGCTCAAGACCGCGATCCCGATCGGACTTTCCGCGATCGTGCTGAACCTTTCGGGTTCGATCGACACGCTGGTGGTGCAAAACGTCCTCTACCATACCGCCACCGTCAACCGCGAGGGACTGCTTGCCCAGTTTGACGCCTCCCAGATCGAGTCCATGCTGCCCGTTAACCCCACAGCGACCAACCCCATCACCGTCCATACCTACCTGATGGGCGCGTTCAGCTACGCGCTGACCATCATGCAGCTGGTCACCTCGATCACCCAGGCGTTCGGAACCTCCGCGCTGCCGAACGTTACCACCGCCTACGCCAAGGGCGATAAGCAAGAGCTCAAAAAGAGTATCGAAACGGTCTTGAAGCTGACCATGCTCTTCACGCTTCCGATGGGTCTGGGACTGTTCGCGATCCCGTATCCCGTCATCTCTCTTTTGTATAAAGGCTACTCCGCCTATATCGGCTCCCACGTTCTGCGCGTGATGGGTCTGTCGTGTATCGTGGTCGCCACCTCCACCCCGATCTGCTCCATGCTGCAGGGCGTCGGCAGGATATCGACCCCGCTGATCCTGACCGCCACGGCGATGATTATCAAGATCGCCACCAACTACCTGTTTGTCAGCAACGTCAACCTGAACATCACCGGCGCGGCTGTCGGCTCGCTGGTCGCGTTCACCTACGTCTGCGTGGTCGGTATGTATATCCTCATCCGACGCGCCAAGGTCATGCCGAACCTTGTCAACTGTATGCTCAAACCGCTGATCTCAGCCGCCCTGTGCGCGCTGACGGCGTATTTCAGCTACAGGCTCATCAACCATTTTGTCGGCAGCACAATCTCTACCATTCTCGCGGTTTTCTGTGCGGCGATTGTCTACTTCTTTACGCTGGTGATTTTACGCACCTTTACCGAGACCGAATTGATGATGCTGCCAAAAGGTAAAAATCTTGTAACAATTCTTGCAAAACTACACCTCTTAGGGTAATATAGTATCGTAAACGGCTTATTTGCCGCATTTTTGGAGAGTTTATGGATTTTCAGTTCAAGGATGTATACAATATCAATGATCTGATAAAGATCATGCATATCCTGCGCGCTCCCGACGGCTGTCCCTGGGACAGGGTACAGACCCATGAGAGCATCCGCCAGAACTTTATTGAAGAAACCTATGAGGCGGTCGAGGCGATCGACAAGGGCGATGTACCGCTCCTGCGCGAAGAACTCGGCGACGTGCTGATGCAGGTGATTTTCCACTCTATCATGGAGGAGGAAAAGGGTACCTTTAGCTTTGACGACGTCTGCAACGAGGTTTGTCAGAAGCTGATTATCCGCCATCCCCATGTGTTCGGGAATATCGAAGCCGATACCCCCGAAGAAGTCCTCAAAAACTGGGACGCCATCAAGATGCAGACCAAGTCCCAGAAAAGCTGCGCCGACTCGGTCGACGACGTAGCGCGTTCTCTGCCGGCGCTCATGCGCGCCCAAAAGGTGCAGAAGCGCTCCGCAAAGTCCGGCATGGACTTTCGCTCTGCCGAAGAAGCCGCCGCGAAGATCCCCGAAGAACAGTGCGAGCTGTTTGAAGCGGTACAAAGCGGCGACAAGGCTAAGACCGAAGAGGAGCTCGGAGACCTCTTGTTCTCCGTCGTCAACCTCGCCCGTCTGACCGGAGTGGACGCGGAGCAGGCGCTCTACCGCTCGACAGACAAGTTCGCGCTCCGCTTTCGCAAGGTTGAGGAGCTTGCGAAAGACCGCGGTATCGACATGCGTACCGCCCCCGATTCGCTAATGGATTCCCTATGGGAAGAAGTTAAATAAATTTAGAAAAATGCGGTATACCTTAACCGCAAAAAAATTATTTGGAGGAAACTAAAATGAAAAAGTCAGAACTCATCGCAGTTGTAGCTGAGAAGGCTGCTATTTCCAAGAAGGACGCTGAGGCTGCTGTAGCCGCTACCTTTGACACCATCGTAGATACCATCGCTGCCGGTGATAAGATCCAGATCGTTGGTTTCGGTACTTTCGAGAGAAGAGAGAGAAACGCTCGTACCGGCGTTGATCCCAGAACTAACGCCAAGATCGAGATCCCTGCTTCCAAGGTTCCCGCTTTCAAGGCAGGCAAGGCTTTCAAGGACGCAGTTAACAAGTAATTTGATCTATAGCAAAAATCGAGCTGACAGGCGACTGTCGGCTCTTTTTTTACCACTGCTCGTTCCCTATAAGGTAAAAAGGATTGAAATGCCCGCTCAGTTTGCTGCTGCGCAGCAACGAGCGATGGCGATGCGAAATGCGCGCGTAGCGCGATTTCTTGTCCTTGTGTTTCCCGGCTGTGCTTCGCTCTCTTTCTCACAACCGACCACAATTGTCACAAAAAGCACCAAGATAAGGGTAAAGAAAGAGACAAGGATAATGAAAAAGAAAAATATAAAGAAAAAAATAAAGTCAATTCTTAATTTGTTTTATATTCTTAATATGTGTGCAGTTGATGTGCAAGCCTGCACATCAACTGCACACGAATGGAGAAGAGCGAGAATGAGAAGAGATTTTTTGCAAGAAAAAAAGAAGGGGCTGTGAAAAAACAGACCCGTAAAAACAAAAGGGCACATAACCGAAAGAGATAGCGGTTATGTGCCCTTTTGTGGTATAATCAATTTGTGAAAAAGAAAACCACAACTAAGTATAGCGTAAAACAAGGAAGATTTCCAGTATTTATTTCAGATTATTTAAAAATATCTGATCCGGTAATCGCATTTGACCACATCATGGAGGAGATTGAAATAACAAAGTATCTCAAAGTCGCAACATACACAGTTGGACGCAAGGGATATAATCCGGTCAATATGCTAAAAACGATCTTGTTTGGTTTTATGGACAAGGGATACATCTCCCTGAGAGAACTCGAAGATGAATGTAAGGTAAATATCAGATATATGTACCTGATGGAATATGAAACGCCGAGCTATCATACCTTTGGCAATTTCATCAATGACTGTCTTTCGGAAAGCGTAGAGGATATCTTCAAGGCAATCAACAAGTACATCATCAAGAAAGACAATGTAGACTTAAATCATCTGTATATAGACGGCTCGAAGTTTGAAGCGAACGCCAACAAATACACATGGGTATGGAAGAAATCGACTGAGAAATCACGGTACAAGCTTTTCACAAAAATAACAGCTCTGTTTGAGGAAATGAACGCTGAATTATCCTATGACGGAGTAGAGATACAAACCAATACCGAATATGCTCCCGAGTATCTGGATGAGGTTTTGTCAAGCTACAAGACTCTGAGAAATATAGATGAAAGCAACTTTGTTCATGGAACAGGACATCGAAAGACTGTGGAGCAGAAAAACTATGAAAAGCTCGTCGAATACCGGAATAAGCTCAGCGAATATGTGCAGAAGCTCGAGATTTGCGGAGAAGACAGAAACAGCTATTCCAAAACAGATCACTCAGCGACTTTCATGCGGATGAAGCGCGACTACATGGGAAACGATCAGCTTTTACCGGCCTACAATGTGCAGATCGGGGTGG
>CACWTM010000029.1 GCA_902763855.1 uncultured Ruminococcus sp. | reverse complement strand
TGATTCCTTTCGAATTGGTGAGCGCAAACTCAATTCTACTACAGAATCGTCCCTATGGACTATTTATTTTATTGTTGCAACTTCATTTTACAATGCGCCCATTTTTATTTTAGCATATTCTTCTGCGCATTTCAGTCTTTATGATAAGATTGTAACCATATGAGCTTCCTTTTTGCCCTATCCCCCATTCTTCAACATATTTCGCATGCGGTATACGCTATGATGGAATCATACCGGTACAGAGGGTGAGAACTTGAAGATCATACAATTGTCTGTCAAAAAAGATATTTCGGATCGGCTCGAGATCGCATGGACGCTTTCACGCGGCGTCCAATCCGCCTACGAACTGTTTTTGATCCGCAACGGCGCGGTTGTGGAAGCCGCCAAAGCGAGGTCGAAGCTTACGCGGTGCAGGCTGGGTACCGAGATTGAGCCGATGAAGGGCTATGCGGTCTTGCTGACGGTCACGAACGGTCAGCGAACGGCGTCGGTCTGCGCGGGGTTTTATCCCATGCAGGAAAAAGAGCTTTGTCAAACGATCATCTACTGATACTAATCCTTAATAAAAACCACCCGATTCTCTGTGAAACGGGTGGTTTGCTTTTATGGTTATGACTCGTCAAGCTCGATCACGCAGTAATCATAGGCGTTAACGACGGTCGTGTTGCCGCGCGTGCATACCTGCGGCAGCTTGTGATTGTAGGAACGGTGAACGTGACCGTGGACAAACAGCTTCGGCTCATACTTGTCCAGCAGGGTGTTGAAGCACTCAAAGCCCCTGTGCGGAATCGTCTCCATGTCGTTGAGATGCCGCGCGGGAGCATGGGTCAAAAGGATATCAATTCCCTTGTGCTTTTTGAGCGAAAACCAGCATCGGCGGATACGGTTCTGCATCTGCTGTTCGGTGTACATGTATTTACCGTCGCGGTATTTGTAAGAGCCGCCGAGTCCCAAAATGCGCAGGCCGCCTACCGTGACGATCTTGTCATCGGCACAGATACAGCCTGTCGGGACGCGCTTGTGCACCTCGTCGTGATTTCCGTGGATGTACACCAGCGGGCAGTCCGCCATCGTCACCAAAAACTCAAGATATTCTACGCTGAGATCTCCGCAGCCGATAATCAGGTCAAAGCCGCTGAGCTTGCCGGGACGGTAATAGTCATAGAGCGATTTTGACTCTTCATCCGCGACCGCTAAGATCCTCACTTTTCTTCACCGACCTTCTTTACTTCTTCCTTGACGATATCGTTCTGTGACTTTTCGATACCGGCGGTATCGACGGTTGCTTTGCCCATGGGGCTTAAATCGTCGTACTTCGGGATTTCGCCGATGACGTTGTCAACCAGATAGTCCATGTTGATAATCTGCTCGAGGGTCAGCGACTTGCTGTCCTCACCGATCACCTCGCCGGACTGGGTTGTCAGCGGGGTCAAGAACGGGATACAGATATTTTGCTTGATGCTTTCTTTGAGAAAATCGACCAGACGGCGGGTCGGGGTTTGCAGATTTTCGGCGCACCAGACGTCGACCACGCCGGTGGACATGCCCCAGTAGTAGTTGAGCGCCTTGTCGCTGCTGTTGTACTCTGCTTGCAGGGATTTATCAAAAATACGGTTGAGGATCTCTTCATAGTACTTGCCCCAGCACCAGACGGAGTTGACCAGCACCTGACGCACGTCGCCCTTGACATAGGAAAGGCCGTAGGTGTCGCGGTCATCCTCGAGGAACTTGGAGGTATCCTGTGACGAAATATAATGGATATCCTTCTCCGCAAGCGCTTTCGCGGCTTCGTCGGCGCCCTTGACGGACGACCACTCGAGGTAGACGTGGGCGCGCGGATTGGTCAGCAGAGCGCCCAGCGCAAAGGCGTTGATGCCGGCGATCTGACCGTAGATCGGATAGTCGCAGACATAGCCCAGCTTGCCGCTGTCGGACAACGATCCCGCCACCGCGCCGAGGATGAACTTGGTCTCGTAGATACGCGCGTAGTAGGTCAGGATATACCGCGAGCTGAGGTTCAAAGAGCAATTAAAAATCAGCACGTCGGGATAATCGACAGCCGCTTTGACGCTCGCCTGAATCAGACGCGGCGAGGTGGTGAAGATGACGGTACAGCCGTCTTCGATCGCGTGGACGATCACCTCGTAAGGATCTGAGTCAAGCGCGTTGGAGTACGCGACGGTATCGATCTTGTCCTCAAAGACCTTCTGCACATAGGTGCGCCCTTCCTCATGCTCATGCACCCAGCCGGATTTTGTCGGAGCGCCGTCATAGATAAAAGCCACCTGCAAAACATCCGGCTCGGACTGCGGCAGAACGCGGGAGATCAGCCCCTGCAGAGGGGCTTTGGTCTCTTCGGGCGGATCGGTTTTCAGCTCGATGGGCTCTTCCTCTTCCCTTAACGCAACGTCCTCCCACATCTTTTTCAGATTGCTCTTGATGTCGGCGGGATCGGATACGACCAGCTCGTCGTAGTGATAGAGACGCAGATAGCTGAGCATCGCGTCGCCGATGGTGGTGGAACGGAGCTTATCGCCGCCACTCTGCAGATACGCCTTCTCAAATTTGTGATATGCCGCCGCAAAGGTGCGCTGGTCGTCGACAGACCACTCCTCGTCCAGCTCCTTGCCCAGCAGATTGAGCAGTTCTGTATAACAGCCGCGCTTAGAAAATTCGACAAAATTGATCTTGCTGTATTTGTAAAACGCGACAAATTCATAGTAAAGCTCGACCTCATCGCTGCCGTCGCGCTCGGGCATGATACGGGTGACAACGCCCTCGATGGTATCGGCGCCGAAAAACTTCAGCACGCTGACGCGCTTGTTGCCCTCGAGGACATAGAAGCGGTTCATATACTCAAACGCCTTGATCGGATCGTGGATACCCTCGGTCAGGTGAGCTTCACACAGGTGCTTCCACTTGACGGCGAACTCGGAGTTTTCCTCCAGGATCGGCATGAAGTTCGGTGCGAACGAGGAGGAACGGCCGCTGGTTTTGGTACCGACAATCTGCTTGATCGGGATCGGCACCAGGCCGAGGTTTACCACCGTCGTCGACTTGTCGGCGGGGATGATATCGTCGAGTGCGGGGAGCACCGCGGATTTACCGCTTGCCTTAGCGTTCTGTACCTCTTTGAGCCCCTGCTTCAACACTTCTTTATAGTAATTTTCAGCCATATATATCAACCTCTTGAATAGGATTATTGACAGTTTCAGTATACTCCATCCGGGCAATAAAGTCCATGGTTAGTTTAGAAGATTTCAACAAATATATCACTTGTTTTTTGTGCAAAAAATAATTTCGCGTCAGTAGATCATCTTGAACGCATAAGGGCGCAGGATGTCCCCTGCGCCCTTGAAAAGCCGTTAGATAACAGCTGCCAGATACTCTGTGATTTCTTTTTCGGTGGCCATCGCCATGACCTTTGAAGCGACCTCGTCCGCCTCTTCTTTTGTCCACTTGGCGATGTTTTTGCGAACCTTCAGTACCGATACCGCGGAAACGGAGAACTCGGTCAGGCCGAAACTCATCAAAAGCGGGATCATCATCGGATTGGCGGCGGCTTCACCGCACATGCCGACAGGGATACCTGCCTTGACGCCGTTCTCAATAATGCTCTTAATCAGACGGAGAACGGAAGGCTGGAACGGAGAATACAGATAACCGACGTTGGAATTGCCGCGGTCGCATGCCATCGTGTAGCCGGTCAGGTCGTTGGTGCCGATCGAGAAGAAATCGGCTTCCTTCGCCAGAAGATCGGCGATCACACCGGAAGCGGAGGTCTCGGTCATCACGCCGACGGGGATATTCTCGTTGAAGTCGATCCCGGAAGAACGCAGGTCGGACTTGGCTTCTTCTACCAGCTCCTTGCCGGCTCTGAGCTCCTCAACTGCCGTAATCAGCGGGAACATGATGCGGACGTCGCCGAACGCGGACGCGCGCAGGATCGCCTTGATCTGCGACTTGAACATCTCGCGGTTCTTTAAACAGTAGCGGATCGCGCGGAAGCCCATGAAGGGGTTCTCTTCCTTCTCAAGACCCAGATACGGGATCTCTTTGTCGCCGCCGATATCCAGCGTGCGGATGATGAGGGGTTTGCCCTTGAGTACGACAGCGGCAGTCTTGTACGCCTCAAACTGCTCATCCTCGGTGGGCAGAGAGGTACGGTCCATAAACAGGAACTCGGTACGGAACAGTCCGACGCCCTCGCCGTCCTTTTCCATCGCCTTGACGGCGTCCTTGGGGGTACCGATGTTGCAGCACAGCTCGTATTCTTCGCCCGAAGCGGAGACGGTGGGCTTGCCGCGATAGAGCTCCAGCTCGCGCTTTTCTCTGAGATAGGTGTCGCGCTTTGCGGAATACTCGGTGATCTCAGCTTCGCTCGGAGCGGTGACAACGTCGCCGGTAAAGCCGTCGACAATGATCTGCTCGCCGGAGCTGAGCTGGGACAGCGCGTTCGGTACGCTGAGTACCGCAGGGATCTCCATCGCGCGCGCCAAGATCGCGGAGTGGGAGGTCTGGGAACCGGTCTCGGTCACGATACCGACGATGTTCTCTTTCTTGATGCCGGCGGTCATCGAGGGCGTCAGCTCCTTGACAACCAGAACGGTACCGGCGGGCGCATCGCTGATCTTGACCTCCTGCACGCCGAGCAGGATCGACAGCAGGCTGTCGCGGATATCCTTGACGTCAGCCGCGCGCTGCATTGTCAGATCGTCGCCTGTCGCCGTGAACATATCAATAAACATCTGACAAATCTGCTCTACCGACGCCTCGGCGCACTGGTGAGCTTTAATCAGATTTTCGATTTCGCCTTTCATGAAGGGGTCGCTGATGATGGCGATGTGTCCCTCCAGAATCTCCGCTTCCTTGTCGCCGGTCGACTTGCGCACCGCGTCGGCCTGTGCCAGCGTGTTGGCGGTGAACTGATCGATCGCGCCGTGAAAACGCTCGATCTCCGCGTCAACGTCGGCGATCTCCTTGGCTACATACTCCAGCTTCTGGTCAACGATCAGCATCACTCTGCCGATACCGTAACCCTCGGAAGCGCCTAAACCTTTCATCATATATATCACCTCTATGCAATAATGGAACAGCCACCGCAAGGCGTTTTGTACACGCCCCGCGATGGCAGTGTGTCATAGCTTATTCGCCGAAGCCGCTCTCGATCATCTCGACCGCTTCAGCCAGCGCAGCCTCTTCGTCGGCGCCGTTGCAGACTACCTCAACCTCGTTGCCGCACTTGATGCAGGCAGCGATGATGTTCATCAGGCTCTTCGCGTTGACGTCCTTGCCGTTAACCTTGAGGGTAACGTCGCACTGATGCTTCATCATAGCGGCGGCAAATACGTTAGCGGGGCGCATGTGGAAACCCTGCGCGTTTACGATAGTGACTTTCTTTGATACCATGGTACATCTCTCCTTTTATGGTACTGGAGGGGAGGGAGTCTCCCCTCCTCGGTTTCTATATCAAGCTTCTTTTTTGATGGGTCTTTTAAGGATAGCAAGCATCAGCATACCGACAACAGAGCCGATCACCAGCGCTAAGAAGTACATCAGCGGACTGCCGATGGTGGGCAGTACGAAGATACCGCCGTGAGGAGCCATCAGGGTACAGCCGAACAGAGCGGACAGAGCGCCTGCGACAGCGGAGCCGACAACACAGGACGGGATGACCTGCAGCGGATGACCCGCGGCGTAAGGGATCGCGCCCTCGGTGATGAAGGACAGACCCATGACAAAGTTGACGGGGCCGTTCTTTCTCTCTTCATCAGTCCATCTGTTTCTGAAGATAGTGGTGGACAGAGCGATCGCGATGGGAGGTACCATACCGCCGATCATAACAGCAGCCATGATAAGGAAGGGACCTTCGTTCTCGCCCATCACGCCGGTGCTTAAGAGACCTGCAGCGGTGACGTAAGCAGCCTTGTTGAAGGGGCCGCCCATGTCGATCGCCATCATGCCCGCGAGCAGAGCGCACAGCGGAACGATCAGAGCGGGATTCTGAGCCATAGCGGAAACGCCGTTGGTCAGACCGGTGTTGATAACACCCATGATCGGGTTAACAGCGCACATCATAACGCCGACGATACCAAGACCCGCAAGCGGATAGATCAAAACGGGCTTGATACCTTCAAGTGCACGCGGAAGATGGTCGCATGCCTTTTCGAGCATCTTTAACAGCCAGCCGGCGATAAAGCCTGCGAGCAGGGCGCCAAGGAAACCGGAGACGGAATCGCTTGTGCCGCCGGGAGAAGCGAAGGTCGCGCCGGAAGCAGCCAGAGCGCCGCCGACAAAACCAACGAGCAGACCGGGACGGTCAGCGATAGACATCGCGATGAAGCCCGCGAGGATCGGGAGCATGAAGTTGAACGCTACGCCGCCGATGGTCTTGAACCATGCCGCGACAGGAGTAGCGGAACCGAAGTTTCCGTCCTGGGGAGCGCCGGAGAGGGCGTCGATCAGGAACGCCAGAGCGATAAAGATACCGCCTGCGACAACGAACGGGAGCATATGGGATACACCGTTCATCAGGTGCTTGTAGAGCTTTCTGCCGAAGCTCTCGTTTCCGCCCGCGTCAGAGCCGGCCGTTGCCTTCTTGTCACTGTGGAATACGGGAACTTCTTTGTTGACTATCTTGTTAATCAGTTCCTGCGGCTTATGGATGCCGTCGGCAACCTTGGTGGAGTAAACGGGCTTGCCGTCAAAGCGAGCGGTCTCAACGCTCTTGTCAGCGGCGATGATGATGCCGTCGCAGGCGGCGATCTCGGCAGCGGTCAAAACGTTCTTGGCGCCGCCGGAGCCGTTGGTCTCAACCTTGACGGAGATACCCATCTCCTTGCCTGCCTTCTGCAGAGCCTCCGCAGCCATGTAGGTATGGGCGATACCGGTCGGGCAGGCGGTGACGGCGAGAACCTGATAGCCGTCCTTCTTCGCGGCGGGAGCAGCGGCAGCTTCCTCGGGGAACTGAGCCGCTTCCTGCTTGTCGATGATGGCGAGGAACTCTTTCGGGGTCTTTGCCGCCTTGAGCTTAGCGGTGAAGTCCTCGTGCATGAGCATCTGCATCAGTCTTGCAAGAACCTCCAGATGAACGTCGCCGTCCATGGTTGCGGCGATCATGAAGATCAGCTTGCAGGGGGCTCCGTCGGGGGACTCGTAGTCTACGCCGTCGGGAACCGTGATTGCGGTCAGAGCAGGAGCCTTGACAGCCTCACTCTTAGCGTGAGGGATCGCGACCTCCATACCGATGGCGGTTGTGCCCATCTGTTCACGCTTGAGGATACCATCCTTGTAAGCGGCTACGTCCTTGAGGTTGCCGCACTTTTCGTGCAGCTTAACCAAACAGTCGATCGCGTCGCTTTTTGTTGAAACCTTAGCACCCAGCCGGATGCCGTCGGCTTTCAGCAAATCAGTAATACGCATAAATACTCTCCTTTCGATTTATTTTCTGTATTTACTCATTACTATTTCACACCGGTTTTTTTACTCGTGCAAACCGGCACAAAAGCCATTATAACAGAGCGAATACCTCGTCGATCTTCGCCTTGGTCGCAAGACCCGGGAGGAAGGAGGTCGCGTTGCCGCAGGCGGAGCCGAGCTTTAAGGCATAGCCGTAGTCGCCGGTCTTGTGATAACCCGCTACAAAGCCGGCTACCATCGAATCGCCCGCGCCGACAGTGTTGAGGACAGGCTGCTTTAAAACGCCGCAGGTGTGCTTCTCGCCGTTTTCATCGATGAGCATCGCGCCCTTGCGTCCCAGAGATACCAGCACGTTGCGCGCGCCCATCTCCTGCAGCTTCTTCGCGTACTTCTCACAATCCTGATCGTTCTCGACCTCTGCGTGGAAGATCTCGGCAAGCTCCATGCGGTTGGGCTTGATGAGGAAGGGATGCGCGCTGAGGGAGTTGACCAGCAGCTTCTTGGTCGCGTCGACGACAATCATGATCTTTTTGTCCTTGACGCGGTCGAGCATTCTCTCATAGATATCGTCGGGGCAGGTCTTGGGGATGCTGCCCGCGAGAACCAGCGTATCGCCGTCCTGAATACGGTCGAGCTTCTTCATCAGCTCTTCCAGAGCCTCTGCCGGGATATCGGGACCTTGACCGTTGATCTCGGTCTCACCGCCGGACTTGATCTTGACATTGATACGCGTAAAGCCCTCTTTCAAGCGGATGAACTCGGTACGGATACGGCTGTTCTTAATACCGTTCTCGATCGCTTCGCCCGTAAAGCCTGCGATAAAGCCGAGAGCGGTACTGTCGAGGTCAAGCTCAGCGAGCACCTGAGAAACGTTGATACCCTTACCGCCGTAGTAAAACTCCTCGCTGTCGGTACGGTTGGTCACGTTGGAGCGCATGTTGGTCATGCGCACGACATAGTCGATGGAAGGGCTCAGTGTCACGGTATAAATCATTTCTTTACCTCCTTGACGATGGTTTTCTCACTATATTTGTTATCCGGGCACGCATCGGTAATGATGCAGCCGACTTTTAACGGTGCAAAGGTTGCGGCGCAGACCTTGCGGAATTTGGTGTGATCCGCTAAGACAAAGGTCATATAGCTGCTTTGAACGGCGGTCTCCTTGATGTGGGCTTCTTCGATATCGGGGGTTGTAAAGCCCGCGTCAGGGTCGATGCCGTTCGTACCCATAAAGGCTTTGGTAAAATTCAGACCGAAAAGGCTCTTGACGGCGGAGGTACCGACAACCGCCTCGGTCAGCGGCTTCAGCTTGCCGCCGATGATATGGGCGTTGAGCCGTTTTTGGATCAGCTTCTGTCCGTGGATGATGCCGTTGGTCACATAGGTCGCGCGGCGGTTCTCGATGAAGTCGATCAGCCGCGAGGTCGTCGTACCGGCGTCGATATAGACAAAATCGTCGCCATGGATCAGTGTGGCGGCATACCGGGCGATCGCGGTTTTCTCCTCGTTCATCGTCAAGGTACGGTTGGCAACGTCTGTCTCAAAGATGCCGGAGCTTTGGGTCAGCGCGGTGGCGCCGCCGAAAACCTTATTCAGCTTTCCCATCTCCGCCAACGCGTTCAGATCGCGCCGAATAGTCGACTCGGAGATATGCAAACGCTCCGATAACTCCGCTACGGTAACGGCGTTTCTCTCGCTCAGAAGCTGTAAAATCAGTTGATACCTTTCTTCGGTCAACATGAAACTCACCTCTTGATAGAATTATACCATTTAAACAGTCAAAGTCAAGCAAATTTAATCATTTTCTGTCATCAAATATCCGATTTGTGAATAGTAATTAAAATAATTTTTATATTTTAGATACAATGTACAAGCGGTTTTTCGACCGATTGCGCAAGTTTGCTCATTTAATACTAAGTAGCAATAAAACACTTTAATATCTATTGCGGATAATTCCGCATAACTGCGTTGTCAGTCTTGACAGGCGCCAGCCTGCCTGCGCCCTCCGCCTTGTTCTGCGAAATTCTCCGCTAATATCTTTTTAAAGCTTTTTATTGCTACTTAGTATAAAAAAAGAAAGAAGTCCGCGGCTGATTTGCGAACTTCTGCTTTTAATGATTTTTGTTTAAGTCGGATTCTCCGTTGAACTTGCGTGCGACGTTCAGCCCCGTTTTCATCACGGTTCCCCGACGGACGATGGCTGAGCCGAATTTACCGCGCAGGGCGTCAACGGTTTTGTCAAGCGCTTCGTCGCGCTTGTCGTCAAGCCGTTCTTCTTCGCCGAACAGCGAGAGCTGAACGCCTGCTGCTGCTTCTTTCGTCAGGTTGGTCAGCGAGATGCCCATCAGCCGCAGGGGACGGCGATCCTTCCACAGCTCCGCCAGCAGCTGCTTTGCCGTCTCGTATACCGCGTTAGTCGTGTCGATCGCCGCGCTGAGCTGACGCTGATGGGAGCGATTCTTGAAATCGAGATATCGGATGGTCACGCCGACGTTGAACGCCTTTGCCCCATCGCGGCGCATATGGCGCGTAACGCTGTCGGACAACGCCAGAAGGATCGCGTTGGCGGTCTCGAGATCGCGCACGTCGTCTTCGAGAGTGACAGAGTTGCTGTAGCCCTTTGGCTCTTCGGGCTGAGCGCGAACGGGAGAGGGGTCGATACCGTTCGCGTAGTTGTGCGCCTGCAAACTGTTCTTGTTACCGATAATTCCTTTTAAGAAATTTAAATCCGCTTTTGCCAGTTCGCCTATCGTGCGGATACCAACCTCGTTGAGCTTCCTGGTCGTCGAACCGCCGACAAACAACAGATCGCGCACGGGGAGCTTCCACATCTTCTCGGGTATTTCGGCGTCAAACAGCGTATGCACCCTGTCGGGCTTTTCAAAATCGCTCGCCATCTTCGCGCAGAGCTTGCTCTCTCCTATACCGACGTTGACGGTAAAGCCCAACTCGCCGCGAATCCTGTCCTTGATCTCATGGGCGAGGGCGATCGGATCGGGATAGATATGCTGTGTACCCGTAAAATCAAGAAAGCACTCGTCGATGGAAAACTCCTCCACCACCGGCGCGTAGGAGCGACAGATATCCTTGAACGCCTTAGAGCAGGCGGAGTAGAGCTTGAAGTCGGGCGGCGCGACCGTCAGCGACGGACATTTGCGCAGAGCAAACGCGACCGGCTCGCCTGTTTTGATATCAAATTGTTTCGCGGGGATGGACTTTGCCAGCACAACGCCTCTGCGCGATTCGGGACTGCCGCCGATACACGAGGGGATCAGCCGCAGATCAGGCTCGCCGCGTCTGACGCGTCTTGCCGCCTCCCAAGAGAGAAAGGCGCTGTTGACGTCCACATGAAAGATCAAACGTTTCATAGAATACTCCGAAGAATTGCTGATACTATTATAGAACGTATATTCTGAAATCGCAAGCAATTTAGAGAAAAAAGGGTTTTTTCTTTCTCCTACTTGACACCGCAAACGGAAAGGGGTAAAATAGGAGAGTCAAAACAGACGGAGGCTTAGCTCAGCTGGTGAGAGCGCCTGCTTCACACGCAGGAGGTCACTGGTTCAAGTCCAGCAGTCTCCACCAAATAGCAAAGGAACCCACATTTTTTGCGGGTTCCTTTTTCTTGTGTGCATTTGTTGTGCGTTACCGCAACATTTCAGAAGCCATATTGAGCGCTTCTTTTCTTTCGGGATCTTTGCGTTATTCCGTTCTCAGGGGTTCGCCGACAGGGTACGGTATCTCCGTTTCTGCGAGAAATCTCGCAATATAAGTCGCGTCGATAATCTCCGTCTCTCCGTTGCCGTCAACATCGGAAAGCCGCGCGTCATAGCTCGACACAGTCATGTCAACCATCTGCCGCTGGATCGCGGTGACGTCCAAAGCGGTCACCTCGCCGTCAGTATCAGCGTCGCCGAGAAAACGCGCGCGGCTCCCTGATGACGGTGTAGGCATATCCGCAGGCGCTTTGCGGTCAAAGAGCCGCCACGCCAGCTCGGGATAGTCGATGAACACATTGCGGTTACCCTGCACCTCTTCGGTCAGATCGTTGCGCCGCATCTCCCATGTATCAACGGGGTCGCTCGCGCACCAGCTGAGCAGCGTATCAAGGCTTTCGATCACCTTCTTGCCGTTGTCGGTGCTGTCCTTTTCCTGCGCGGGAAGCAGGTCGGCGGCAACATTCGAATACAGATTAGGCTGTTCCCATCGGCAATAGACATACAGCAGAATCCGCGCGACGTCTCCCTTGACATCGTCCTTGCACTCAAAGAGATCGTCAGCGGTGTGAACGCGATAACAAACCTCGCCGCCGACGTCGACCTCTTTATAGCCGCTTGTATATACGCCGCCGATCACGCCGAAGGTATGGTCGCTCTTCGCCGAGTTGACCGTGCTGAGCGCGGGGCGCAGATGATGCAGGTCGGAGCCGCCGTTTTTTGTTTGGAACGACGCGCGGCTCTTCGGCCAGACATGCTCGCGGTTCAGCGTCGCGCCGTTTGCGTTGCCTAATACATCAGAGTAGAACATCACATAGCTGTCGCCGCCGCTGACGGTATCGGTGCGGTTCCAGAAGTAGGCGAGAGAATTGCTCGCGTAACCGGAATAGGTCGTGTAGTGAAGGTGGGTATCCGCCATCAGTGAGTGGAGCTGAGAGAACAGCGGGTTGTTCTGCATCGCCTGATAGCTGTCGGAGATATCTGCCGCACCCGACAGCTTTGTTAATTCTTTATAAGAATTATTTCCAACATAATACTCCTGCCCCGCCTGTGACAGTGTCACAGCGGTCTCATGCCGCGGCTGATCGTTCGGCTCGGGCAGCTTGCCCAGTGCAAGAGCGTGCGGGGTGTTGAAGAGAATCACGGCAAATATAACAATAACAAAGTTCACAAATCTATGTTTCATGATGGTTCCTTTTTTCATATATTGAGCGGTTGAGATTGCCGCGTCGCTTACGCTCCTCGCAATGACTGATGGAATAACGTTGAGATTGCCGCGCCGCGTACGCTCCTCGCAACGACCGATATAACAACGCGCCGCACCGATATACGTGGGTGCGGCGCTCTATGTATCTGTATCGTTTAAGCGGCGGGCGGCAGCTCGTTGAAGGCGTTGGAATACTGCTTGCCGGGTACCGGTTCCGCGCCGCCTTTTGCGGTCACAAGGTCATGGCAGGTGACCAGCTGGAAGCCGCGGTCGATCAGCTCGGGAACCATCCGCTCTACCGCGTCAGCGGTGGAATCGTAGATTTCGTGCATCAAGACGATATCGCCGTCCTGCACGTTGTCGACAACGGCATGGTAAACCGCGTCGGCGTTCTTGGAGCTCCAGTCCTGGGTGTCGATCGACCAGTAGTACGCAGGCATATTCTCCGCCTCGCACTCCTGCAGGATCCTGCCCGTCGTCATGCCGCCGGGAGAACGGAAGCAGGTCGGGTACTGTCCGCAAACACTGTAAATTTCGTTGCTCGCCTTGCTGATATCCTCGGGCGTGACCTCCTGTCCGTAGCGAGCATGGTTCCAGGTATGGTTGCCCAGCTCCATCTTCAGCTTGACCTTGCGCTGCAAATTTGCCGCGCGGTCGGTAACGTTACAGCCAACCATGAAGAAGGTTGCCTTCGCGTTGTGCTGTTCCAGAACATCGAGAATCTTCTCTCCGGAGCCTCCGTCCAGCGGCCCGTCATCAAAGGTCAGGGCGATCATCGGCTTGGTCGGGTCGATCGCGCCGTCGAGCTTTTGATCGGGAGCCTTCGGCTTTGCGGGCGTATCCTCCGCGACGACCTTCACGCTCTGCTCCGCGCCGGGATCGCCGCGCAGCTGATCCTGCGGCGTAAAGTACGAAGACATGCGCACGGTATAGGTCGCGCCGGTTTCCAGCCCCGTGATATCCGTCTTGCGGTCATCGGACGCAGAAAAGGTCAGCGTGGCGTCGGCGGTATACTCGCCGCCGTCCTTTTTGTACTCGAGGATATACCCCTCGGCTTTGTCGTTCTCGCTCCAATCGACGTAGATCTCACCCTTTTTCGTCGACATGAGGTTAGTGATCTCGGGAGCGTCGGGCTTCGTCCAGATCGTCGGCAGCTTTGCCGGCTTGCCGATATCCTTGCCGCCGCGGACGGCGGTGACGCTGAAATTGTAGCGCGTCGCCTGATCGAGATCGGAAACGGTAATCTCACAGGTGTCCGGATCATCGATCAACTGATACTCGTGATAGTCCTCGGAGTCACCCTGTGACAGCATCACGCGGTAGCCCTCGGCTTTCTTCGCCTTGTCCCACGACAGCGCGACCTGACGCGCGGCGACCTGCGTTGTTTTCAGCTCGTCGACGTTCACACCGCCCGTGGCGGACGATACAATCGCGATCAGTCCCGACAGCAAGCCTACCACAAAGACAATCAGCACGCCGATCATGATCGCGCGGCGCGCGGCACGCGGCAGCTTGTACTGCTGCCGGGCAGACGTCGGACGCGGATTTTTCGGGCGAGGGTTAGCGGGCGCGTTTGCCGTTCTTTGGCTTCTGGTGCGGTAGGTCTCGCCCTGGCGATCGTTTCTGTCATAGTTATCACCGCTTTCATAGTCGTAAAACTCGCGCGGACGCTGCGTCCCCTGAGAACCGCGGATCGAATTTCTATGCGCAGAACGGTGGTTTCTGTCATACTCGTTTCTGCCGCTAAAACCCCTGTTGGCAGAACGGTTTTCATTTCGTCTTTCGGAATCAGAATAGATCTCTTCGTATTCTCGAAAGAAATCATCGGAATATTTGCTCATCTTCATCCCCGTATATCCATAGTTATTATTATTATACTGTAACGATAACACATCATATTTACATGAGAGAAATATAGCATATTTTGTCGAAAAAAGAATTAAGAAAACAGCCTGTCGGTGAAGAATCTCACACAACAAGCTGTGAAAATTACAGATCGTTGCCGCGGGTGATGATCTCGACCCATTCGACAGGCCCGACCGCGCCGTTTTGCTCGATGCCGAGCTGCTGCTGCAGGGCGATGACCGCGCGCTTGGTTTGCTGTCCGAAAACACCGTCAACGTCGATCTCGGGGATCGCTGGATCGGTACGCGCGATACGACTCAGATAGGTCTGGATCACCCTGACCTCCTCTCCCCTGTCGCCCTCAATCAGAAACCGTCCGGGATAGGGCTCGCCGATCGCGCTTCGGTAGTTCGGCGGCAAATCGGCTACCGCGTTGCGGTATTCTCTCTCGATGGTGTAGTAGGTGGACAGATCGACCTTGCCCGTCACCGGCAGACCGTATTCGTTCTGAAAGGTGAACACCGCGTCACGCGTCATGTCGTCAAAAAAGCCGTTGATCGGGATCGGCGGCAGCTGGGGATAAAAGTAGCCGAGAAACGCCAGATAATACTGCAGCGCCTCCACCTCCACGCCGCTGTCGCCGAGGGACAGCTCGGTGCGGAACACACGCTCGACCTCGGGGATGGTCAAGCCCTCGCTGGTCAGCTCTGACAGACGTTTGACGGCGGCGTAAATCTGCTTGATCTTGTACCATGTCGCCTTGCCGACAACGCCGTCGGCGGTCAGGTTGAAAATACGCTGAAAGGCTTTTACCGCCGTTTCGGTCTCGCCGTCATACACAGAGGTTGCCGAGGTGACGGCGGGGATCGCGGGATAGTTGCGGCGGATACGGTTCAGCTCATTTTTGATGGTGCGGACGTCGTCGCCGAAGGAGCCGCGCGATAAAGCGACGCCGGGATACGACTGTGTTTTGTCGGTCAAAGGCGCGTTCTCCACGATCTCGATATCGTCGCCGTAATAATACTTGAGAATATCCAAGGTCGAATACCCCTGCTCGGCAAGATCGACCGTACCCCACTGGGACAAACCGCCGCACTGCGTGATTCTACCGTCGCAGAATTTCGCGGCAAGCGGCTCGACCGTTCCCGCGCGGCGGATGTAGTTGTTGAAGATTTCGTCTACAATCAGGCTGATGGTATCAAAGACCTCGCCGTCCTTGGTATAGGCATGGTCATAGCGCGTGTCGTTGGTGATATCGAAGTCATAGCCGCGGCTGGGGTAGTACTCGGTGTATACGCGGTTGAGGGTGTAGGAAATCTGGGCAAGGATATTCGCGCGCAGAGACGCGGGCGGCCAGTTCGGATATATCTCCGAAGAAGCGACGTTCTTGATGTAATCCGAAAACCGCACGGTCACATTCTCAGCGCTGCTGTTCGGCGCGCCGAGGTGCACCGTGATGTAGCTCGGGATCGTCGGCAGCTCAGCCATTTTTTCTCTCTCCTGTCAGCGGCACTAAGGATATCGGCAGGATGGTCTCGGTCTTGTCATGGATCACGACAGCGCAGTCGGACATCTCCTGAAAATCGGGATGAAAAATCGTCACCAGATACTCCGCCTCGGGCAGCTGAGCGGACTCATAATTCAGCGTGCTTTCGGTACTGCGTGCGGGCAGCACCATGTTGTCCACGATTCCCGAGATATCGGTCACATCGTTATACAGACTGTAGCGGATGCCGTTATAGATCTGGGACACGTCGACCAGCACGTTTTTCAGCGGAAAGGCGCCGCGCGCCACGCTGATCTGCACCTTTAAGGTACCGCGTCCCGGGTACTCCTGCAAATAGCTTTCGTACTCTTCCCGAAAAGGCGTTTCACCCTTTTGGATCGTGCGGGGCGGAGCGTAGATTTCATCGGGCTTTATATCGCTGTTCAAATAGTCTTTGTACATAAAAATCCCCCTTTTACCGCAATTGTATGAAATCTGCACAAACAATATGACAGAAATATAGTGAAAATCCATACTTTTTTCCTTATTTAACTTGACTAAATTTCAACAGTTTAGTAAAACAAAAAATGGTAGATTTTCAAAAAATACAGTTCTGTATTTTTCGAGTATATCAATTGATACTTTTTCATTGAGGAGGAAAGCTATGAAGATGAAAAAATGTCTGAGTATCCTGCTCGCAGTCGTCATGATCGCCACGATGATCACATCGCTCCCGATCACAGCGAACGCGGCGGATGTTGACACGGCGGAAGTCGGAGTTGATGAAGCTAATATCTTCCACGTATCCAGCGAGGAAACACCGACAATGCAAGCCGCTAAATCAATAATCGAACAAAGCGGTGAAGGCGAATATGTCATCGAACTTGATGCCGATATCAATAACGGCGCAGGTGTTTCTTTCAGCGGTGAAGGCGTGAAAGTTACCATCATCGGTAACGGTTACTGCTTTCAGTGCCCCACAGGACAAAATCTGCAAGCAGCGAATGGCGCAACTCTCATTCTCGGCGACGGAGAATCAGAGCTTACTCTCATTGGCGGTGTAACTAACGATAATTCCGGTGTAGTATATGTCGTCGGAAAGGAATCCCGCTGTGAGATGAATAACGGAGTAACCATTAAGGATAACCAAACAAGTGCTTACTTCGGCGGCGGAGTCTCTGTCCTTAGCGGTACCTTCATCATGAAAGGCGGAACAATTGAAAATTGTGGCGTCGTCAATGGCTCGTTGTGCTACGGCGGCGGCGTTGGAGTCATCAACGGCGGTAGCTTTACAATGAACGGTGGAACTATCAAAGATTGTTACGTTAAAAACGAGACGGACACATATACCGATTATCTGCGTCCGACTACCGCGGGAGGCGGCGTATTTGTATGCCGCGCCGACTTTACAATGACCGGCGGCTCAATTAAACATTGCTCAGCAACAAACAATAATAAAATGGCGAGCGGCGGCGGTGTCGCCGTCATCAATTCGACCCAAAGCAACAACGAACACGGCAGCAATCTAGGCTACTCTGACTCCAGCTTTACCATGACCTGCGGAGAAATCACCCAATGTGAGTGCGATCAGGGTGGTGGTGCCTTAGTCTTTGGATTGGCAGAAGCTTGGATACAACCTATGCTTACAAAACTACATTACAGTTGGATGAACGGGAGTTCTAATCCCGGCTTGTTTTTGAGTGGCGGTAAAATGAATCATAATTCAGCAGGAACCTATGGCGGTGCAATCTTCATCAATACGATCCGTGAGACTATCCCCATCAACATCAGTAACATGGAGATCTCTACAAACAACGCTGCTAACGGCGGCGGAATAGCAGTTCGCAGTTATTGGGTAAAAACTAATATCAGCAATTGCGAGATCACCGGCAATACCGCACAAGAAAACGGTGGTGGATTGTGTTTATTAACTAACGAATCCCCCGGTAGAACTTCTTTGAAAGATACTGTCATCACCGACAACACCTCCGACGGTCGCGGCGCGGGCGTATACTATGATGCAAAATCACTTCTGTATATTTCCGGCGCAGACGTAATCCAAAACAACAAGTATAACGGAACACTAAACAATCTGAATATACTCAGCGCTGAAAAACCGGTATATGTAAACGGCGACCTCAGCGGCTCAAAGATCGGCTTATCCGACCCCACACTTTGGGATGACGGTAAAGAAGATACCGACGCGGACGCTGTTTCAACGATACGTCTTACAGAAGATTATAAAGCTTACAATGATTCTTTGGTTCCCGCTGACGCCTTTACATCCGATCACGAAAGCTGGTATGTTGATTACGGCGAAAAGAAAACGGAACAGGGAGCCGTAATCGGAGGTACATATACATATACAGGATTGACGTATCCAGCGGTTTCTCGCAGAACGGGTTCTAAGACGGCACGTAATACACTGGTAGATGTTGTAGCTAAAACTGCTTTTTCTAACGGCGAAAGAGCATCTACTCCTACAGAACTTTACAACGAGATTACTGAAAGATATACGGAAGAATATCAAGAAACAAGTACGGATAATTATTACGACCCTGCATCGGAAAGTAGTATTAGAGTTTTATTTGCCAATGGTTACGTCTATGTTTATGTTAACAATTCGATAAGACTGATAACACATGCTTCATTTCAACAATATGTAGATAAGGGACACTTTGCGTTGGTGTTCTTTGGGGGCTATCTTGACGATGCAGTCTTTTCCGATAAACACACAAAAGAAATAACCGTAGTATTTGATGAGCCAATCGAAGAGGATGAGACAGAATACGAGTTTAACGATATAGGTCATACGATTGCAAAAACGGTATACCTT
>CACWTM010000028.1 GCA_902763855.1 uncultured Ruminococcus sp. | reverse complement strand
CATTTTGTTGCAGCGGTTGATTAATATACGTATCAGCCAGGTGCCGAAGTATTGTTCCTGCCGCAGCTTGCTTCTGTATTGATAGGCAATGAGGATCGCGTCGTGCACCGCGTCCTGAGCGTCGTGTTCGTTCTTGAGCATTGACATCGACACGCGGTACATGGTGTCGGTCTGAGCGGTGACGAGCATTTCAAAGCTGTGGTTGTCAATCATCGTTCTGCACCTTGAAGAGATAATTGGTATAAGGATTATCCGTTTCGGGCTTCGGGTCGACAATGTCATTGACACCGTACAACATCAGATAGGCTTTATCGAGCATATCTTTGCTGCAGAGGAATCCGACCGTCACGGTCATTCTTTCGCCCGCTTTCAATCCGGGAACAGTGAGGAAGCCTTTCTGATTTTCTCCGTGGGGCGACAGATAAAATATCTCCCTCTCACAGTAGCCGTCAGCGTGGATATCCTTTTCTTCGTCGATAATCCCGGCTTCTTTCAGCTTGCCGTCAGCGCCCTCGTCCATGACGTTGAGACAATAGGGCACATAAACGCTCATTTCTTTGTCGCTGTTGTTCGTATAAGTGATATCCGCGAGTACCAGTACGCGCTCTGCTTCATAGCTGTCGACCACTTTGTCTTGTTCTTTGAAGCCGTCTCCGAAGTCGGTCACGGTCACGGTAACGGGCAGCAGCTTGCCGTCGCTGTCGGTGATCTCATCTGGCGGATACAACCCGCTGAAGGATGCTGTATCCAGACCGCTGATATTGTCGGTGACCCGAATATCGGTGATCTGTGCAGTGTAGGGGAGGGTATCCTCGCCGCTGTCCTCTTCATAGTCGTAGCCAAGATACGACAGTACCGTGTTTTGAGGAAGGACGATGTTGTCCTCGCTGTATTTGTAGGCGGCGTCGGCGTTCTGACGCTCATCATACGGCGTATCAAGATAGGTGAAGTTATCTGCGGTGCCTTCGGTAAAGCTGATGCCGCTGACAAAGCTCTCAATTTGTTCCTCAGTGACGTCCTTGCAGTAGATCAGAAGTGTAACGTTGACGTCCTCATAGTAGACATACAGCCGTTCCCAAGGTAGCGGTTCACCGTTCTTTTCCACTGTGACGCGATAGGCGGCGTGACCGCAGACGGTCAGCTCCTCGTAGCTCCCGACATAACCGATGAACTCGCTTTCAGCGATCCCGGATTCAAACCGCATGGGACGTAAGGAGAAGCCATCGGTATAGGGCTCGTCGGCGGATAAGCTGTAGAATTTCATGTTATTTGGATTGTTGGGGTCGTTCGGGGCGAAGCCCTCGGGGATTTCGACATGCATTTTGACATATGTAGGGTAATCGGCGGCGGTCTCGCGCTCGATATTGAGCTCCAAGCCGTAGTTGTCGACGGGCTTTGCAATCAGCTCATACAGCTTGCTTGCGCCGAAGATGGCACAGGGGATCAGAGCGATCAGAATAACCGCCGCGATGACAACGCGCCAAGCGCCCGAGAGACGCCTTTTCTGAGGGATGGTTTGTGCGGTCGCTTCATGGACGGATGACCGTACCGAATCACGAAAGGGTTCGGGCGTCGGCTTGTATGCGCTTTGAAGTTTGTTTTTCATAAAATGCTCCTTTACAATAGAGTCGGAATTGCAATTCTGTCTATTAGAGCGTTGGGGGAGGGGATAGGTTCATTTGAAAGAGGAAAATGTTCGGTAAAAAAGAAAAGCGGTACGATTGCTCGTACCGCTTGTCGGGTGTTGATTACTGGTAACGTCTTGCGTGACGCGCCGCTTTCTGCTTTTTCTTCTCGACCATGTAGACGATGGTGAAGGTAATCAGCATGACGACGATCATGATGCCCAGCCAGAGCAGGAACTCAAAGTTGGTAGCGTTATCGCCGCGCTTGAAGAGGGCATTGTCGGTGACAGCCGCAACGCTCTTGGATGACTGCTCGGAAGTCTTTTTCTCGACCTCGGTGCTGGGAGCAGTACCGGTCTTAGCGGGAGCGTTGGAGGTGTTGGCAACAGCCGGTGTGTTTGCTTCGGCGGTTACCGCAGCCTTAACCTCAGCTTCCTCGGTCTTAGGAGCTTCTTCTTTCTTAGCGGCGACGGCGTCGTCGGAGAAGAGCTTGTCATAGGTGGCTTGGTCTACGATACCGGTTGCAGTCAGGCTGTTGGCAGTCTGGAAGCCGGATACCGCGGTCTGAGTCATGGAACCGAACTCGCCGTCAGCGGTGCCGTCCATGTAACCTAAAGCGATCAGTCTTTCCTGAATCTTGAGGATATCGTCGCTGTAATCGCCGACGCTGTACTGCATAGCAGGCGCTTCGGTGGGCTCTTCGGCGATTGCGCCGGTCTCGGCGAGATCTTCCTTCTCAGCGGTGAGCTCAGGCTCTTTCTCGGTCTCAGCCTCAGCCGTGTCTTCTTCGACAGAAGCGGGCTTGTAGGAGGGGGCGTCGTCAGCAAAGAGAACATCAGCGTCGGAACCTGCGATACCGTCGACATAAAGACCCGCGGTCTCCTGGAAGAGCTTAAACGCCTTCTCGGTGTTCTCGCCGAAGTCGCCGTCAACAATGCCGTTGTAGTAGCCTAATTCCTGCAGTCTCTGCTGGAGCTTTTCTACCAGAGAACCGGTAGAACCCTTTTTCAGAGAACCGCTGCTCTCGGAGCTCGAGGAAGAGTCAGAAGACTCGGATGAGCTCGAAGAGGAGGATGAGGAAGAGGAGGGAGTGGAGGATGACTTACCGGAAGACGCGAAATAATAGGTTTCGCCGTCGATGGTTCTGGTGGTGTCAGCAAGATACTCGCCGTCCTCATAATAATAGTAGTCGCCGTCAAATTCTACCCAACCGGTGTCGGGATAGCTGACGCCCGGTACCTTGAAGTACTGGGTCCAGCCATGGCTCCATACGCTCTCGTAGCAAACGCCGTACTCGTCGCCGCGCGCGTCTACCGCCATGCCGTTGCCGACATAGACGCCGACGTGTCCGGGCTGGTACAGTCCGAGACCGTGGATGTTCGGGATGCTGCTGCCGAGGGAGTAGCGCCAATCGGAATTAAAGGTCTGTGCGTCGCCGACGCGATAACCGCCTGCGTAGGAATAGATCAGACCGGAACAGTCAACCGCTCCGGGAGTAGCGCCGCCGTATACATAGCTCCAGTTAGAGTAGTAAGCGTTCAGCGCCCACTCCGCGAGACCGACGCCTGTACCGGACGCGCTCGAGGATACTGTACCTACCACGCATACGCTGGCGATGACCGCGGCAACCATAATAATTGAAATAATCTTTTTGAACTTCTTCATAAAAACCTCCAGTAGTGAAATCCGTAAGCTGTAACAAGTCAAATTCTTGATATATTAATAGAAAGAATGGCTTGAAATCTGCGCTTGAGGACTTGTCGAGAATTGTTTTTTGAATACTTTGGTAACAAAACTGTCATTATTATAGCAAAGAATTATTCTGATGGCAAGTATTTTCCGTAAAATATTGTCAATATGCTAATAGAATTTAAATTCTGTTCATAATTATATGCAAGATACACAAAAAACAGCCCGCTTTTACATGGTTACAGCTTGTAACCTTTAATTTCATTAGAGAAAAAAGCTCCATCGGGACAAGTTTTGACAATTCCCGACAAGAATAATAACAGGCTTTTTATTCGGAACGGGAAATAACTGTTACGGAAATGTTAACATTTTTAGAGAATTATGTGAATAGAAGATTACAAAGGAGGTTTTGTTGCGGCTTTTTTCTGAAATAGAATTAAGCCGTCGGATTGCTCCGACGGCTCGGAAAAACAGAAGTGAAAAACCTTTTTCTGATAATATGCGTGTGGTTCTTGTGGCTCAGCCGATGAACATCTGCGTCCAGTAGCTGCCGTTTGCAACGTAGCCCATACCGATTTCAGCAAAATTGGCGCTGAGAATGTTGGCGCGGTGACCGGGCGAGTTCATCCAGCCGTCAACTACGCTCTGCGGCGTGCGGTAGCCCATCGCGATGTTCTCGCCTGCGGTGCGGTAGCGGATGCCGAAGGCGGTCATCATCTCAAACGGCGAGCCGTAGGTAGGGGAATTGTGGCTGAAATAGCCTTTGTCATGCATGTCCTGTGACTTGATGCGTGCAACGCGGCTGAGCTCTTCATTGACTTTCAGCTCTTTTAGGCCGTTTTGACGGCGGATATCGTTAATCAGGCGGACGACCTCCAGCTCATATTCGGAAAGGGTAGAGGGTTGCGACGTTTCGGTCGGCGTATCGGCAGGAACCGGTGCGGTGGGCTCGCTTGTGGGAGCGGAAGGCACAGCCGGTACGGAAGGCGCTTCAACAGGCTTTGTCGGTTCGGTATCGGTGATATCGGAAGCAGGCTCTGTCGGAGATACGGGGCACTCAGTGTTATCGCTGTTGTCACAGCTTTCATCGCAAGTATTGTCGCGGAATCCGCAGGCTTTCAGCAGATCGGACAGGCTCTTGCACTGTTCGTCCGAACAGCCGTACCGTTTCAGGAGACTGTACAGACCGCCGTTCTTCTCCGGGTTACTGTCGCTCGGATTGTTATCAGAATTATCGTTACAATTGCTGCCGACATGATATATCACCCTTTCTGTGCATGCGGCTGACGCGCCGATGACGCTGAAAGCGCCGATCAGACAGACAAGCATAATTGCGGTTATGGATTTGTAAAATTGTTTCATTGTGACCTCCCTTTTCAGGTTGCGTTTTGAATTGCCGTTTTCGTTTGACATAAAGTGTGGAACTAGCGGCATATAGAACGTTCTACGACTTTATCTTAGCAAGCGCGGTTTTGTTTCGCAACCCACAAATATTGGAAGCTGTGGGACGATGACAAGTTGGATTGGATTGATAACCCGCATAAACAGTGGGTTCTACTGACGGTAGAGAGGGTTTTCTACCGCTGAGATACCTGTTTGTTCCAAGAGAGAATCGGCCTTTTGCAGGCGTAGAGAGCCAAACGGCTTTGTAGATTGAGTTTTTGCCAAATAATGAGTATGATTAGAATTAGTGATTCGGCATAGTGTTAACGTCTGATGTTTTTGTGAAATCCTTAAGGCCGGTGCGCTTTGGTTTTGCGTTGGAGTTTTTCTCAGGCGGTATGCCGTTAAATTTTGGGAGGCTATTTTTTCATGAGTTTCACGATTCTCACTGACACTTCTGCTAACATTCCTACCTCGCTCCTTAAAGAGCGCGACATCTATGTGATTCCGTATTACTACTCTATCGGCGAAAAGCAGTATTCCTGCCTGGACACCGAGGGCTTTGACGGCGAAAAGTTCTATAAGGCAATGCGTCTCGGCGCGGATATCAAAACCTCTGCGATCAATTTTCAGAGTTATGTGGATTTCTTTGACAAGTTTTTGTGTCAAGGTCAGGATATTCTGTTTGTCAGCATGTCCTCCGGCATCAGCAGCTCTTTCCACTGTTCTGAGATCGCGACGAAGGAGCTGAAGGCTAAGTACCCCGACAGGGAAATCTGCCTTTGCGATACGCTGGGAGCTTCGTTGGGCGAGGGAATCTTTGCGTTGAAAGCCGCGGATTACCGCGACGCCGGTATGTCGGTCAAAGAAGTGCACAACAGGCTGGAAAAAGAAAAAGCGGCGATGTATCAGGTGTTTACCGTGGACGACCTGATGTATCTCAAAAAGACCGGCAGACTGACCGGTTCGGCGGCGATCATCGGCAATATGCTGCAGGTTAAGCCGATTCTCAAGGGTAATGAGAATGGTGAGATTGTCAATTTTGCAAAGGTGATCGGCAGAAAAAAGGCGATCGACAGCCTTGTGCAGCGATACAATCTGTTGGTGCAGAACCCTGAAGAACAGCTGGTTGGCATCGCGCATGCCGACTGTGCCGAGGACGCGGAGTATCTCGCGGAGCAGCTCAATAAGAAAAAGCCGCCGAAGGAGATTCTCACCGTCATGTATGAGCCTGTCACCGGCTCTCATGTCGGTCCCGGTACGCTTGCGCTCTTCTTCATGGGCGACGGGAGAGTAAGATTTCGTTAAGATGACGGCGGGCTTCTGTACGGACGCCCGCCTTTATTTTTGACAAATGGCGGAAATGACTTGACATTTTTTTATTTGCATGCTACAATAAATCTTGCTCATGGAGAGATGTCCGAGTGGTTTAAGGAGCTAGTCTTGAAAACTAGTGATCCCGCAAGGGACCAAGGGTTCGAATCCCTTTCTCTCCGCCAATTGAATATAAAGTTATGAACTTTACATACATGGAGGATTACTCAAGTGGTGAAGAGGCTCCCCTGCTAAGGGAGTAGGTCGCTAACGCGGCGCGAGAGTTCGAATCTCTTGTCCTCCGCCAGTAAAAGCCCATACGCATGTTTGCGTATGGGCTTTTACTATTGCAGGGGTAAGGTGTTTGAGCCGAGAGCCGCGTTCCGCGGCGTGAGCGTTGTGACCGAGCGCGTCCTGCGGACGATGCAGCGACGAAAACAACGGTGCAGCGGTCGAAGAAGCCGAGCGTAAGCGAAGGCTGATTCGGGAACCGCAAACTGAGCGAATCTCTTGTCCTCCGCCAGAAAAAGGTGTTGCGCAGCAGCGTGACACCTTTTTCTTTTACAGCAGGGTGAGGTTGGAGATGATTGGTTATTATTTTGATTATTGTTCGATTTTGGAAATATAATCAAGAATCTTATTGCAATCATGTGGGTGGTGTGATATATTAGTTGTACAGGCAAAATTTTTTGTATCACTCAGGAGGTCGGTTATGGGCTTGCGATTCAGAAAGACGATTTCATTACTTCCCGGCGTACGCCTGAATATCAGCAAAAGCGGTTTGGGCTTGAGCGCGGGTGTTCCGGGGCTGAGAGGCTCAATCAATACCAGCGGCAGGGTTACCGGTACGGCGAGTATTCCCGGTACGGGTGTGTCATATGTTAAGACAAAACAGCTGGGCAGTAAAAAGAAAAAGGCCGAGAAAGCCGCTTCCAAGACGAAGTCTGCGAAGGCGATTGAGGAAAAGACTTCTGCGAAAACATCAAAGAGTACCGCGCCGAAGATGCTCAGCGCGTCCTCTTCGGTGCAAATCGACGAAAATACACTGAAATCCATCCATAATAACAGTGACGAGAAGATTGACTGGAAAAAGCTTATGCAGGCGCAAAGCGCAGAGGACTTCTACTATGATGAAGAAACGTTCGCGTATCTGCATAACGCCGCACCCGCGATTCTCAAAGGAGATATCGACACCTATTTGCAGGTGATTTTTGATACAAATCCGTTGGATGATTTGCTCGATTACGGCTCAAACTTTGAGTTCGGTACGGATAATCCGTCGAGAATTGAGGTGGAGTTTGTCATCAACGACGCAGCTTTGAATGACGCCGCGGCAAACTCGAATCAGAGCGGTTACAATACGCTGCTGCAGGACTTTGTGTGCAGTGTATCGCTGAGAATCGCGCGCGATATGTTCGCGCTGCTGCCGGTGAAGGATGTTGTCGTGCATACGATGCTGGGCGGTGAAACGATCTTTTCGGTCGACTTCAATCTCGACACTTTTTCCAAGATTAACTTCGAGTATATCGACCCGTCCAACATGGCGACAAAGTTCAGAAATAATATGAACTTTGACCAGAAAAAAGGCTTTGCGCCGGTTAACAGAGTATAAGATTTGTGAACAAAAACGCCCTTTCACTTTTTGCGGAAGGGCGTTTTGTCGCCTAAAGGCTCGAAATCAGGATGAATGCTTAAGATAATACGGCCTGCTGTTGATTTTGTTGATGTTCTATGTTAGTATTGAGTCAAGGTGGTGAAAGCTAATGGCAAAAGAAAAGAAAAAGATAACCAGTGAAGATATCAATAAAATACTGTCTGCTGTTTATGAAAAGACAAAAAGCGGTATCCCGTATGTAAGCAAGCCGGTCGATCAGATCGCGCAGGAGTATATGAAGAAGTATCGGGATAAGGAAACCGCGTGCAAGAAAATGCTGACAGTGCAGATCGCGAAATGTACCACCTCGGGTTTTATGACAGGTTTCGGCGGATTGATCACGCTGCCGGTCGCGATCCCCGCCAACCTGAGCAGCGTGCTGTATGTACAAATGCGCATGATCGCGTGCGCGGCAAGCATGGGCGGTTACGATCTGGATGACGACGAGGTGCAGACCTTTGTCTACGCGTGTCTGGCGGGCGTTTCGGTGAATCAGATCGTCAAAAAGTTCGGCGTGAAGTTCGGTGAGAAATTGGCGATGGAAGGGGTAAAGAAGATCCCCGGTAAGGTGCTGATCAAGATCAACCAACGTATCGGCTTCCGCTTGGTTACAAAATTCGGCGAAAAAGGTTTGATCAATATCGGTAAGATGATCCCCGTTGTGGGCGCGGTCATCAACGGCGGTTTTGATTTGGCGGAAACGAAGATGATCGCGAACCGTGCGTATAAAATGTTTATCAAAAATGATTTTACTGTCGGAAAGACTTGGGAGACCGAGGCGGAGGTGCTGGAGGATAGCGACGCAGAGGTCGGTGCGTCTGTTGAGGATACGGCAGAAACGGTCACGGAACCTGACGTTGTCGGAAAAGAAGCCGAAGTCTCTGATGATTTCTTCGAATCGGCGGATGACATCGGCGGCGTGGTCGATTCGCCGCGTGTGAATGTAGAATAACACCGAGTATGATGAGGACACTTGAATCGTGACTGCGATGAAGTATTACATAGCTTTGTTGTTTTTCGCACTTTGTGAAAAACCTTTGAATGTAGTTCAGTGTGATAAAAGAGAGGGATCGCCTTTTGGACGATCCCTCTAGTGTTAGTGTTTTGATAAGCGCGGCAGCTCAGCGTTCACCGCTGCCGATCATATGCCAGTAGCCGTAGACGTCGTTCTCGTACTCGGCGTAGCCCTCGTACCAGCGTTCTGGCAGGAAAGGTACGGGTTTGTGCTTGGGGAGCGATCTGCCGAGACGGTCGATGTTGTCGCGCAGATACGCCGCGATCTCGTCACGCTGGGTGTCGAGAGGAACTTCGGGGTCATAGGTGATCGGCTTGCCGATAGAGATGACCGCGTTCTTTTTCTCCAGATATACAGGATAGAACTTGAGCGCTTTTTTGGTCTTGCGATAGTAAAGACGCGCAAGGTCGATGAAGCCCGTCTGGAGCTCGCAGATGTATTCGGAATACCGTTTCGGTGACTCGGCAAAAATCACCAGATCATCGCCGTTAGTCAGCGCTTTGACGCTCTGCTTGAAGGTTTTGATGATGTTTTTGTCGTGGTAGACGGGGATGGTGTCAGAATAGATCAGCAGGGGAGGGAGCAGCTTCGCGATGATATGCGACAGCATACGCCAGAACCCTTTGCCTTTTCGACTCCTGCTGAAAAACACATCGTGATAGGCGTAGTTAACGGCTGTCTTGCTGTCCATCGCGTAGCTGATTGTCCATGTCTGGTGTTTGCGCTCAAAGTTGAGCGTCATTATCACGGGCCCGCGGATCGCGGAATGGTTGCAGACAAAGACCGCCGGTTCATCGGAAGGCGTTTCCTCGTAAATATTATCGGCGTGGGGAAAGAAAAGGTGGAGGATGCCGCGGATGCATTTGTAGTAAATATAGCTAGCTTTCATACGTATGCCGCTTTCTTGTTACATTCTCTCGGGACAGGTGATATTAAACATGTCCAGAATGATTTTGATAACGTTCTTGGTCGCGGTGCACAGGTTCAAACGCGCCTGCATCAGCGCTTCGTCGTCGCACTTGACGCGGCAGGCGTTGTAGAACTTGTGGAAGTAGGTCGCAACGTTGGTGACGTACTTGGTGATCTTGGTGGGATCGCAGTCGCGGGCTGCGGCAACGATCTCGCTGTCGAAGGAAGAGAGTAGGTGGATCAGCTCAATTTCTTCGGGAGCGCCCAGCATGCAGAGCTCTTCATCGGTGCAGGCGCGGGCGGTGATGCCCTCGGACGCGAGGTTGCGGATGATGGAGCAGATACGCGCGTGAGCGTACTGAACATAGTAGACGGGGTTTTGGCTGTCCTGCTGGATGGCAAGATCGAGGTCAAAGTCCATCTGGGTGGTGGCTTCACGGGTGTTGAAGATGAAACGCGCGCTGTCGACGGGAACCTCATCAAGCAGATCGCGGAGCTGGATTGCCTTGCCGGTACGTTTCGACATGGTGACGATTTGTCCGTCACGGACGAGCTTGACCAGCTGCATCAGGAGGATGTCGAGGTCGTTGCCGTGATAGCCGACGGCGTTCATCGCGCCCTTGAGACGCATGACGTGACCGTGGTGATCGGCGCCCCAGACGTTGATAAGCTTCTCAAAGCCGCGGTCAAATTTATTTTTGTGATAGGCGATGTCGGCGGCAAAGTATGTGGGATTGCCGTTGGAGCGGATCAGGACGTCGTCTTTTAATTCTAATTTGTCAATATAATCCTGCTTTTTGCCCTGAGCGAGCAGGAGCTCGGTGCAGACATCCTTGTTCTTGTACCAGATCGCGCCGTCCTTCTCATAGGTCAACCCCTTGGCGGTCAGGGTATCGACGACGCCTTTGACCGCGCCGCTTTCGTGGAGGGTGCTCTCCATAAACCAGTTGTCAAAGTGGATTTTGTACTTTGCCATATCATCCTGCATGCGCTTGATATTCAGCGGCAGAGCGAAGTCGACCAGCGCTTTTTTGCGGCTGTCGGAATCGGCGTTGACAAACTTGTCGCCGTACTGTTCTTTGAACCGGGCGGCACGTTCTTTGATATCCTCGCCCTGATAGCCGTCCTCAGGAAAGGGGAAGGTTTCATCAAAAATTTGCATGTAACGCGCCTCGAGTGACGCGGCAAATTTTTCGATCTGGTTGCCGGCGTCGTTGACATAGAACTCGCGGTATGCCCGGTAGCCTGCTTTTTGCAGGACGGCCGCTAAACAGTCGCCGAGCGCGCCGCCTCTGGCATTGCCCAGGTGCATGGGCCCGGTGGGGTTGGCGGAGACGAACTCGACCATGATCTTCTTGCCCTGACCGTAGTCGCTGTCGCCGTAATGCGCGCCGTCGCGCTCAATCTCGCGGAGGACTTCGGCGAAATAACGCTTTGAGAGGAAGAAGTTGATGAAACCGGGACCGGCGATTTCGTATTTTTCTATAAGAGAATTTTCAAGATTGATGTTATCAAGGATGATCTGTGCCGCCTTAACGGGAGCCATGCGGAAGGTGCGCGCACCTGCCATCGCGACATTGGTGGCGATATCACCGTGGGAACGATCGGCGGGCTCTTCGATGACAAATCTCGGAATGTCGCCCTGCGGCAAATCGCCCTTGTCCATCGCAGACTGAACCGCGGCTTCGATCTGTTTTCTCAGGTTTTCGGTTACTTTGGTGTTGGTTTTTGACATATGTATTTTCCTTTGCTTTGTATTCTCTTGTTGAGTTAATTTTCTTTAATTGAAATATGAAACTCGTTGTAGCTGACAACGGTGCGGTTGAAATCAAGCTGGTACGCCGCGTCGATTGTACCGCCGTGTTCGTCGAGGTTCGCTTGGATGCTGTCGGTGAAGATGCCGATGAACATCTGACCCATCGGCGTTTGGTACAGACATTCGTGCCGCTTGCCTTGTTCGAGGATCAGATGACTGCTCATCTCGCCTTGGCGGTCGATGCTCAGCACGCCGTTTTCATAGGTGACGGTGGTGGCGGTTTTCTGCGCGGGGGTGTCCTGGGTGTACTCGGGGTAGGTGATGAGCACCTTGCCGTTCGCTTGGGTCATATCGCCCGCGGTGATGACCTCTATCTTGTCCTTTTCACCGTCGACGGTCTGTTCGCCGATGACGGTAATCATATATCTTTCGTCCATCAATATTCCTCGATGTTGATGTGCTCTACGTGGTTTTTGGGGCTGTTTTTCAAAAACAATCCCGCAAATTTTTCGAAGTCCGCAGGGGTGTCGCTGACATAGTACTGCGCTGAGCCTTGGTGGTTATTCTCGCGAAGCAGACCTCGTTCGGCAAGAATTATTTTGGTGTAGATGGCGGTTTCCTTGCCCGAGTCGATCAGCGTGACATGGCTGCCCATTTCTCTCCCTATAGCTTCGGCGAGCAGGGGAAAGTGGGTGCAGCCTAAGATCACGGTATCGACGCCGCTGTCTTTGAGCGGTTTCATGTAGCGGCTGACCATCAGGCGCACCAGCTCGTCGTCGGGATCGACAAGGCCGTTTTCCACGAAGGAGACAAAGAGCTGGCAGTGCTCTTCGTAGACCTCGAACTCGGGGTGCTTTTCCTGGATGCGGCGCTTGTAGCTGTGGGAGTTGATGGTGGCGGCGGTGCCGATCACGCCGATCCTGCCGTTTTTTGTCACCTGTGCCGCTGTAAAGCAGGTTGGGTTGACGACGCCGGTGTAGGGCAGGCCCAGTTCTTCGCTTAAGTCGGGCGCGACCGAGCTGACTGTGCCGCAGGCGGCGACGATGATCTTGACGCCCATTTTTTTGAGAAATCGCGCGTCCTGCCTGGCGTATTTATTGATGGCGTCTTTGCTCTTGCTGCCGTAGGGGACGCGTCCGGTATCGCCGAAATAGATGATATCCTCGTTCGGCATGATCTTCTGGATCTCGCGAACCGCGGTCAATCCGCCGAGTCCCGAGTCAAAGATACCGATGGCTTTTTCTTTCATATAGCTTACCTCTTTTCAAGGGTAACGCAACTGCGCATATATATACATTATATATAATAGCACAAAGGTTGGTGTCTTGCAAGAGCGGATTCGGGATAATCGGAATGAAAAAGCTTGTCGGAGTGTTATTCTTCGGCTTGTACCGTGCGGTATTCGAGATTTGTGCCGAGGGCGATTCGCTTGCGACATTATCGGAATTAGTTCTTGCATTATCGAACTTCTTATAGTATAATAACTCTAACTAAGGTTTAAAGGACTGATAATATGTTGATTGAAGCGTTTGACGCGATTTGTGATAAAGTAGAAGAAACCGTAAAGCCGCTGGGCTTTAATAAGGTCAAGATCCAGTCGACCGATCCGAACGAGCTGGTGTCGCTGTACACCTCGGAAAATCTCGCGTACTCTGTGATCTATTTCAGAGACAAACAGCACATGCTGCTTCGTGAGTGCCCGATGACCGACGACGGGCCCGACAATGACTGGAAGACCCTCGCGACATGGATGTTCGATCCTGAGCGCGATACCATGAAAGAGGCGAACTCCATCGCCAACGACTTTTGTGACGCGATCTCGGCGCCGAGCGCGATCAAAAAGGCAAAGCAGACCAAGAAAACCAAGAAGAGCGATGACGGCAACGCCGACCCGCTGTTTTTATCTAAGCGTTTCATGACGCTGTTTCCCGACATGAAGGACGAGATCCGCGACGAGCAGGACTGCTACTATCCTTTCCGCGGCGTGACCTTCGCGAGAGCTTCGATCGTACCGCGCGTCAACAAGCTGGTGCAGAGCGGCAAGGCCGGGGAGCTGAAGAAGCTCGGAAATATCCTGAGCGCTCAGTATGTCAACGGCGACGCGGACACCCGTTCGATCATCACCATCGTCATCCTTAACTCAATCCCCGAGGCGGATGAAGCGAAGATCGAAGAGTATCTCAGCGACGATCTGAAAAAGGCTTTCTCTTACGCGAAGAAATTCAGAGGCAAAAAAGTGAAGCCCGAAAAGGAAAAGAAGAAAAAGAAGCCTACCATCGCGCAGCGTCTGGAAGGTATGCAGAAGTAAAGAAAAACACGATTAATACGCTTTTGTTCCCGATTGACCAGAATGAAGCCGGAGATACTAAACGTACAGTGCGGTCATAACACGCCGCCGTTCACCATTCACCACCATCACCATCTAGCTAAAGAATGAATAGCGGAGGTATTGACATGTTAGGTTTAGGGTTGTTTTTATTCGGATTAGGCGTTATTCTTGTGATTGTTGCTCCGATCGGTAAGAGAAAGAATAACCGCTGTTCCGCGCAGACACAGGGAACGCTGAGGGAAATCAAAGAACGGTATGATTCTGACGGCAATCTCCCCAGCATGAAGACGTATTCCTATTTTGTGAACGGGATCGAGTATCAGCTGAAGTCTACGGCGATCAATCCGCACGCGAGCAAGGTCGGCGATCAATGTCCCGTCTGGTACGATCCCAACAAGCCGAGCGTCGCGGTGGAGCGCCGCTATGGCTCCAATAAGCTTTTCAATATCCTGCTCATCGCGGAAATTGTGATTCTGCTCTCACCGATCATCTTGGCGGTGATATCCGCCGGGCTTGGCGCACGGTAAGATCATCTGACTGACGACATAAAAATGTATATTTTTTCCGAACAAGCTCTTGACGAGTTGACGGTATTGTGTTATACTGTTAATTACCTCGTAAAGGGGCTTGTTTTTTGTGCCCGGATTTTTCCGGACAGCTTATATACTATATATAAGGCAAAACCCCTTTGAGTTGAGGGTGGCTTTTCATTGGGTCAGACTCAACCGTCCTTTTGAGGGAGGCTAAAAATTTTCCGAAATACGGGAGGTGCCGATAATGAGAGTGAAAATCACAATGGCATGCACTGAGTGTAAACAGCGCAACTACAACACAATGAAAAACAAGAAGAACAGTCCCGACAGATTAGAGATGAACAAGTACTGCAGATTCTGCAGGAAGCACACTCTGCACAGGGAAACAAAGTAATCGGAGGTTATTATGGCTGAAGTGAAAAAGAAACCCAGTGTTTTCTCCAAAATCTCCTCCTTTTTCCGTTCCTGTGTAGGCGAGATCAAGAAGATCACCTGGCCGACTCCGGCTCAGACCAGCAAGAATTTCGGCATTGTTGTCGTCGTGATTCTGATTGCCGGTTTGTTCATCTACGGTCTTGACCGCGGCCTGTACGCGCTTCTGAACCTTGTCATGAGCACAGGTACTCACTAAGCTGAGATTAGGAGAACACAATGTCTGATGAAGCAAAATGGTATGTTGTCCATACCTACTCAGGCTATGAAAACAAAGTCGCCTCAACCTTGCAGACAACGGTGGAAAACCGCGGACTGCAGGACATGATCCCCGACGTCAAGGTTCCGACCGAGATCGTCACCGAGATCAGGGACGACGGCTCTACGAAAGAAGTGGAGCGAAAGATTTTTCCGGGCTATGTCTTTGTCAAGATGGTATATACCGACGAAACATGGTATGTTGTCCGCAACATCCGCGGCTGTACCGGATTTGTCGGCCCGTCCTCAAAGCCTGTCCCGTTGACAGAGTCTGAGGTTTATAAAATGGGCGTTGAAAGCCGCGTTGTGGAGGTTTCCTACGAGGTTGGCGATCAGGTTCGCATTATCGACGGTCCTCTGGAGGACTTTATCGGTATCGTCGACGAGCTTGACACCGATAAGAACTACGTCAAGGTCACCATCTCCATGTTTGGCAGAGAAACGCCGGTGGAACTCGAGCTGAATCAAGCCGAGAAGTTAGAAGATTAAACTGGTATATAGCCTTAGGGCTTGTATATGAGGGGTTCGCCCCTTGTGGGAGGAGTTCAAAGACTCCGCCATCTACCACGAATTTAGGAGGAATAAAAAATGGCACAGAAAGTAACAGGATTAATCAAGTTACAGATTCCTGCCGGAAAAGCGACTCCGGCTCCGCCTGTAGGCCCTGCGCTGGGTCAGCACGGCGTTAACATCGTTTCCTTTACCAAGGAATTTAACGAGCGCACCAAGAATGACATCGGATTGATCATCCCTGTCGTTATCACCGTTTACGCAGACCGTTCTTTCACATTTATCACGAAGACTCCGCCTGCGCCTGTCCTGATTAAGAAGGCTTGTAACATCGAGACCGCTTCCGGCGAGCCGAACAAGAAGAAGGTCGCGAAGATCACCAAGGAACAGTGCCAGAAGATTGCTGAGCAGAAGATGAAAGACCTCAACGCCGCGAACATCGACACCGCTACCTCTATGATTATGGGTACCGCTCGCTCGATGGGTATCGAGGTTGTCGACTAATCACTAATAACTACAACATCCGGGTGGGAGGATCTGTACAGTTTCCGCTGACCACCTAACTATGGAGGATTCAATATGAAACACGGTAAGAAATATGTCGACGCTGCAAAGCTCATCGACAGAAGCAAATTTTATGATACTACTGAGGCTCTCGATACCGTTGTCAAGACTGCTACCGCTAAGTTTGACGAGACTATCGAGCTTCATGTAAAGCTGGGCGTTGACTCCCGTCACGCTGACCAGCAGGTACGCGGCGCGGTTGTACTGCCCAACGGTACCGGTAAGAAGGTTCGCGTCCTCGCAATCTGCAAGGGCGAGAATGAGAAGCTTGCTCAGGAAGCAGGCGCTGACTTCGTAGGCGCTGAGGACATGACTCAGAAGATTCAGCAGGAAAACTGGATGGACTTTGACGTTCTCATCACCACCCCCGACTGCATGGGTCTGGTCGGCCGTCTCGGTCGTATCCTCGGTCCGCGCGGCTTGATGCCGAACCCCAAGGCGGGTACCGTTACTCCCGATATCGCTCGTGCGATTAAGGAAGCTAAGGCCGGTAAGATCGAGTATCGTCTCGACAAGACCAACATCATCCACTGCCCGATCGGCAAGGCGTCTTTCGGCACCGAGAAGCTCCAGGAGAACCTTGACACCCTGATGGGCGCGATTGTTAAGGCGAAGCCTGCCGCTGCGAAGGGTCAGTATATCAAGAGCTGTGCGGTTACCTCTACTATGGGCCCGTCCGTTCGCATCAACCCGACCAAGTTCGGCGTCTGATACGAAGTATCTTAGTACACCATACATCTTCGTGTTACTGAATCTTAAGATGAATCGATCACAGCTTTTTGTAGCTTGACCGAAGTGATACGAAGTATCTTAGTAAACCGTACTGCTGAGTCGACTGACAGTCAAAGGTTCTGGGAATTGCAGCGTTGTGATTTTCAACTGCGACAGGTCAGGACAACAGTATCTTTCCTTTCTTGTAAAAAGGAAGACAAAAATGTTATCATGTTCTTTGGGCATATGGATGGCGCCTCGGAGGGTTTGACTCCTATGGCGGCAAGCGTATGCTCACGGAGCTGATATAAATATCGCTGTTCTAAAGACAGCAGGTGTCCTTTATCAATACCATTCTGCGGAGGCTCCCTATATGCGAGAAGCTCACAGGAGATCACAGACTTCAGATGACAATTGATGACAGGATATAATGGGTTAACCGCCTGCCGAGGATGAAGCGTTACATGACCGTTTGACGGCTTTGTATGTAACTATCTGCCTCTCCTCGCAAAAGGAGAGGCTTTTTCGTATAGAAAACCGCTTCTTTTGATCTTTTCGGTCGTTTTGATCGAACAAGATCGGATGCAACTTCATGTTGCTTTTAGAACTGCGTACAACAAAATTTTCATGGAGGTGAAAAATTTGCCAAGCGCTAAGGTTTTGGAACAGAAGAAGGCTATCGTTGCGGATCTCGCTGACCGTCTGAAAAATTCTGTGACCGGCGTTCTCGTGAACTACAAGGGTATCAACGTTGCTGACGATACCGCTCTCCGTAAGGAGCTGCGTGAAGCAGGCGTTAAGTACAGTGTTGTAAAGAACACTCTGCTGTCCCGTGCGTGCGAGGAGGCTGAGCTGACAGGCTTACAGACCACTCTTGAGGGTACTACCGCAATCGCTACCAGCGACGAGGATTACGCTGCTGCTGCCCGTATTCTGGCTAACTACGCTAAGAAGAGCAAGACTTTCGAGATTAAGGGTGGTTACCTCGACGGTGAGGTCGTTGACCTCGCTACCATCGACAGCCTTGCTAAGCTCCCCACAAGAGAGGTTCTTCTCGCAAACGTTCTGGGTGCGTTCCAGGCGCCCATCGCGTCTTTCGCACGCGCAATCCAGGCTATCGTCGATGACGGCGGTATCGAGGCTTGCCTTGCTAAGAAGGCCGGCGAGGAAGCTCCTGCTGCTGAGGAAGCTCCTGCTGAAGCACCCGCTGAAGAGGCTGCTGAGGCTCCCGCTGCTGAATAATCAGTTTTGCGGCTCTTTTGAGACATTCGTCTCAACCTACTAACTAAAACTATTACTATTAAATTGGAGGAATTTAAAATGGCATCTGAGAAGATTACTGCTATTATTGAAGAGTTAAAGACCCTCACAGTTCTCGAGCTTGCTGATCTCGTACACGCTGTAGAGGATGAGTTCGGCGTATCCGCCGCTGCTGCTGTTGCAGTTGCAGGCCCCGCTGCTGAGGCTGGCGCTGCTGAGGAAGAGAAGACCGAGTTTGATGTTATCCTGAAGTCCGCAGGCAGCCAGAAGATCGCTGTTATCAAGGCTGTTCGTGAGGCTACCGGTCTTGGTCTGAAGGAAGCTAAGGCTGTTGTTGACGGCGCTCCTAAGGCTGTCAAGGAAGGCGTTTCCAAGGACGATGCTGAGGCTCTCAAGGCTAAGCTCGAAGAGGCCGGCGCTGAGGTCGAACTCAAGTAATTTTTGCTTGACACGTAAAGGAAGTAAAAACAGATTAATATTCCCCGCTCAGTTGCACGCTGCGCGCGCACGAGCGATGGGTATACGAAAGCGGACGCGCTTGGTGCGCGCGCTTTCTTGTTTGCAAATTTTCACATTTTTGAAGATGGATGAACTTTCTTTTTCTGCGCATACTATTGTCGGGAGATGATGAAATGAAAGATTATGATACTAACGGCGCGAATATTGCCGGCGTGCCGGTTGAGGATGGAGAGAATGTTCCGTATATTCCGCGTCATATGAATGAGGAAGAAGCTGAACCGAGGGTGCAGACGGAGCTTCCTGCACAGAAACCGGAGTATATTCATTTACCTAACGGAGAAAACATTGCTCCGAACGGGGCTGTCATCAGAAATCCGTGGTCTGAGCAGACGGAGATCAAGCCGGATTATGAGTATACGGACGAAAAAGAGGATTTAAATCTGCTAATCATGTGACTGAGCTCGGTTTGCTTTCGAGCTTGATTGATATAACCGGGTACAGTGTTTGGTCAAAGAACTTCCTTTCATCTGTAAGTAGATGGCTTTATAAGCTGCTAACAGCGAGTTATCAGGCTTTTACTACAATAAACCCTATAAGTTCGATGATGATAGCGAAATGATCGGAAGACTGTCTCGGAATGATATATACGTAACCGCTTAATAACCACCCCATAAACATAACCCCTCCGCTTTTCTTTTGCGGAGGGGTTAACACATAGGCTTCGATTATTCTGATACGGATTTTG
>CACWTM010000027.1:18607-25459 GCA_902763855.1 uncultured Ruminococcus sp. | reverse complement strand
CTGTTCTTGTAGTCCTTGTTCATCTTCTTCGCCATCGCCTTCATTGCAAGCGCGGCAACGCCCTTGCCAAAGCCTTCAAAACCCTTCTGACTTTTCAGATAGGTGTACAGCGGCAGCTCGTTCTCGCCGTTGACGTCGCTTTTCTTCATTTGGGGGAACTGTGTGTTGTACTTGAGGGTACAAAACTCATGGATTTCTTCATCGGTACCGGGGGTCTGACCGGCGAACTGGTTGCAGGGAACGTCGACGACCTCAAAGCCCTGATCGTGGTACTTCTCATACATCTGCTCCAGCGGTTCATAGTGCGGAGTAAATCCGCAGCCGGTTGCGGTATTGACGATGAGCATAACCTCGCCCTTATAGTTTGCGAGCGGATACTCGTTGCCCTTGCGGTCGTACAGTGTGAAATCATAGATGCTTGCCATAAAAATACCTCCTGTTGATATTATTTGTATCAGTACACTGATTTAATCCGAAATATCGTTATCCAGCGTGATGTAGAACGTGTACTCCGGGTGGTTTTTCTTCAATTCTTCGTTGATCTGTTCATACAGCGCTTTTCTGTCTTTGAGGTCAAAGCTGATGACCAGATCAAACACAGCCGTCGATGTCGCCTTGTCGAGAGTGAAGCCGTGTATCTGCAAAACATGCTCATGGCTCAAAACCTCTTTCTCCACCTGATGGAAGAGCGTATCCGTCTCCGGGTCGCTGAGATTGACCGCATAGACAGAGATACCGGTCAGCGCGACGCCGTGCTTCTGATAGATATCGGCAGTGATCCTGCGCTCCAGCACGTCCAGCGCGGGAGCCGTCATGCTCTCGGGAACCTCAATATGCACCGATCCGATCAGCGTTTCGGGACCGTAGCTGTGCAGAATAAGGTCATATGCACCCTTGACATTCTCATAGGAGCAGATTTCCTGCTTGATCTCCTTGCTCAGATCACCGTCGATGCGTTCGCCGAGGATCCGTGAGATCGTTTCACGCAGAATGTCAAAGCCCGATTTGATGATGAACAGTGAGATCACTACACCGAGGTACGCTTCTAAAGAAACGCCCCAGATCAGGTAAATAACCGCCGCCACCAGAACCGACGCCGAGATGATCGAGTCCATCAGCGCGTCCTTGCCGGATGCAACCAGCGAGTCGGAACTGACCTTTCTGCCCGTGCGCATTACAAATGTGCCGAGGATAATCTTGACCAGTACCGCAACCGCGATGATAATCAACGCCGTCGCGCTGTAATCGGGCGTTTCGGGGGTAATGATCTTCTTGATCGACTCGATCAGCGACGAGATACCGGCGTACAAAACGATAACCGCAATAATCACCGCGCTGAGATACTCGATTCTGCCGTAACCCAAAGGATGCTTTTTATCCGCGGGTTTTGCAGAAAGCTTCGCGCCGATGATCGTGATGACCGACGACAGCGCGTCGCTCAAGTTGTTGACCGCGTCCAGCACGACGGAGATCGAGTTCGAGAACAGTCCGACAGCCGCCTTGAAGCCGGCAAGAAACAGGTTCGCCAAAATTCCGATCACGCTGGTGCGGACGATAACCTTCTGTCTATTCACAGATCGCACCTCCCAAGAGCTTGTGAAGAATCTCGTATAACGCCTTCGCGTCGTTTTCACTCAGCCTTATACAGGTTCCGATCTTCAACGGGATCTCTTTTGCCTTCTCTTTCAGATTCCTGCCCTCTTCGGTCAGGGATACGATTACAACTCTTTCATCAGCCGTATCGCGCGAGCGGGTAACGTACCCCGACGCTTCGAGCTTTTTGAGCAGCGGCGTCAAGGTACCGTTGTCAAGATACAGCCGTCGGCCCAACTCCCCGACAGGGATTCCGTCGGTCTCCCAAAGCACCAAAAAAACGATGTACTGGGTGTAGGTCAGCCCCAGTTCTTTTAAATAGGGCGTGTACAGCGATACCACCTGCCGCGACGCCGCGTACAGCGGAAAGCACAGCTGGTTGTCGAGCTTCAACATCTCGTCATAGATTTTTTCTTCCATTTTCATCCCTCATCTGTTTGTATCGTTCTTATCATGTTGCTCAAGAGCGTCAGTATCTTTGAATCTATTATATTTGATAAAATATAATTTGTCAATATCTTTTTGTCCCCTCTTGCACATTTTTTCTCTTTATATTATAATGATGAGGTATCATGAAAAGAGGGATTTTATGGCGAAGGCGTTCAAACATTTCAAAACCATCACCCATCACCGCCACCAGGTAATCCTCAACTGCTTTCGGGCAGGGATTCCGTGGCAGGGGTTAAAGCACGACCTGTCCAAATACTCGTGGACAGAGTTCAGCGAGGGCGCGCGTTATTGGCAGGGTCACCGCAGTCCCAACGACCGCGAGCGTGAGATCAAGGGCTACAGCGAATCATGGATGCATCACAAGGGCAGAAACCGCCACCACTTCGAGTACTGGACGGACTACTCCCCCATCGACAAACAGATTCATCCTGTCGAAATGCCGACGCGCTACGTTGTCGAGATGTTCTGCGACCGCGTCGCGGCGTGCAAAACCTATCAAGGCGACGCCTATACCGACAAAAATCCTCTCGACTACTTTATGAAGGGCAAAGTGCGCCGTGACGGACGAATCCACCCGGCGACCTCCGACCTCATCGAAAGCTATCTCACACGCCTTGCGAACGACGGTGAGAAAAATACCTTTGCCTATCTGCGCAGGGTCATCAAAAAGGATAAGATCGACAGAAAACGCCGCAAAGCACAGCTGAGAAAGAAGGCGACGCAAGATGCCTGAAAAAGGTGAACTCAATAAGCGTCAGCAAACCGCGACAGTCAACCACGCCGCCTTGCTGATGAAGCGGTACCACCACGGCGATGTCGATAAGGTACAGCACTTCGTCCGCGTTTACACCCTCGCAAAATCCATCGGTGAGCTCGAGAAGCTCAGCGATGATGATCAGTTCGGCTTGGAGCTTGCGGCGGTCGTACACAGCGTCGAGGGCGACAAGGTCGCCGAAGCAAAAAGCCTGTTAAAGGATTGCGGCGTCAGCGATGAGATCGCCATGCACGTTTGCCACATGGTGCTCAATGCCGAGAACTACGAGCACATCAGCACCCTTGACCACCAGATTCTCGTCGAAGCCAAGCTGATCGTCGACTTCAAGGAGCACAACACACCCGAGAAAGAAATCATCCGAAAAGCGGAGGATATCTTCATCACCAACACCGGCAAACTGTTTTTGAAACGCGCGTTCAATCTGTAACCGATACACCCAAATATAAAACAAGGGGCTATCGCGTTTCTTAATGCGACAGCCCCTCTTTTTTATCCTTTTGCCAAGGCGGCAACCTTCGCTTGAATCGCCGCCAACGCTTCTTTCGGTTCGTCGATATCCTTCACCGCTTCTTCCATCGGGCACAGACCCGTGCCCGAGCGGTTGATGATGTTCTCGGTCAGCGTACTGTATTCATGTGCGATCCCGTAACGCTCCAGAATCGTCTGCCCCTGTTTGCTGAGCACCTCCGCGAACACCTCTTTGACGCCCGTCAGCACATACAGCATCGCGGCTGCTTTTCCGACGATCCTGTCCGCGGCGCAGGTGTTTTTCAGCTCATCGCCTCCCTGCGTAAACTTCAGCAAAGGGCGTATTCCCTTTTCCCTGCTCATGGTCAGTTCACCGTTTCGACAGACAGCCAGAGTAATCGTTGCATCCGCGTCAAGCGCTTCTTTGGCTCTGCGCAGTTCTTCTGTCATGCCTTATGCTCCGCGCGGTAAACGATCAGCGGAATCAACGCCCACTGCAAAACGATGCCGAAGATACCGGCGACAATGCTGTTCCAAATCACAGCGACAGGCACCGCGGTGTTGCCGAAGGCATAAACCGCAATCAGGATCGCGATCGCTCTGACTCCTCTGCCTGCGACCTGCGCAATCAAGACCTTCACGATATTCGGCAGATTCACAGATCTCAGCAGTCCCGCCGAAAGGCCGTACACGCACAGCTCGATCATCATGAACGGCAGCATCGCAACGGTCGGCATCCCTGTCAGCGCAAAGCTGATGAGCGGCGACAGTACGCCTGCGATCGCGCCGACATACGGGCCCGCCAAAATGATCGGTAGATGCATCGGCAAAAAGGTCTCGCCGAGCGCGGTACCCAAACCCGAGACCGCTCCCATCAGGTGGAAAAGCTGGGGCAAAATGACCGCCGCGGCGATCGCGCCGACGGTAGCCAAGGTCTGAGTCTTGACGGATAGTTTCGGTTTTGCATAAGTATTTGTCATGATACTCACCTCTCAAATTTCGCCGCAACCTTTGTCAGCAACTCGCGGATCGGCAGATGCTGCGGACAAGCTCTCTCACATTTACCGCACTTGATACAATCCGATGCCTTGCCGTTGCGTGTCGTCAGTACATTGTTGTAATAAAAATCCTGGTTCCAGTCATTAAACGCTTCTTTCGCGTTTAGGCACGAGAACAGCTCGGGGATCAAAATCTTTTTCGGGCAGCCGTCCACACAGTAACGGCACGCGGTACAAGGGATCAGATTTTGCTTTCTGAGGATCGCGCAAACCTGTTTCACCGCCGCCTGCTCTTCCGCGTTCAGCGGCTTGAAATCCGCCATAAAGCTAAGATTATCCTCCATCTGCTCCATGTTGCTCATTCCCGACAGCACCGCGCAGATGTTGGGGAAACCCGCCGCGTAGCGCAGGGCGTAACTCGCGTAAGAGCCGCCGTGAAGGTTATCAAAAACCTCCTTTGCCTCTTCGGGCAGATTCACCAGACTGCCGCCTTTGACCGGCTCCATCACCAGCACGGGCTTGTTGAACCGCTCGCACACCTCATAAACGTTCTTGCTGTCCACACCCTCGTCCTCATAGTCGACGTAGTTGAGCTGGATCTGCACGACTTCGATCTCAGGATAATCATTCAGGATCTGCTCCAGCACATCCGCCTTGTCGTGAAAGGACAACCCGACGTGACGAATTTTGCCTTCCTTTTTCAGCGCGAACGCCGTTTCATACGCGCGGCATTTTTTGAAACGCTGATAGTTTCTGTGATCCTGCGCGTGCATGAGGTAAAAGTCAAAGTACTCCACACCGCACGCCTCAAGCTGGCTTTCAAAGAACGGACGGATATCTTCCTCGCTCTTGAAGTAGCCGTCGGTCAGCTTATTTGTCAGAACAAAACGGCTTCGGTCATATCGTTTCGCGACACATTCGCGCACCGCGATCTCACTTTGGGTGCTGATATAGCCGTGGGCGGTATCAAAGTAGTTGAAGCCTCTGTCGATGAACGCGTCTGCCATCCTGCATACCTGCTCGTGATCGACCTTGTCACCGTTCATCGGCAAACGCATACACCCAAAGGCAAAGTTGCCGTTGATCTCAGGAAAAAAACGATTTTGTACCATGCTTTCACCCGCTTTTTTGAGACTATTATAACAGAGCGTTTTTCGACAATCAAGTTCCCGACCGATGTTTTTTGATCGGTTTTATGATAAAAAACCGCCCGACAGCGTCGAGCGGTAATTCCTATCAATCATGCAAATAAGTTTCTACAATAAAACGCGGACGGCGTTTGCTTTCAAGGTAGATCTTCCCAATATACTCGCCGATGATACCGATTGCCATCATCTGCAAGCCGCCGATCGCCCACAGCGAGACCATCAGCGAAGCCCAGCCGGTATCGGTCGCGCCCATAAAGTAGCGCACCAGCGTATAGATCAGCATGACAAGACTGATTAAAAAGATAATCAAACCCAGCCTCGTAATCAGCTTGATCGGCTTGGTCGACAGCGAGGTGATACCCTCCCACGCGAGCGCCAGCATCTTTTTCAGCGGATACTTACTTTCGCCCGCAAGCCTCTCCGAACGCTCATAAGCGACGATATCGCTCTTGTAGCCGACCATCGGCACCATTCCCCTGAGGAACAGGTTGGTCTCTTTAAACTCAGAAAAAGCCTCCAGCGCGCGTTTGCTCATCAAGCGGAAGTCAGCGTGGTTAAAAATGACCTTCGCGCCCATCTTGTCAAGCACCTTGTAGTAACCCTCAGCGGTAAACCGCTTAAAGAAGGTATCGGTCTCACGTTTACTGCGCACGCCGTAAACCACGTCACACCCGTCAAGGTATTTCTGCACCATCTCATCAAAAACCTCGATATCATCCTGCAGATCGGCGTCGATCGAGATCACCGCGTCAGCCTCATCCTTAAGCGTCATCAAGCCGCACATCAGCGCGTTCTGGTGACCGCGGTTGCGGCTGAGTTTGATCCCGCTGTAGATGCTGTCCTGCGCATGTAGGTTTTCAATCAGTTCCCATGTCTTATCACGACTGCCGTCGTCAATGAACACAATACGGCTGTCGCTTCCGATCAAGCCGCTGTCCATCATGCGATTCAGTTTGTCGCGCAGTTTTGCGGCGCTGTCAGGCAGCACCTCTTCTTCATTATAGCACGGTACCGCGATAAATAACTTCGTCATAGCTTACTCCTCGTTTCCATAACTTTGACCAGCTTGTCCGATACAGCAGGCAGATAAAACTTTGCATAGCCTACGGCGTTCGGATGGATAGAATCGGACAGATAATCCGTGTCCGCATTGATAAAGGTATAACGGGCGGCAGAATCAGAATCCTCGGTGTTCAACACAGAGAACAGGTCAACCGCCTCGACGTCCCATTTTGCCGCGATCTGCAAAGCCTGCTGACCGAACAATCTCTCTTTCAGGTCATCGCCCCAATTCATGTTGTGAGCGCGAATAAAGATCACGGGTACATTTTTCCATGTGTTTTTGATCGACCATAGGGTCTTTTCCATTCCTCCGGTGAAATCCGCTTCATTTCTCTGGCTCATATCAAAACCCGCGCTG
>CACWTM010000027.1:0-18536 GCA_902763855.1 uncultured Ruminococcus sp. | reverse complement strand
AAAACCCGCGCTGATTTCACCCAGCTCCAGCCAGTTCATATCGTTCGTGCCGCCGTTGAGCAGGATGATGTCCGGCTGCACCTTATCGGCGAGCGCCAGGCTCAGCTGGTCGCGGATATGCCCTCTGCCGTCGCGGATGCCCATCGCCGCGCCGGAAACAGAGTAGTCCGCCGCGGTCATGCCGTATTTTTCCGCAAGCATATCAGCGATCCCCTCGCCGCCGTTGCCCGCACCGTACATGATGCTGTCGCCGAAGGACAGGATCGTCTTGCCGCGAAACTGAGTATAGCGGCCAAGCTCCCTCAAAAGCGCTTCATACTCTGTCGGCGTGACCGGCGCGTCGGGATGCATCATAAAGTTGATATCCGGTAAAAAATACCCGTAATACGCCATCGTCGCAAGATCGCTGTCAAGCGACGATATGTCCGCGAGATATCCCACGGAACGATTTTTATAGCCCAGCGCCTTGACCGTCGTACGCGCGACAAAGCGTCTGTCAAGCGGCGCGGAGATATCTGTGTTGTCTGCCGAACTCAAAATGCCGCAGCTTTTCGCCTGTTCAGCGATCGACTGCGCCGTCGGATTTTCCTGACGATCCGCCTTGCCCGACAGGATCATCAAATCGCTCAGCCAGCGGGTGCGGCTGAACAGCGACTGATACGCAGGCTCCGCCGCCTGACTGCCGTTTCCGGTTGTCAACGTATTTTTCTCTGTCGGTTGATTTGTGCTATGTTCAATCGCTCCCACCGCCACGACGCTTCCGATCAGCGCCGCGATGACAAGGATCGCGATCCAAAATTTCTTACTGAAAAGCTCTTTCATAAATGTTTCTGTTTTCCTTACTCAATCTTCGGTATGGGTACGATCACCCTGAAAGCCTTCGGCACGACGGTGATCTTGGGATTCTTCATCACGAACATTTCTCCGTCGATACCGACCTTGATATCGCCGTGATTATCGAGCCTGAGCTCACTGCATTTCTCATGCAGGATAAACCGCTTTGCTTTTGGATGGTCAATATGCTCGCCTCTGGTGAACGACCCCATCAGCCAGGCAAAATAAGTGATCGGTACGGTTGGGATCGCCATAAAGTCGATCAGTCCGTCGTCAATCTCGGCGTACGGCGTCGCCTTGATACCGCCGCCGTAATACTTGCCCTTGGCGGCAACAGCGAGCATCTGTGTTTGAAAGCCCTCGGCAACAGGAATCCTCCTGCCGTCGGCGTAGGGCGTGAAGGTGTGTTTTCTTTTTGTCATCAGGCACTGGACGATGGCGAGCTTGTACGCAAGCGGGCCCGACATCATCGGTCGGCGTTTATTTTTCTGCGCGCGGTCGGCAACCTCACAGTCATATCCGACCGAGATCACGTTCAGCGCGTACCGGTCGTTACATTTGAGCAGATCGACCGTAACGACAGAGCCCTCTGTCAACTTTTTCAGATCGAGAAAATCCTCAGTCTTCCCGGGGAGCGAACGCACATAGTCGTTGCCTGTACCGACAGGCACAACGCCCAGCGCGGCGTTGTCAAAGCCCAGCAATCCATGCATCGCTTCGTTCGCCGTACCGTCTCCTCCGCAGGCATACACGCGCAGCTCATCGCCCTTTTCGGCATAACGCCGCGCGATCGCGGTTGCGTCATCCTTACCCCCGGTATATTCGATAACGGTACCCGGAAGACTTAATTTCTCGATTTGCGTCTTCAACTCCGGGGTCGAATCCTTCGTCCCCGCAAAGGCGTTGAGAAGAAACAGGTGTGTCATATCTCCGCCCCTTGATCTTAAACCGGCAGCACGCCGAGTCCGACAAGCTCACGCTTCAGCCGTCCGACAGGGAGCCCCATTACGTTGAAAAAATCGCCTTCGATCCGCTTGACCAGCACCGAGCCTTTGCCCTGGATACCGTAAGCGCCCGCCTTGTCAAAAGGCTCGCCGGTAGCGATATATTCTTCGATTTCCCTGTCAGACAGCGCGTAAAACTCAACGCTCGTCCTATCCGAAAAAGAAGCAATTTGCCGACCCGAGAGGATGGTACAGCCCGTCACAACGGTATGCACTTTTCCGGACAGAGCGAGCAGCATCCGCACTGCGTCGTCCTCGTCGCGCGGTTTGCCAAGCACCTCGCCGTCGAGGATCACGACCGTATCCGCGCCGATAACCACCTTGTCAGGGTGCTCTCCCGCAACCGCCTGCGCTTTGATACGCGAGAGGTAAACGGGTGCTTCTTCAGGCAAAATACCCTTGGGCAGAGTTTCCTCCGCCTCTGACACGACGACCTCAAAGTCATCGGTGATATGGTGCAAAAGTTCCTGTCTGCGCGGTGATTTTGACGCTAAAATGATACTGCTCATACTGCTCCCGATCAGCCGACGCGGCAATTTACCCCGTCAGCGATTCATATAATGCGGCGTGCGCCTGCGTTTTTTCCTGCGGTCAGTCCGCTGATACACGGTAAAAAACTCCTGCGGACGCACTATCATTCCTATAATAGCACATAACGCGTAAAAAATAAACAGAAAAATACAAAAATTCAGCACAACCTTCACATCCTGCCGCGGGATTGCTCCCGAAGATTACGGAATCATCTTCCGCAATATCTACTATAGCAGAACATTTATCCCATAAACGGGACTCTGAGAACAAACTTCGCTCGGTTAATCGGTTAATTTATCTCTGACGGACATTTTCCATCATAACCCACAGTCTGTGCCGAATGTCTATCTCTTACGAAATTTATTTTTCATAAAGCTTCGCTACACTGCCAAGATACGCCGTAAAGCCATCTTTTGCAGCCTTGGGAGAAGCCACCTTCACCTTGTCACCGAAGGAGAACAACCAGCCGTAAAACTGCGGCGAGAGCATGACCTCGGTGCTGACGGTAAAGGTGCCGTCGTTGTGCGGCTGGAGAAAGACCTTGTCCGAGAAGCGGTCGACGACCACGCCGATCAGGCTGTCGTCAAAGCGGAGCTTCACGCTGACAGTCTCTCCTCCGTACATGCCGAACACCTGCTTGGTGTACATCGCAAGGTCGAACTTATCAACCGCCTTAGCGCTGTCGGCACGTTCCTCCTCCACGGTGATATCCTCCATCTTATCGACGCGGAAATGCTTCAAAATATCCGCTTCCTTATCGTAGGCGATCAGGTAGTAGTTCTCGTCGTCCCACGTCAGCGCCTTCGGCGTCAGCAGATAGCGCATGCCGTCATGACGGCGCACTTTGGTAACCTTTTTCGCACCCGAGCGCATAACCGCCCACTGTGTATAGTAAAAGCCGATCTTCTTCTTGTTATTGATCGCGCGGTTGATGTTGTCGATATTGCGGTAGATGTTCTCATTGGAGTTTTTCACACGGTTGGCAACAATCACCTGACGGTGCAGCTCCTTCGCCTGGTTCTCCGAGGTAAGCCGCTCGATTTTGTGAATCAGCTCCCTGCTCTTTTTCAGGGTGATGAACTTGGAGCTTTGCACCGCGTCAATCAAGAGCTTGATCTCCTCAAGCGTAAAATCGCGCGACACCAGGCTGAACAGCGAGATTTTTCCGACCTTCGTCTTGACGATATCAAAGCCGAAATCTCTGAGACATTCGATATCGCTGTAGATACTTTTTCTCTCGGCAGCGATACCGTACTCGTCAAGATAGTCGATGATATCCGCGACGGTCACGCCGTAATCGTCGTCGGTTTTCTCCATGAAGAATTTCATGATATATAATAGCTTTTGTTTTTGCTTCGGATTCTTAGGCATAACAGCTTCCTTTCGATAGATACTATAGATAAGTTCAGGCGGTCAGATACTGCGTCAGTCCCACAACTAAGGGCATGGTTAAAAGAGAGAACAGCGCCGAGGCGGAAACGATTCCTGCGGACAGTTCCGTATCGTGCCCATACTTGGTCGACATCATCGTCGTGAACGCCGCGACAGGCGCGCTGACAGCAATCACCGTCGCCGTAGTGATGACGGGATCGACGCGCAGCAGTATCATCACGCCCATCACCGCCAGCGGAATCAGGACAAGTCGAAACAGCATCGCGATATACGCGTCCTTATCGGTCAGCACGCGTCTGAGATTTGCGTGCACCAGATGGTAGCCGATCACCAGCATCGGAACAGGCGTGTTCAACGCTGCCAAAAAGCTGACAGAGGACGCCGGCACCGCCGGGAGCTTGATCGAAAACGCAAAGAGGATGATCCCGACGATCGTCCCGATGATACCGGGGTTGACAACAGCCTTGAGCGCAGCTTTCAGCTCTCTCTTACCGCTCATCCTGAGCAATCCGTACGTCCACATGAAGATGTTGAACATCGCCACATATGCCGCGCCGTAAAATACACCGTCGTCGCCTAAGATCGCCTGCTGCAGCGGCAGCGCCATAAACCCGCAGTTAGAGAACACCAGCGAAAATTTCAGCACCACTCCTCGGTCAACGTCCTTTTTGCGGTACATCAGCTCCGCGAGCAAAACAGAAAATCCCAGCGATAAAAACGCCGCGAGCAGCGCCGTCAGCAGTCCGCCCAGCATCCGCGGCTCATACTCTCTTTGAAAAGCGTTGACGATCACACAGGGCGTCACCGCATACAGCACAACGTCCGTCATCGTGCGCGAACCCTGCTCCGTAATCATGCCGCACTTGGTCAGCACCGCGCCGACCGCGATCAGCACAAACAGCACGAGCACCTGCGTGCCGACGTCGATAAACGAGCCGAGCATCCTATCCTCTCCAGTCTGATTAAGTCCTGATTTTTGTACTCAATCATTATAGCAGGAGGGCGGGCGAATTGCAACCGTTTTATTGTAGAAAGCGCACATTATTTTCGATCCGATTTCGTCAACATGTCCAAGTCCCGATTATTACTCTGTGAAACTCCACAAAACCAACCGATATTTTTGTGAAATCCGTAAAGCAAAAAATCGCCATTCCCCGTTTTTGAGCAAAAATCTTCCGTCAACAATACCGACAAACCGCATAAACGCTGACCCTCATTTGTATAAACAACCAAAAATTCGATAATCGTTTGACAACCGCTTTTTCAGTATATATAATACAAGCTGTAAGCAGAAAACAAAGCTTACCCGCTTGAAATATTTTTTTGTAATCAAAAGAAAGAAGGATTTAAACATGGCAACTGCTAAGAAGACCACTGCTAAGGCTGAGACTAAGACAGCCGCTAAGAAGACCGCAGCTAAGGCTGAGACCAAGACCACCGCTGCTAAGAAGACCACCGCTACCAAGGCTGCCGCTACCAAGACCGCAACCAAGACCACCGCTGCTAAGAAGCCGGCTGCTAAGAAGACTGAGCCCAAGTTCGATCTGTACATCCAGTTCGGCGGCGCTACTGTTTCTGTAGCTGACATCGAGAAGAACGTCAAGAAGGTTGTCAAGGGTAAGAAGGCTTATACCGTATATGTCAAGCCCGAAGAGAGCAAGGCTTACATCGTAGCTGACGGCGAGACCACCGGCATGGATGTATTCTTCGTAGCTGACTAATCAACTGCTTGAGAACAACGGCGAGGAGATTCTCCTCGCCTTTTGTTTTGCAGATTTTAAACATACTGTTAAAATATTGTAACAGTATGGAATTTTAAAAAAGTATGTGTTATAATAACGGTATCCAAAATTTAGGAGGAACAAAAATGAAAACATTTGCAAGAGTCATCGCTGTTGTGATGATGGTCGCTGTCCTCGCCTCCCTGATGGCAGCCTGCGGCAACAAAGGCTATATGGACAAGAACATCCTCGGCAGCTGGAAGCAGACTGATGAGGTTGACGGCAACTGGACATGGACCTTCAACGACGACAATACCTGCAGACTGGTCGGCGACAATTTTGACAGCGAAGGCACTTTCAAAATTGAGAATGAGACCAACGGTAAGATTTACATCAAGCTCAAAGACTGGAAAGAAGAGAAACTCTTCACCTACGCGGTAACCCCCAAGGTTCTCGATCTCGAAGAGATGGAAGTCAGCTACCACTGCTTCAAACAATAACCGTCAAAACGCAAAGACGCCCGACAGCATCCGCTGCCGGGCTTTTTGTATATCATGATATCGCGTTATAGCATCAGCGAATTTTTGCTCCGTCTGACAAATTTACCGGTGTGCTCAAGCACCACTTCACCGTCCTGATACGCGAGCCTGCCGCGCAGAAAAACCTTCTCGATCTTTCCGACGGTACGCATCCCCTCAAAGGGCTCATACCCGCACTTGCTCAAGCTGTTTTCGGCGGTTATCACGCCGTTTCCTTTCGGGTCGAATACAACGATATCCGCGTCGGAGCCGGCCTTCAGCGCGCCCTTTTTCGGATACATGCCGTAAAGCCGCGCCGGATTCTCGCTGAGATACGCGCACATTTGGGCAAGGGAGATCCGTCGCTTTTTCACGCCGTAGGTGTACATCAGGATCGAACGTGTCTGCACGCCGGGCATGCCGTTCGGTATCTTTGTAAAGTCCTCCTGACCCGCGCGCTTCTGATTGATCGTAAAGGAACAGTGATCGGTGCTGACGGTGTTCAGTCTGCCGGATTTCAGACCGTCCCACAGTGCCTTACTGTCGTCGTTCTTTCTCAGCGGCGGAGAACAGATATATTTCGCGCTCTCGTCAAACGGACGGCTGTACACGCTGTCATCCAGCAGCAGATACTGCGGGCAGGTCTCGACATACACCTGTACGCCGTTTTTGCGCGCGCGCAAAACTTCTTCATATCCCGCCTTGGTGCTCAGATGCACGATGATACACGGTGCGTCGGCAGCTTTCGCGATACTGAGAAAACGGTTGATCGCCTCCGCCTCGGTATAGTCAGGACGTGTCAGCGGATGGTACACGGGAGCTGTCTTGCCGTTCGCGATCGCCTTTTCACGAAGCTTTCCGACGATCGCGGAGTTTTCACAGTGACATCCGACGATACCGCCGTATTGCTTTAAAGCCGTCATCAGCTCATAAATCGCGCGATCACTCAGTTCCATCGCGTCATAGATCATGTAGACCTTGAACGAGGTCACTCCCTGCTCAAACATTGCGGGCAGTTCCTCTCTGATATCGTCGCGCCAGTCGGAGATCGCCATATGGAACGCATAGTCACAGGATGAGTTAGCAAACGCCTTCATGTGCCAGTTGTTCAGCGCGTCGGTAAGGGACTCACCCTTGTTCTGAGTTGCAAAATCCACCACCGTTGTCACGCCGCCGGCGATCGCCGCCTTCGTGCCGCCGTCAAAGTCATCGGCGGTGACGGTATCGCTGACCTCCAGGTCAAAGTGAGTATGCGCGTCAATAAAGCCCGGAAAGATCAGCTTGCCGCTGACGTCCGCCACCTCTGCGTCCGCCTGCAAATGTCTGCCGACCGCAACGATCTTTTCGCCCGAGATCAACAGGTCTGCGTGCTTGGTGCCGCGCGGCGACACCAGCGTACCGCCCTTGAGTATTATCTTATTCATGGGTATCACATTCTTTGTCAGGGATTTTTGCGTTACCGATATAACGCGATATTCTTCATCACCGTCAGGATCAGCACTTCCACATCTTTCGGCAGATCATTCGGCTTGTCAAGATCGACGTCTTCCACCTGATCCAGCCGTACACGCACGCAGCTTTCACCAAGGATCAAAAAGCCCTTTTGAGAGCTGACATTAAAGCTTTCTTCATCCTCAAACAGCGTCAGCTTATCAAGATACGGCGCGGAGCTGTACGGGCAAAAGCTCTTGCAGTTGCCGCACTCGTTGCACAGACGGTCGAGATGCAAAATCTCTCTCCTGCCGTCCGGCAACACAACCACCGTGTTCGCACGGTTGGGACAGACACTGACGCAGTTCTCGCAGACCGTATCACAGCTCAGGCAGCGCGAAAGGATCGGGGTCAGCGTGATCGGATCGGTCGTGCGCTTATTCTCGATCGCCTGCTTCGGCGTAGGATATGCCTCAAGCGGGATATCTATCAAGTGTTTTTCACCGATGATCGCGTCAGCCGCCTTTTGCGCGTCGGCGATACACTCGACCACGGTAGAAGGGCCGCGCAGGCTGTCGCCGATATTATACACCTTCAAGCCGTCGATTTCGGTCAGGAAAGGTACCCTGCCCGTTTCATCCGCTTCGATCCCGTTCTCGGAAAACAGCGTATTGTCGACCTGCTCGCCGATCGCGACAACTACCGCGTCCGCGGCGATCTCAACCGTTTCATCGGTCGGCACGGGACTTCTCCTGCCGCTTGCGTCCGGCTCACCGAGCTTCATGACGGTACAGATCAGCTTACCGTCCTTTTGCTCCACGGGAGCCGCCAGCTCGACAAATCCCACTCCTGCTGCCAGAGCTTCTCTGAACTCCTCCTCGTCGGCAGGCATGTATTTTTTCGTGCGCCGATAAACGACGGTCACCTTCTCCACGCCTTCGATCCGCTTTGCGGCGCGCGCGGCGTCCATCGCCGTATTGCCGCCGCCGATCACCGCGACGGCTTTTCCGATCAGCTCGTTGGTGTAAGCGTCCTTCTTGAAACCTCTCAGGAAATCCAGCACATTGACGACGTTACCGCTGATATGCGGGTCACGCGCCTTGTACGCGCCGATTCCGCAGACAACCGCGCCGTAGCCCTGCGCCTTCAATTCCTTAAATGACGGTGCGGGCGTATTGAGCAGGATATTCGCTCCCATCTTTTCGATCAAAGCGATATCCTTCTTCACAAAGTATTCGGCGATGCGGAACTCAGGGATGATGTTGCGTACGATACCGCCCGCCTTGCTGTCTTTTTCAAAAACATCCGCCCGAATCCCCGCGCGCGCAAGGAAATACGCCGCGGATAATCCCGCCGCTCCCGCGCCGATCACAGCGACTTTTTCACCGTTGAGATCAACCTTGTTTTCAACCTGAGCCATCAGCTCATCATACCCCTCACAGGCGGCGATATACTTGATATGTCTGATATCAATGGGCAGGAAGTTATAGAACTGACGGGTGCATTTTGTCATACAGCGGTGCGAGCAGATCAAACCCGTGGTAAACGGCAGAGGATTCTTCTGAACAATAACCTCCAACGCCTCTTTATGTTTTTCTTCATCAACCAGCCGCACATACTGCGGGATGTCCTGATGGATGGGACAGCCGCCCTTACACGGAGCTGTATAGCAGTCGAACAGCGGCACCTGCTCCTCATTTTTGCGCGAAGGAATCGGCTTGATCGGCTTCAAAAAATTCTTATGCTTTCTGCATTGCTGCGCCAACGCCGCTATCTTCGCGGTATCTGTTCTTTTGAACGCCTCATACCTGCACATCCGCAGGGTATACGCCATCGGCGTCAGGCGCGAGTAACCGCCCGGCTTTAACAGCGTTGTCGCCACAGTGATCGGCCAGATACCGGCTTCAAAGAGCAGACGGATGTTCGTCTGTGACGCGCCGCCCGAGAATGAAATACGCAGTTTTCCGTCAAATTCCTGAGAGAATCTTCTCGCCATCTCAATCGTCAGATGAAATAGCGACCGACCGCTCATATACATTTCGTCAGCGGGCAGCTCACCGCGCTTGACGTCCACCGGGAAGGTATTCGAAAGCTTCACGCCGAACTCCAGCCCCTTGCACTGCGCCAGCGCCTGCAAGCGGCGGAACATCGCAACCGCGTCGTCCCACTGTAAGTCCTCTTTAAAGTGATGCTCGTCAAAGGCAACGTAGTCAAAGCCCACGCTGTCAAGAATCGCGCGCGCATCCTCATATCCCAGGATCGTCGGGTTGCATTTGACAAAGGTATTCAGCTCTTTTTCTTTGATCAAATAGGTCGCGATCCGTTCGATCTCGTCGGGTGGACAGCCATGCAGCGTCGACAACGTCACACTGCGGCAGATTCGCGGCGAGATACCGTCGATCAGTTCCGCGTAATCAGGAAAATATTCTTTTAAAGAATTTTTGCATCCCGTAAAGATCGGTCGGTCGGAAGCGTCCTTCAACCCCTCGATAAAGCGGTCGATTTTCTTTGAGCGGATGCCCTCAAGGTCATACCCCACGCTCATATTAAACACAAATCCGTCGGGATCACCCAGACCGAAAGCGACCGAGATCACCTTGAGCACACACCATGCCTTGACGTACTCTTCATACGCCTGCTCTACGGTCAACTCCGTCGACCACTCGCAGTTATAGCCCTCATCATCGGCATTGATGCACGGACGGGCAATACACTTCGCCAACTCCTCGCCATCCATCACCTGGACGGTTTTCAGCTCAAAGAACCGCGCGCCTCCGATGTATGCCGAGATGATGTTCTGCGCCATCTGCGTATGCGGGCCTGCGGCGGGACCCAACGGCACCTCCAGCTTCTCACCGAAGATCGGCAGATACTTTTCCTCATGATCCCCTTTCATAAGGTCATCATAGCGAGAGATCTTAAAGCCCTCGTGGACCCCAAAGGCGATACTGTTGCTGTTGTATTCTTTTGTCATCCTGCTGAGCAGCTCATCTATGCTCAGCGGTACCATTTTCTCACTCATGTTATCCATCTCACCGTTTTGTGATCGGTATATCCAAAAAACATCCTGTTACGGGTTCACTCTGCTCCATAGCTTTGCCGCTGTCGCCTTGATCTTAGCCGAGAGCCTTTCCTCGTCGATATCAACAAACTCCCTGTCTCGATAGAGCAGCCTGCCGTTCGCCATCGTGGTACGGCACTGTCTGCCGTTCATACCGAAAATCATATGTCCGTCGAGGTTATCGCCGGAGATCGGCGTAAAGGGCAAATAATCCATCACGATGATATCGGCGGCAGCGCCCTCTTTGATAACGCCGAGCGGAACATCAAAATATTGCGCCGCGATCTTTGCGTTGTTTCGGAACAGCATCGTCGTAACCTCGTTCCATGCCACATTCGGCATACCGGCGTTATGCCGCTGGATGGTCAGCGCGACCTTCAAGCTTTCGAGCATATCATGGGTATAAGCGTCGGTACCCATACCGAGCAGTATCCCCTTTTCAAACATCTTGAGTATCGGCGAACAGCCCACGGCGTTGCCCATGTTGCTCTCGGGATTGTTAACGACCATCGTATTCGTCGCCGCGATTTTGTCCATCTCAGGCTCCGTCACATGGATACAGTGGCCGAGGATGGTTTTCTCGCCGAGGATTCCCCATTTCTCCAGCCTCTCGACCGGAAGCATATGATACTTATCACGGCTGTCAACTACATCATTCAACCCCTCACAAATATGGATATGATACCCTGTTCTGCCGTCATTCGCCTTAACGCATTTTTCAAAGGTCTTGTCCGAGAGTGTAAACAGCGCGTGCATGCCGAACATCGCTGCCAGCATGGGATCGGGATTATCTTTGCAGTGCTTGATAAAGTCGGCGTTTTCCCTGATCGCTTCCTCACATTTCGCTTCTCCGTCACGATCACTCACCTCATAGCACAAACAGGAACGAACGCCCATCTCCTTTGCGCAGTCAGCGATTACAAAAAGCGAACCGGGGATTTCCTTGTAGCTGGCATGATGGTCAAACACCGTTGTCACGCCGTTGCGGATGCACTCGAGATAGGTCGCGTAAGCGCTCGCCTTGGTATCCTCGAGCGTCAGCTCACGATCCAGCTTCCACCACATGCCGTCGAGGATCTCATAAAAATTCGTGGGATTGTAGCCGTTGATGGAAAGCCCCCTCGCTAGCCCCGAGTAAATATGCGTATGCGCGTTGATGAACGCGGGCATCATCAGCTGACCGCGCGCGTCAACAAGCTCCGCCTGCGGGTACTTTTCCTTCATTTCGGCAAATGTTCCAACCGCGACGATGCGATCCCCCTGTGTAACAACGCCGCCGTCCTCGATATACGGACGGTTTTCATCGCGCGTAAACAGTTTGCCGTTGCCTATCAAAAACATGCGAATCCCTCCCCGGATAGGTTTGTTCATTATAATTGTACCACCGCCATATGTCATTTGCAATAGATTTACTTAAAGTTTGCTGAGAATATTTGATATTTTATACAAAAACCAACTCCTTAGATCATTACATAGACCGAAAATGCCGTAAAATCCCATCGTTACCAAAAAGTTAGGTTTCGCTAACCTCTTTTTATTCGAATAAAATCTTGAAATGAGAATTTATATGCTGTATAATGAACTTTAATGGTTTAACCTATAATATAAGTTATTGGGGGGTTAATAATGGAAAAAAGAACCGTTGACCTGTCCCTGCTGGACGGCGTTCTCGCCGAGTACGCGTCCGTCAAGGGCAGCCTCATCACCATTTTGCAATACACACAGGATATCTACGGTTACCTGCCGAAGGAAGCGATCGAGCTGATCTCTGAGAAAACCGGCATCGCCACCTCCGAGATCATGGGCGTCGGAACCTTCTACACCCAGTTCCGTTTTGAGCCGGTCGGCAAGTATCTGATTATGCTCTGTCAGGGCACCGCGTGCCATGTCAATTCATCCGAGCTGATTTTACAGACCATAAAAGATGAACTGCACATCGAAGACGGCCAGACCACCGAGGACGGTCTGTTCTCCTTGAAGTGCGTCGCGTGTTTGGGCTGCTGTTCCCTGTCGCCCGTCATGATGGTCAACGAGGATACATACGGCTCGCTCACACCCGAAAAGACGAAAAAGATTTTAAAAGAGTTAAGGGAGGCGGCAGTATGAGAATCGTCATCGGACAGGGCTCCTGCGGTATCGCGGCAGGCGCCGAGAAAGTGCGCAAAGCGCTCCTGAATACCGACATCAACGCCGAGAGCATCTCCATCACCGGCTGTATCGGCATGTGCTACCTTGAGCCGATCGTCGACATTTACAACGAGGATAAGCTCACCCGACTGGTCAAGGTCAGCGAGAAAGACGCTCCCGCTATTGCCGAGTACATCAAAACCGGTGACCGCACCAAGGTTGAAAACCTGATCGTGACCGACGAGGACAGCGAGTTTCTCTCCAAGCAGACCCGCATCGCGCTGCGCAACTGCGGTATCATCAATCCCGAGATCATCGAAGAATATATCGAAAAAGACGGCTACAAGGCGCTCAAAAAGTGCCTGACCGAACTCAGCCCCGAAGAAGTCATCGACGTCATCAAGACCTCCGGCCTTGCGGGACGCGGCGGCGCGGGCTTCCCGACATGGTTCAAGTGGAACGCCGCTCGAAGCTCCGAGGGCGAAGAAAAGTACCTGATCTGTAACGCGGACGAGGGCGATCCCGGCGCGTTCATGGACAGAGCGGTCATCGAGTCTGACCCGCACAACCTGATCGAAGGCATGCTCATCGGTGCGTACGCGATCGGCGCGAAACACGCTGTCGTCTACGTCCGCGCGGAGTATCCGCTCGCGATCAAGCGACTCAAAAACGCCATCGAGCAGGCAAAAGCTCAGGGCATCATCGGCAAGAACATCTTCGGCACCGATTTCTCCTGCGATTTCATGATTAAGGCAGGAGCCGGCGCGTTTGTCTGCGGTGAAGAAACCGCGCTGATCGAATCCCTCGAGGGTCACCGCGGCATGCCGCGCTTAAAACCCCCGTTCCCGGCACAGTCCGGCTTTTGGAGAAAGCCCTCCAACATCAACAACGTCGAAACTTTTGCCAACGTCGCGTGGATCATCAACAACGGCGGCGAAGCATTCGCGGCGATGGGTACCGAAGGCTCCAAGGGCACCAAGGTCTTTGCGGTCACCGGCAAGGTCAAGCGTTCGGGTCTCGTCGAGATCCCGATGGGCAAGACCCTGCGCGACGTCATCTTTGACATCGGCGGCGGCATGAAGACCGACAAAGCCTTCAAGGCTGTCCAGATGGGCGGACCTTCCGGCGGCTGTATCCCTGCTGAGCTGATCGACACCGTCATCGACTACAAAGCCCTCGGCGCGACCGGCGCGATCATGGGCTCGGGCGGTATGGTCGTCATGGACGAAAGCACCTGTATGGTCGGTATGGCAAAGTTCTTCCTTGACTTCACCGCCAAGGAAAGCTGCGGCAAGTGCATCCACTGCCGTATCGGTACCAAGCGTATGCTGGAGATGCTCGAGCGCATCACCAAGGGCGAGGGCAGGGAAGGCGACATCGAGCTGCTCGAGGAGCTGTGCTACTCCATCAAGGACGGCGCGCTCTGCGGCCTCGGTCAGACGGCTCCGAACCCTGTACTCACCACCATCAAATATTTCCGCAACGAGTATGAAGCCCACATCAACGACAAAAAGTGTCCCGCGGGCGAGTGCTCCGATCTCATTGAATATTCCATCAACGCCGACAAGTGCCGCGGCTGCACCCTTTGCGCGCGCAATTGTCCGGTCAACGCGATCACCGGCACGGTCAAAGAGCCGCATATCATTGATACCGACAAGTGTATCAAATGCGGCAAGTGCTACAGCGTATGCCGCTTTGACGCGGTAGTAAAAGCGTAAGGAGGGGTGCAAGATGATTAACTTAACAATTAACGGAAAAGCGATCCAAGCGCCCGAAGGCTCCACCATCTTAGAAGCCGCCCGCGCAAACGGGATCGACATCCCCACCCTGTGCTATGACAAAGCGGTCGAGATCTACGGCGCCTGCGGACTGTGCGTCGTCGAAGCCGAGGGAATCCCGAAGCTTCTGCGTTCCTGCTCTGCAAAGTGCACCGAGGGCATGGTCGTCAACACCGAGTCTGAGCGCGTTGTGCGTTCCCGCAAGATCGCGATGGAGCTGCTCATGTCCGCCCACGACGGCGACTGTGTCGCTCCCTGCCAGCTCAACTGCCCCGCGCGTACCGACTGCCAGGGTTACGTCGGTCTGATCGCCAACGGCGAGTATGACGCGGCGTTAAAGCTCATCAAAAATAAAATCCCGCTCCCCGCGTCCATCGGCCGCGTCTGCCCTCACCCCTGTGAGAAGGCGTGCCGCCGCAAGAACGTGGAAGAGCCGATCAATATCGCACAGCTCAAAGCCTTCGCGGCTGACATGGACTTGAAGGCTGACAGCTACATCCCCGAACGTCAGGAACCGACCGGCAAAACAGTCGCGATTATCGGCGGCGGTCCCGCCGGACTGACAGCGGCTTATTACCTCACCATCATGGGTCACGAGGTTACCGTCTATGATATGATGGAGAAGATGGGCGGTATGCTCCGCTACGGCATCCCCCAATACCGACTGCCTAAAGAGGTGCTGGACAAAGAGATCGCCATCATCGAGAAAGCCGGCGTGAAGCTTGTCAACAACGTCAAGCTCGGTAAGGACTTCACCATCGAAAGCCTCAAAGCAGAGAACGACGCGGTTATCGTCGCTGTCGGCGCGTGGAAGAGCAGTTCCATGCGTACTCCGGGCGAAGATCTCGACGGCGTCTACGGCGGTATCGACTTCCTGCGCGCCGTCATCAAGGGCAACGCTCCCGCGATCGGCGAGCGTGTCGCTATCTGCGGCGGCGGCAACACCGCGATGGACGCCTGCCGTACCGCAGTCCGTCTGGGCGCGAAAGAGGTCTACGTCATCTACAGACGTACCCGTAACGAAATGCCCGCCGACGCGCTCGAGATCGACGAAGCCGAGGAAGAGGGCGTTATCTACAAGTTCCTGACCAACCCGCTGTCCTTCAACGGCGAGAACGGCAAGTTAAAGTCCGTCACCCTCCAGATCATGGAGCTGGGCGAGCCCGACGCCTCAGGCCGCCGCAAGCCCGTCCCCGTGGAGGGCAAGACCGAAGAGATCGCGCTTGACAGCGTGATCCTCGCGATCGGTCAGAAGCTCGTACAGAGCGACGTTTCGGAGCTCAAGCTCAACGAGCGCGGCAACATCGAAGCCGACCCCGACTTCTTCACCACCTCGATCGACGGCGTATTCGCGATCGGCGACGCCACCAACCGCGGCGCCTCCATCGCCATCGAAGCGATCGGCGAAGCTGACCACTGCGCGAAGGCTGTCGACGCGTATCTGAACGGTCAGCAGCTCGACACCCGCGTACCTTATATCAGCAAGCGCGACGAAGCAACCATCGACTACTCCGACCGTGAGAAAAAGAGCCGTCTCACCCCGAAGGTTCTTCCTGCCGATGTCCGTAACAAGAACTTTGACGAGGTTTCTCTCGGCTTTACCGAGGAAGAAGCAAAGGAAGAAGCAGCGCGATGCCTTGAGTGCGGATGCCGCGAGTATTATAAATGTAAACTGCTGAACGTCGCTCAGCGTTATGACATCGACCCCTCCCGCTTCAAGGGCGAAATGCCGCAGAAGTACAGCCACGACGAGAACGCGTTCATCGAGCGCAACACCTCCAAGTGTATCCTGTGCGGTCTGTGCGTACGCTCCTGCCGCGAGGTCATGGATATCCACGCCATCGGGCTGATGGGACGCGGCTTCAAAACCGACGTCTCCCCCGCCTTCTCTCTGCCGCTCGATCAGACCAAGTGTAACAACTGCGGTCTGTGCGTCCAGCTCTGCCCGACCGGTTCTCTGACCGAGAAGTCGAACCTCAAAAAGCAGGTGCCGCTGAACGAAGAGTACACCGAAGAATTTGTCGATATCAACGGTCAGCAAGCGTCTGTTCTCGTTTCGAGATACAATGGCAAAGTGCTTCGCGTCATCCCGAACGACGAGATTTCCCGCAACGCGGGTCTCACCAGAGAAGAACTGCAAGCCAAATTACAGTAATCTTACCTTCAAACCGCCGTGTCCTCACGGCGGTTTACCTTTTTGATGTCAATTTCCGGCACATCAAGACATTACTGCGTTAAATTATTTGCAACTTTTAGTTGATACTGTTGCAAATTCAGCCCATAAATTTCATATAATCTGCCAAAAATGTGAAAATTTATGATTTTTTAAGAATAATTCTTGCAAAACACTTCATTATGTTATATAATGCTAACTGTGCAAATCTTTTCTTCGGGTTTGCCCGATGAATTCGAATATCAAATTGGAGGTATTATTTATGTCTTATGTTGATGAAGTACTCGCCAGAGTAAAAGAAAAGAACGCTTCCGAGCCTGAGTTCCTGCAGGCTGTCGAAGAGGTTCTCAACTCCCTGCGCCCCGTCATCGAGGCTAACGAGGAGATGTACAAGAAGCAGGCGCTGCTCGAGCGCATCTGCGAGCCTGAGCGCCAGATCAAGTTCCGTGTACCGTGGGTAGACGACAACGGTCAGGTACAGGTCAACACCGGTTACCGCGTTCAGTTCAACTCCGCGATCGGACCGTACAAGGGCGGTATCCGTCTGCATCCCTCTGTCAATATCGGTATCATCAAGTTCCTCGGCTTTGAACAGATCTTCAAGAACAGCCTGACCGGTCTGCCCATCGGCGGCGGCAAGGGCGGCTCCGACTTTGACCCCAAGGGCAAGTCCGACAACGAGATCATGCGTTTCTGCCAGAGCTTCATGACTGAGCTTTGCCGTCACATCGGCGCTGACACCGACGTTCCCGCAGGCGATATCGGTACCGGCGCTCGCGAGATCGGCTACATGTTCGGCCAGTATAAGCGCATCAAAAATATCTACGAGGGTGTTCTGACCGGTAAGGGTCTGACCTTCGGCGGTTCTCTCGCTCGTACCGAGGCTACCGGATACGGTCTGTTATACCTCACCAACGAAATGCTCAAGACTAACGGCATCGACCTTGCCGGCAAGACCGTCTGCATCTCCGGCGCGGGCAACGTTGCTACCTATGCCGCTCAGAAGGCACAGCAGCTCGGCGCTAAGGTTGTCACCGTTTCCGATTCCACCGGCTGGATCTATGACGCCGAGGGTATCGACGTCGATCTGCTTAAGGAGGTCAAGGAAGTCAAGCGCGCTCGTCTGGACGCGTATGCGGCAGCTCGTCCCTCTGCTGTTTACCACGACAAGAAAGCTGAGGGCTCCAACGTATGGGATACCAAGTGCGACATCGCTCTCCCCTGCGCTACTCAGAACGAGCTTGGCATCGAGGATGCGAAGAAGCTGGTAGCTAACGGCGTTATCGCTGTTGCCGAGGGCGCTAACATGCCCACCACCCTGGAGGCTACCGAGTACTTCCAGAACAACGGCATACTCTTTGCGCCCGGTAAGGCTGCGAACGCCGGCGGCGTCGCTACCTCCGCTCTTGAGATGAGCCAGAACAGCGAGCGTCTGAGCTGGAGCTTCGAAGAGGTCGACAGCAAGCTGCAGGGCATCATGGTCAACATCTTCCGCAACCTTGACGCTGCCGCTAAGAAGTACGGCTTCGAGGGCAACTATGTTGTCGGCGCGAACATCGCGGGCTTCGAGAAGGTCGCGACCGCTATGCTGGCACAGGGTGTTGTCTGAGGCAGCGTGTCAGTGGCGCTTAGCCAATCGCTTAGCTCTTGGAGCACTGTTGCATGGGTATTGTAAGCCAAATCAAAGATTTGGACAATACCTCAATGTTGCACCCCGCCTTCTGTGAGGTTAGTTCTTTACTGACCCCCATCAACGGCGAAATCTGATACAAATCATCTAAGGGGCTGTCGCATTAAGAAACGCGATAGCCCCTTTTAGTGTCATTCTGAGCTTGTCGAAGAATCTTACAGTGCAATCTATCCAATTCCATTACACCTTTCATGTGTAATCTAACGGAAAAGCAAGCACTTTCGGATTCTTCACTTTCGTTCAGAATGACATTTTTTTATTTTGCGACAGCCCCTT
>CACWTM010000026.1 GCA_902763855.1 uncultured Ruminococcus sp. | reverse complement strand
ACGGCTCTGACGAGAACAAGCGAGAATACAATAAGTCACAGCTGCTGGCGAAGGAGCTTTCAAATCACCTCGGCATCCCCTATCTCGACGCCTTGAAAAAGGTCAAAAAGACAAAGAAACAGCACACCCTGACATACAAAGAGCGCAAAACAAACCTCAACGGCGCGTTTGAACTGATCGGTAAAGAGCTTATCAAAGATAAAAACATCCTGATTGTCGACGACATCATCACCAGCGGCAATACTCTGGGCGAATGTTGCAAAACGCTGAACAAGGGAAAGCCGAAAATGATCTGCTGCGCAACCGTCGCGTCGGCGCAGGGAAAGTATCCCGAACGCACAATTATATGAGTCACGCTATTGAAAAACCAATCAATCTCATATATAATAATCTCACAGAAACCAAAAGGAGAATGTTATGGATATCGCTTTAGATTTGGGCACCGCTAACTCACGCCTTAGAGTCAACAACCAGCAAAACGCGATCGACCAACCCTCGGTCATCGCTTACAACAAGGATAACAACGAAATCCTCGCCGTAGGCGCTGAAGCCTACCAGATGCTCGGCAGAACCTCCGCCAAGATCAACGTCGTGTTCCCACTGGAGGGCGGAGTGATCGCGGAGTCGGGTCTGGTTGAAGAGATGGTGAACATCTTCATGGCAGAGGTTTGCACCAGCCGCGTCGTCATGCCGAGAGTCGTCGCCTGTATCCCGGGCGAAATCACCGAGGTTGAAAAGCGCGCCATCGTCGGCGCGATCTCCAGCTTCGGCGTCAGACGTGTCCTGCTGATCGAAGCAGCTAAGGCGGCGGCGTTCGGAAGCGGCATGGATATCATGGGGCCGCACGGCTGTATGGTCGTTGACATGGGCGCGGGAACCATCGACATTGCGGTCATGTCGCTGGGCGGTATGTCGGTCAGCAAGACCATCAAAACCGCCGGCAACACGATGGATGAAGAGATCATCAAATACGTCCGCAGAAAGCACGGTCTCATCATCGGCAAGGCGATGGCGACGTCCTGCAAAGAAGCGATCGCCTGCGTTATTCCTCCCGAATCAGAGTTGACCTTCCGCCTCAAAGGCAGAGATTCTCTGCGGGGTCTGCCCCGCGCGATGGAGGTTAATTCCACCGAGATCGCGGAAGCGATCGGCGATATCTCCGCTACCATCCTCAACGCGATCATGGACGTTATCGAAGATACGCCGCCGGAGCTTTTGGGCGACGTGCAGATGGACGGCATCATGCTGACAGGCGGTCTGTCGCAGATTAAGGGCATGAAAGAGCTGATCGAAAAAGAGACCGGCATCACCGTACACGTCGCCGAAAATCCCGCTGACAGCGTTGTCGCGGGATGCTTTGAAGCGACCAAGTTCATCGAAGAAGCCGAGTCACAGAGAGCCAATCTCAATCCCTTGATGACAGTCTATTGATAGTGAGGAGTGAGGAGTTAGTAGTTAGTAGTTAGTAGTTTTAGTTACTCGCTGACACTCGTGTCTGCTCGAACAATTCTATAGGATCAAGAAAACGCTTGCAGGTAAATGAACCGCAAGCGTTTATCATATGTTGGTTGTATTGTTTAGGTAATCACGCATTAGAATCAGGTGTGGACGAAGTCCACCATTAACTCCTCACTCCTAACTCCTCACTCCTAACTCCTTACTCATCTCTCGTTTTTTCTGCGCTGAAAACCGTATGACAGCCGCAGCAGCGCTTTTTCGGGAACAAACCTGCGGAAGAACAGTCCCGCTTTCATCATCGCGCCGGGGATGATGACCAGCTTGCCCTTCAACGCGCCGTCGATCGCGGTTTTGGCACATTCCTCGGACGAGATACCGTTCACGGCAAACTTCACCTTGGCAACCTGATTGAACTCGGTGTTGACAGGTCCCGGACAGAGCGCGGAGATCGTCACATGGCTGCCCTTACGGCGCAGTTCTTCGCTGATCGCCTCGCTCAGACGCAATACATAGTTCTTCGTCGAGTAATAGGTCGACAGAAGCGGCCCCGCCATAAACCCAGCGGACGAAGCGACATTCAGGATGATTCCTCGGTCACGCTTGACAAAATCACACAGATAGAGCTTCGTCAGGATATGCACCGCGCGGATATTGACGTCGATCATATTCAGCTCGGTACCGAGATCGGCTCTGATAAACTCGCCCGCAAGCCCAAAGCCCGCGTTATTAATCAGCATATCGACGCCTTCGTCCTTTGTCTGCTCATACAGGGCATAGCAGTCCTCGGCTTTGCCGATATCGAGAACGATCGTCTCGACGCTGACATTTCTCAGTTCTCTTTGCAGTTCTTTGATTCTCTCTTCACGTCGGGCAACCAAGATCAGATCCCAGCCCTTTTGCGCGAGATACCGCGCCATATCGCGTCCGATACCGGACGACGCACCGGTAATCAAAGCTTTCATAACATCACTTCCGTATGGTAATAGTAGTATTATGCTTCAAAGTTTACAACTTATCTATTGCTTTTGTCAACTGTTTTCGATACAATAAATCTATCATCATTATGGAGTGGATCACATGGATAAGGTTTTTGACTTTTGGGAGAATCTCAAACTAAGCGTCTTGGAATATCTGCCGAACCTCGGCGCGGCGCTGATTATCACCGCCGCAGGTATCCTGATCGCGTTCATCGTTGTACGCGTTACACGCAAGGCGATGACAAAGAAGAATGTCGATCTGTCGCTGACGGCGTTCGTCTGCAAGGCGATACGGATCATCATCTATATCCTCACGCTGTTTTCAGCTCTGTCGGCGTTGGGCATCTCTACCACCGGACTGGTCGCGTTTTTCTCTGCAGCCGCCGCAGCGATCGCTTTGGCACTCAAAGACAGGCTCAACGATATCGCCAGCGGCATTGTCATCCTGTTCACAAGACCCTTTGTCACCGGTGACTTCATCGAATTTGACAACTATGCGGGTTTTGTGCAGAAGATCGACGTCATGCACACCAACATCATGACCTACAGCCGCACCAACGTCATCATCCCGAACTCGGTGATCTCTTCGTCAAAGGTCAATAACCACACCGCCGAACCGATCGTCAGGGTGCAGGTCGATCTGCCCATCCCCTATGAAGCGGATATCAACACGGTCAAAAAAATCGTGCTGGATGTGTTGAGGGATACCGATCATCTGGTGCACGACGAGACCCATCGGGATTCGGTCAACCTCGAACGCTTCGGCGACAGCGCGCTGGAGTTTTCCGTACGGTGTTTCTGTGATTTCAAGGACTACTGGACGGTTTACTACGCCCTCACACAGAACATCAAAGAAGCGCTCGACAAAAACGGTATCTCCATCCCGTTCAACCAGCTCGACGTCTTTATCAAAAACAAATAGCTTTCGGCGGCTGTTTTCAGCCGCTTTTCTTTTGATTGTGCCGGAAAACTTGACTTGTCAGGCAGAAAGTATTATTATTTTATCAATATCGTTCAAAACGAAAGGAAATCATCATGAAACTCGACCCTATCGTCATATCCCTGCTGGATACCGACTTATACAAGTTCAACATGGATCAGGTCATCTTTCACAAGCATACCGACCTGTGCGGCAAATACTACTTTAAATGCCGCAACAAAGACGTCCGCTTCACCAAAGAGATGCTCGACGAAATCAACTCCCAGATCGACCACCTCTGCACCCTGCGTTTTCGCAGGGATGAGCTGGACTATCTGCGCTCTATCCGTTTCATCAAAAACGACTATGTCGAATTTTTGCGTTTGTGGCGACCCATCCGCGAGTACGTCACCACATCGCTGAGCAGCGACGGAGAACTGTCCGTCATCGTAGATGGCCCCCTGTTCTCGGCTATGCAGTTTGAGATTCATCTGCTGGAGATCATCAACGAGGTCTACTTCCGCATGTCCTACGACTATGACAAGCTGTTGAAATCCGCCGAAGAAAAGCTCAACAAAAAGATCGAAGCACTCAACGACGGTACCTACACCTTCAAATTTGCCGAGTTTGGCTGCCGCAGAAGGCTCTCGCGCGAATGGGAGGACGTTGTTGTCCGCAGGCTGTCGACCGAAACCGACAAGTGTACGGGAACCTCAAACGTGTATCTCGCCATGAAGTACAACCTCACACCCATCGGCACCTACGCACACGAATTTGTCCAGATGTATCAGGGCATCGACCGCTATCCTCTCGCCTACACCAACCACTACGCCATGCGCGACTGGTATGACGAATATGACGGCGATAACGGCACCGCGCTGACCGATACCATCACCACCGACCTCTTCCTGCTCGACTTTAACCGCTCCATGGTCAACAACTACAACGGCGTGCGCCATGACTCGGGCGATCCGTATGAGTGGGGCGAAAAAATCATCAAGCACTATGAGAGCTACGGCGTCGATCCTCGCACCAAGCTCCTGCTGTTCTCAGACAGCCTCGACTTTGACCGCGCGCAGGCACTCTACGACTACTTCAAGGGCAGAACTAAGGTCAGTTTCGGCATCGGCACCTTCTGCTCCAACGACACCTGCGTTGACCCGCTAAACATCGTCATCAAGCTGCAATATGTCAACGACAAGCCTGTCGCGAAGCTCAGCGACAATCCCGAAAAAAGCATGTGCCACGACGAGTATTACCTCAAATATCTCAAGCGCTCCGTTGCCTTCCGCCTGAACAGAGAATCGCTTTGATACTGCTTTACAAAGCTTTAAGTACAGCTTCTTAAAAACAATTAACCACCGAAAGCGCCATTTGCTTTCGGTGGTTTTTTCGTGTTACAATTTGTCCAAAGCGCCGATCTCACGCAGTTTAGCGATCAGATCGCGGATATCCTCTCGCATTTCGTTTTCGTCGCCGTCATATTTTTCTTTTAAAGAATCAAGAATTTGTTGTTCGGAAGTTTCTGTCAAAAGACAGTTCAGGATCGCTCCGACGGTTTTGTTTCCCTGTACTACGCCGCGAAACTTTGCGTCCGCGGTCGGCACCAACACTGTTTCGTTATCAACGCTGTGCAGGATAAATTCATTTCTCAGTTTCATCTTTATCACCCGCGTAACATTATTGCATGCTGTCCGACAAAAGTCAATTATTTTCTTCCAGCGACTTACGGTAAAAATCCATAATTACTCGCAAAAACTCCCGATCTACCTCGTTGGCGGCAACAGGATCGGGATTGCCGCTGTCATTCGTCCGACACGCGAGAGCATCTTCTGTCAACCAGATACCGCTGTGACCGTTTTTCGGCGGTTTGTCACAAATTGTCACGGTAATGTCACTGCTGTCGCTCAGATAACGGCTCAGTCGCGCACAAGGCGGAATCGTCCTGTCGTCGCTGCCCTCATAAATCAGAGCGGGGATTCCCGCTTTTTTCAAACAATCCGAGGCGCTTTTGCTACCCTGACCGCCGAAAACAATATCGTTTTGTAAGGAAAGAAACGGATACTCGATATCCGCGAAAACTCCGACGTAATTGCGCGCGGATTCGCGCATCAACAAGGTCGGCGACTCAAATCCCGAGAGGACGACGGCGGCCTTGACACAAGGCTGATCGGCACAGGTCGCCGCGGCGTATCCGCCCGCAGAGTGACCGTAGAGGAATACGGGAAGCCTGTTCAGCGCGGGATCGTCGGCAATATACATCAAAGCCGCCCTGAGATCCAGCGAAGGCTGTGCCAGTCCGACCGTACCGTTTCCTTCACTCTCTCCGACGCCGGTACAGTCAAAACAAAATACCGAAAAGCCGTTGTCAACAAAAGCCATTGTCTCCCCCAGGTGCGCATCGCACACCTCACCGAAGCCTCCCGAGATCACAATCAAGCCGGAGGGATCATCGCAGGGATAGCAATAGCCTGTCAGCGTACGGTCGCCTGACAAAAACCGCACGCGCTCGCGCGGGTAGGAAGAAGAATCAATCCCGCTGTAGTGAAGGGTATAATCCTCCGCCGTATCACGCCGCGGAAAAAACACACCGTAAAACATCGCCGACACAAGCATGGAGATCAGCGAAAAAGATATCACAAAGATCAAAAGTGACAAAAGCACCCGCTTTACTGTTTTCTTTCTTCTCACTTTATGATACCCCTAACTGCCAAAATCATTCCAAAAAGATATCGGGGACAAGCGAACCTGTCCCCGAACCAATCAATTGTCATTAATAATAGTAATAATTGCTGTTGTAATAACTGCTGTAGGAAGCCGCGGCGATGATTGCGACAACAATCACGATCAACAGGATGACCGTCAGAACGATACCGAGGATCAAACCGACCATACCTAAAATCTTGCCAACCTTTGCGCGACCGGTCAGAACATAACCGCTGTTGACATACTGCTTCGCCTTGCTCAGCGCGATCGCGCCGAAGATGATACCTAAGAAGGAAAGGTAGAAGGTGCAGGCGAAAGCGATACCGAGGATGCCGAAAACAAGAACAGATTTTGAAAGACTACGCTCTACCGGATCCTCCATCGGCATACCCTGATTGTACTGAGGCTGCTGATACTGCTGGTACTGCTGCGGATACTGGGGATTATTGTACTGGGGCTGCTGGTACTGCGGCTGCTGGTACTGGGGCTGCTGATACTGCGGCTGTTCAGGCTGAGCGGGCTGTGCATATACAGGCTGAGCGTACTGGGGCTGCTCGGGCTGTACGGGCTCAACCGGCTGAGCATACTGCGGCTGTTCAGGCTCGACGGGCTGTGCATACTGAGGCTGAGCAGGCTCGATGGGCTGTGCTGCATTGTTTTCAACAGGCTGGGCAGCTTCTTCCTGCACAGGCTGAGCCGCTTCTACAGTAACAGGTGTACCGCAGGTGCCGCAAAACTTTGCTTCGGGAGCGAGTTCACTACCGCATTGTTTACAAATCATATGTAATACCTCCTATTATATACATATTTCATACCGCTTATGAGTATGTATGCAATTATATTATATATCCAAACTCTTGCAAAAGTCAATTACAGTTTCGTCATATCTCTCTGTCGCGTTGATTCGAACGCGTGAATGGGCGCCTTTCTCAAACCAAACCAACTTCTTTTCGCTTTGACAGCGGTCGTATACCTGTTGAACCTCGCTCGGCAAAGAAAAAACATCCTCTCGGCTGTGCAGGAACAAAATCGGCTTTTTCAAGCGGTCGATACGGTTCAAAGGCCCGTCGTTCACCACGTCAGCCCCGCCGAAAATGCGGATATACAGCATGACAAGAAAGGTCGCGGGTTCTTTGGGATGATGACCGTCGACAAGATGGTTGACAAACGAATCGTGAAAGCTCGTGTACATTCCCTCCGCTACGATCGCCTTGAAATAGTCGGGACAGCCCGAATCACACAGCGCGAACAGCCCGGTGGACGAACCGATACAGATACCGTGGATCACGATACTCTTCTGATGAAATTTGTCATGGAGCAGCTCTCCCCATCTGAGGATATCGCGGTACTCTTTAAATCCCAGAGAAAGATATCTGCCCTCGGACAGCCCGTGGGAACGGTTGTCGATCACCAGCACGTTATACCCGAGCCTGCGGTAAGGTTCGGCAAAATAGTAAGAGTACAAAAGCGACTCCATCCTGCCTGCGATAATGATGACAGAGGTATTGGAACCGAAGTCAAAAAACTCGCCGACAAGCCGAAAGCCGTCGCTCGTGATCTCTACCGGCTGTTTACAAGAAGCATACCGACGATCCCACTCGATACCGATGTCAAACATCCGCTTATATTCTTCGTCATCGGGGATACTGCACTCTCTGCCCCACTTCTTCTTGGAGGTTCTCACCAAGAGCACGGAGTACAGATAATAGGCAAGAATCGGCCACGGCAAGACGCCGAACACGAATACAGCAATCAAAATCCAAGTCCAAATTGGCATAATAACTCCTTAGGCTAAACCGACGATCCAGTGGTAGATTTCCTGACCGCCATCGATAAACTCGACGTCCATCAGCGGATATTTTGATGAGATCGCCTCATACAGCGCGTCCTCAAAATCGACAGAAACATCCCTTCCGCGAAAGATCACACAGGTCTCTTTGTCGTTGATATCGGGGATGACCGACAAAGTATCCGTGACGGTTTTGACAAAATCCGAGCCGACGCTGACGATCTCACCGTCCAGCAAAGCGATCTCGTCGCCCTTTTTGCAGGAGATTTCATGAAAGGTATAATCGCGCGACGCCACCGTCTGGCTGATGGTAGCGATATCCTCGATACCGCTCATCATCTGAGAAACGCGGAAATCCACCTCGCTGTCGGCGGTATCCATCGCCATTGCGAAGTATCCCTGTGCAACGCTTTTTGAGGGGATAACGGTAATATCGCGACGTTTGGAAAGCGCGACCGCCTGATTGGCCGCCAAAATAATATTCGGGTTGTTCGGCAGGACAACGATATGATCCGCGTCAAGCTGCTCAAACGCTTCGACAAACTCTGCCGAAGAGGTGTTCATCGTTGCGCCGCCGTCGATCACGATATCACAGCCGAAGTTTTCAAACAGGGTTTTGACCCCTTCGCCGCTGACCACTGCTATGATCGCCAAAGGCTTGTGCTCCTTCTTTTGCTCCATAACACGGTCATGCTCGTTGTGCTGAACCTGCATATTCTCTAACTTGAAGGTCAAAAACTCGCCGTAGCGCTGTGCGAACGAAATCACCTTTGCAGGATAGAGCGTATGGATATGCACCTTGACGCGCATACCTTCCACCACGACCGCGATGGAATTACCGAAAAACCGCAGCTGCGCGATAAATTCCTCTCTGGAAAACCGCTGCTCATAACGAGGATTGTGTAATCTTTGCAAAATAAACTCGGTACAGTAGCCGTCCGAAAACTCGGAGTTTTCGTTGAACAGCGATAGATCGACCAGCTGTTTTTGTGGAAGGGGCTCCAGTGCTTTCGGTACAATCACCTCGCCGTACAGGCACTTGAGCATTCCCTCAGCGATGAGGATAAAACCGTACGCTCCGCTGTCAACAACACCCGCTTCCTTCAGCACGCTGAGCATCTCGGGCGTATAGGACAGGGTCTTGCGCATTTCGGCAACATACATCGAAAGGATAGTCTCGATCGAAGAGTTGCGCGTGATCTGGGTACGGATATGCTCGATCCCTTCGCGCGTCACAGAAAGAATCGTGCCCTCCACCGGGTGTACGACCGCGTCATACGCCGTACGGTAACCGCGTATCAGTCCGTTGCGCAGTTCGCCGGGGCCGATCAGCGGCGAGCGCGTCAGCTCTACCGCAAAGCCCTTGAAAAACTGGGACAGGATCACGCCGGAGTTACCTCTTGCGCCTAAAAGCATTCCCTCGGACAGCTTTTTGAGATACGCGCCGCAATCCTCTGTCGAGGTTGCGTATCGCACGCCGTTGCCGAGCGTCAGCGCCATGTTGGTGCCGGTGTCGCCGTCGGGTACGGGAAACACGTTCAGGCGGTTGACCTCTTCCTCATGCTGCTGCAAAAGGGCAAGGCCGTTTTCTATCATTTTTTCAAGTTGAATCCCGTTGATTCTTCTTGTAGACATTTTCTATCAAACCTAACTTTGTTACTTTGCCTCTGCTATAAACTTCTCGATCAGCGCGCGCTCCACGGAAAGATCGGCAGTGATCGGTTTGCCCATGTAGTAAGCCGCCATCAGTCCGGGGCCGACGTTGATGCCGCAGAACGGATAGACGTCGTTGATGAAAACGCCCTTCGGATGGAACCTCTCCTCGATCATCTGCTTATACTGCTGAGCCTGCGCGAGACGGTTGCTCTGGGCGATGAAGAACACCTGATCCGAGGGATTTTCAACTGTCGCTTCAATATACTTGAGCAGCACGGCATACGCCGCCTTGGCGCCCTTTGCCTTGCCGAGAACGGTCGTCATACCGCCGGAGTCAAACTCGCCGATCGGCTTGATACCCGCCAGCGTGCCGAAGAACGCCTTGGGATGGGTAAGTCTGCCCTTCTTCGCGACAAAGCTCAGGTCGTCCAGCCAGCCCGCCTGATGGAAACGGTTCTTGTTCTGCTCAAGATAGCCGACAACTTCTTCGTAGCTTTTGCCCTCGCCGCGGAGGATAGACGCGTGTACGACCATAAGACCGAAGCCGGGGCCGAAACGCATAGAGTCGACCAGAGCAATCTTCGCGTCGGGATATTTTTGAAGAATATTTTTCTTTGCGGTCTCGGCAAAGCCCATGGAACCCGACATCGTGGAAGAGATCGTAACGCAGATCACAGGCGTATCCTCTTTGGCGTATTCTTCAAAAGCCGCCTCATACTCCGCGACGTTGGCAGGAGAGGTCGAATAGTTATTCGGATTCTTCTTAAGATCGGTGTAGAAGGCTTCCGCCGAGATCTCGCCCCACTCCATAAAGGACGGGATATCACCCTTGCCGGGTAAAACGATATGTCCGTTAATCACGCGGATGTCATACTTCTTCTGCAGTTCAACGGAGAGGTCACAGCCTGCGTCCGCCATTAAAACAAATTTGCTCATGTTTAATTCCTTTCGCTTTTCGTGTTGTTATATAAAATATTGATTGATAAAACCCTTCATCGCCTCGGTCACACGCGGCTCATCGTTGTGAAAAGCCATCATATGCCCTTCACCGTCTATCACTACCATCTGCTTGCGGGCACAGCAGGCGTTATAGTTCTCCTGTCCCTCCGAAAGGTCAACCGTCGGATCGCTTGTCGTGTGAAAAAACAGGATCGGCTTTTTGGCTTTTTTCAAATGATCGGTCGTTTTCTCGCGGATATCAACACAGATATCCCTCTTGCCAATCCAAACGATCAGCGGAATCAAAAGCTTTAACGGCGGCAGGCGCATACGTCTGACGTCGTGAAAAAGCTGGCGTTCTGTCGAGATATAGCCGCTGTCGATCATCAAGCCTTTAACGTGCTCATCCGTCAGCCTGTCGGACAGAAACGCAAGCGCAGAACCGCCCATCGACGTACCGTAGAGCAAAATCTTCTGTGAGCTGTCCTTATCTTCCAAAAAATCTATCCAGACAGAAACGTCATCCTGCTCCAACAGTCCCATGCCGCAGCGGTTGCCTCCGCTGTAAGAATGGGCGCGGTGATAAATCACCAAAAGATTGAAGCCGTTGTCATAGAGCCATCTTGCGGGCGAGACCAGATTGACATACGGATCGGAGTTATAGCCATGTACCATCAAGGCGGTTCTGTCCGCTCCGCGGTCATAATAATCGGCGCAAAGCTCGACTCCGTCCCCCGCGCTCACACCGACGCGTTCAAATCCGACGTCTTTCAGATAGCGCAGATCGGACAGCATACGCTCTCTGTAAAGCTCGATCCCGGGTTTATAGAGACGCTGATCGTCCAAAGGCAGTACCTTGCGTCTGCCGAAAATGGAAAAATAGAATACAAACGCCGGAGCGATCACGAAAAAGATCAAAAACAAAAGGAGCGATATGAAAATCACGAAGAATATCATCGCTTACCTCCTGCTATTATTTTTCTGTTGAAGAAATTTGCGCCACTTATCACGCGCCGCCTGCTCCTGCTCTGAATACGACTCGCCAAACACCACTTCGTTGACAAAATGCTCACAGTTGTTGTGGATCAGACTGTAGCCGCCCTCACCGATTCGCCCTCTGGCAAGCTCCACGGTTTTATCCGCAGAAAAGCAGCGTCGCTTTTCCGTAAAGCTCAGATGTGCCGTTTCAACAAGCTTACCGCAGGAAAAGACGTCGATATCGGTAGACAGCACCCGGATGGCTTCCTGATGTTTCAGATTCTCGGCTGTCGGGGGCAGTCCGAAGGCGATCACCTCGTCGTCGCTGACAAAGATACCGTAGTGGTAAACGGAGCCGAGCCTGACACGGATGATATCGCCGCGGCGGCACTCCTGAAACGCCCACTTCATTTCTGATTCGCCTCGATATAGGTGATGACGTCGCCGATGGTCTCAAAGTCGCCGATGGTCGCGTTGTCGAACACCACGCCGAAGCTTTCTTCGATCGCGATGACCATATACAGTACCGAAACCGAGTTGAAGCCCAGCTCTGTGACCAGCTTGGTGTTTTCGGTACAGGTGTCTATTTTATCGCGGTTGTTGTTATCCGCAAAGATCAAAATCTCTTTCAGCTTTTCAAAAATCTCTGCTCTGGTCAGCATTTTTGATACCTCTTTATCTTCATACTGGGCGTGCGCTCAAAGTCGGAATCACGCACGATAATACGCGAAATCTTTTGCTCGGACGGTAACTGCGCGTTGATCTCCTCCATCTTTTCGGTAATCGTCTTCACAGCGTCAACATCACCGAGCTTTTCGATCTCGGGAGCACGCGGAACAACCTCGAGCGCGAGGATGTGACTGCCGCTTTCGGTGATATCCTCGTAGACCTGAGCATCCTGTATCAGATCGCAGGCTAGGAATTTGACCTCCAGCCCGGCAGGAGAGATGTTCTCACCGGTCGGCAAAACAATAATCTCCTTGACGCGTCCGACAATGTACAGAAAACCGTCGTCGTCAAATCGGACAAGATCGCCGGTGCGGAACCATCCGTCCGCGTCGTAAACGCCTTCTTCTTCCTCGCCGACGTAACCGGTCATCATGTTTCTGCCCTTTAAGAGCAGTTCACCGTCGACAACCTTGACCTGCTGATTCGGGTATAGCAGACCGACAGACTCGGGCTTATCCAGATACTCGGGGTTACCGGATACAAGATTGGCGCTTTCTGTTAAACCGTATCCGGGACAGATGGTGATATCGAAAGCCCGCTTATACTCGCGGATCAGGTACGGCGGGACAGCCGCGGCGCCGCAGATGATATATTTCAGCGAATCGCCGAGCATGTTTTTATTGAACTTTTTTGACAGATTCAGCGCCATTTCAGCAAGCGCCGGTACCAGCACCAAAACGGTCGGTCGGAACGCCGCGATGTCGCGGAACATATCTTTATTGTTGCGGCAGATAAAAAGCGTCGAGCCGGTGTAAAGCGCGGTCATCAGGTTGCGGATCAGTCCGAACACATGCGACAGCGGCAGTACCAGCAGATAACGCTGAGAAAAGACGTCCCATAAACCGTAACAGCCGTTGACGGTTCCCTGCATCACCGCCGCGTTGGAGAGCAGCGCGCCCTTGCTCTTGCCGGTTGTACCGCCGGTGAACATGATAACGCAAGGATCGTCGCCGTCGGGCATAACCATATCGACACAGTCAGTCCCTTGCGCGTCAGAAAGGATCACAGGCACATCGGGTCGCTTTGCTGAGAGGATTTCGGTATTCGCTGAAAGCGACGGGTGACAGATCAACATGTCGATACCGAATTTCATTACACAGCCGAACAACGTCATCTTGTCGAGCTGAGGCGGCAGAATCACAGCGGTACAGCCGAGGGTGGTGACCGCAAGAAACGCTCGTACAAAATCGTAAGAATTAGGACAGTAAACACCGACACGCATCTTGTTGCCGCCGCGCTGAATCAGCGAACGAAAGCGGCTGATATCCGCTTCGATCTCGCTGTACGTATATTTTTTGCCGTCATCCTCGATCGCGACCGCGTCGGGATAGAGGGCGACAGAGTTTTTCCACATCTCGGAAACGCTCTCCCTGTCGACAATGCGGTCAAACTGCTCGGGATCGGCATATTTTCTGAACGGTTCTTTGGTAGTCAATTGCATCTTATCCTCCAAGTATCAATCAAAATAAAACTCAGTGCCTGAAAGCCAGCTCCTTGAGTTTGGATTCTTTTTTGAAAATCAGGCTTGTGACATCTTCGATATCCGCCATTGTCGGTCTGCCGCCGTACAGCTTGTCGATATCGACAGCCTCGCCGATCACAACGCGCAGACGTCCGGATCGCGGTTTGTGTTCCCTGATATAGACAGGCACGATCGGCACCTTTGCGCGCATCGCCATCAGCGCCATACCGCTTTTGAAGCCGCGCATTTCTCCCGAACCGTCGTTGATGTGACCTTCGGGAAAGATTGAAACAACCTCGCCGTTTGACAGATGGTCGTTGATCTCGCGCATGGTGGCAAATCCCGTATTCTCCGGGTCGATCGGGATACACATCACACGCTTCAAAAACCATCCGCCTTTCGTTTCAAAAAACTGCTTGTTGCAGACGAAGCGGTGTCTGCGGTACCATGCAGCCAGCATCAGGTAGATCGGATCATAGAAGCAGTTGTGATTTGCGACCAACAGAGCGCCGCCGCGAATACGCTTTTTGGCGGCTTTATTTTCATAAATAAACTTCGGGCGATACCAGATGAGCGTCGGCAGCGCGCCGGTCACACGGATGAAATCGACAAACAGGTATTTTGTCGAAAACAGTTTAGCCCTCTTCTTTTGTTCTTTCATGCAGCATATTTCCTAAGTCAATGATTTTTTCCCGCATGACACGGGTCAAAAGCACGATATTTTCTTTATCGTTCAAATTCGGATCGACAACATCTAAGGGATTGATCGGCTTGCCGATAACAACATGCGCGCGTTTCTTAAAGCTGAAATACGATCCGTCCGTTACCATCGGCACAATCGGCGTATCGGTCGACAGGGCAAGGTACGCCGCGCCGGTTTTGAACTCGAGCGGCGGGGTCTCCCCTTTCTTCGGCAGCCTTCCTTCGGGACAAATGCCGACAACGCCGCCCTGTGACAAAATCTTCTCTGACTTTGCCATAAAGCCGTAGTCGTGGGTATTGCGGTTCACATAGATCCCGCCCAGCATGCGCAAAAACTGCCCGAGAACAGGCTTATCCATCACAAGCTCCGACATTTGGAAACGCAGTGTACGCGAAAAAAAGGTGAACATCGCGACGGGATAGTCGAACACCGACAGATGGTTTGAGATCAGGATCGCTTTGCCGCGGATATGACGCGACTGCACCGATCTGTCCTCATAATAAATCTTTTTGCGAAAGCAGATGAACTGCGCCGGCCAACCGGTGATTTTCACAAACCAATTGAATAAAAAATAAAACATTTTCTGTAACCCTACAGCTTATCGGATAAAAACTCATGAAACTTCGCAACAGAGGACAGAGATTCACTCTGCCCTGCAGGAATCTTCACCGAGAACTCGTTTTCGATGCCGCCGATCATACCGAAGTAGTCCATCGACGTACCGCCGAGATCGAGAAAGAAATCAGCCTGCTCCGAGATATCCTCCGGCTTCATACGCAGCGCCTCGGCAAAAAACTCTTTCAAGCGATCTGCCAGCGGGTCGTCGAGTCTATCATCCGCGTCAAGCGGTTTTACCAAGGTGAAAGCTCCGCTTTCGAGCTGTTCCCTCAGGCGGATACGGTTGAGCTTGAACTCATCGCCGACAATCAGCCTGTCGCTGACATAGAGGAGCCTGCGTATCTCGGTAGACAAATGCATTTGTACAATTTTTGCCTTCATTTCTTTATCCAGCTGATCGAGCTTCTCTGCGGAAATAAACGCGTTGACGGATATGACCAGAGTCGGTACGATCTGAGCACCTTCATGAGCGCCGATCAAACAGACCTCGTTGACGTTTTGCAAGAGCATTTCCGGTTCGATCAGATTCGGATTGAGGTTCTCGCCTGAGCTGCCGATGATGAGATCATCCCTGCGTCCGAGGATTTTGTAATCTCCGTTTTCGCAGACAGCAAGATCGTGCGTTTGGAAAAATCCGTTGTTGATAATCTTACGCTCCGAGTCCTCGATAATGTATTTCGCCAGCGCCTTACCGCTGACCTCCAGCTCACCCTCGGCGTTGATACGGTACTTGACGCCGTCCATCGGCTTACCGATGAAGCAGGCGTTCAGAACAGAACGCTTTTTGCTCAGCTCGACCGAGGTGATGCCGATCTCAGACATGCCGTAGCCGTCCGCAAGGTGATAGCCGATGCTGTTGAAAAACCGCATCGCGTCAGTCGATACAGAAGAACCGCCGGTAATCAAAAAACGGATGCTTTCACCGAACAGATTCTCCCTGACCTCTTTGAACGCGAGTTTGGAGAACAGTTTGCCGGCTGCCGAATCGCCGAGTACCTCACGCAGCTTCATCGCCTTGTAAAACTTTTGCTCGGTATTCTCTCCGCGCAGGTGTATCGTCTTTTTCGCCTGCTCATAAACCTTCTCCCAGAACAGCGGCACCGCAAAGATATGGGTTACCCCATGACGGCGTACCGTACCGATGATGGTTTCGGGAGCCATATCCCTCAGCTCCACAAAGGTGCGAGAGAAAAAGGAGAACCAGATGTAAACAGCCAACAACCCAAATACATGATAAAACGGCAAAAAGGTCAAAAGCTTTAATCTGTCTTTATAATGCCGCTTAATCAGGTCACATTCCGCGACGATTCCGTAACTGCCCTTGATCTGATGGTACAATTCCTCTGCGGAATACGCGCAGAGCTTGACGCGGCGCGAGGTACCCGACGACATCACAAGGATCTCTGTCCCGAATACACCGGGCTCAAAACGCGCGTCGGCATAGCCGATCGCATCCGCTGTGTATGTCCGTATCGAATAGGTACGCTGATCGGAAATGACTGCCTTTGCGCCGCAATCCCCGATCGCTCTCTCGACCATCTCCCGCGAGAGCCGCAGGTTAATAAGCAGAGGCCGATATCCGCAGACGATGATCGCCCAAAAACATTCGATCCAGTCAAGAGAATTGTCCATAGAAAGTCCGATCACGGAACCGGGCTCAACATCGGATAGCAGCTTTGATAATGACGCCGATCTTTTGAGGATTCTGTCCTCAACCTCGCCGTAGGAAAAGGCTTCAATACGGTAGCCGGAACTGCGCTCATACAGGATGTTCTCTTTTTCCTGAAACATCAGAGAAAAGAGGGTTTCCATCGAATGACCGTTTTCATCAAAGGAACGCAGCTTTGACTGCACAAAGTCTTTGATCGTATTATATTGTCCGAGTCCGAGATCTCCCATAAATCTATATGGTTTCGGCAGAACGAATATCCGTCAAAAAAAGCCGCACGATTCGCCAAAAGCCGAAACTCTCCTTTATAGCATTAACGTTACTATGTTACCACACCGCCGGTCAAAAAGCAAGGAAAATCGACACAGTATATTTTGGATAAAAGCAGACAAAAGGGCGGCAGAAGCAAAGTTCTGCCGCCTAACAAATAAAAGTTATTGTCAGAGAATCACTTTCTGGTGACGTTCTCGCCGTAGATGGTTGTCCAGTCGTTCTTCATGGAAACAGCGGTGTAGCCGTTTTCCTTACAGTCGCTGAACATCTTGTCAGCCTTCTCGACGTTGCCGTTCTCACGCTCGGTATCGTCGCAGCAAAGCATATACGCGCCGCTCTTATAGGGGTTATTGCTGATGGTGAAATTGGCCATCGCAAAGTCACCGGAACTGTTGCCGAAGCAAAGAACAGGCTGCTGACCGATCTCGCGCTCGATAGCGCTTACCTTGTTCATCTTCAAATTCTTGATGAGGAAATCGCCGCCGGTGATGACCTTGTCGTCCTTGGAGAAGGTGTACTTCAAGCCGTCCTCATCACCCTGATTTGTCGCAACCAGCGATTCGTCGGAGCCGATCATCTGGCGCAGGGGGATGTCGATCACGCCGTCTACGAGTCCGCGGGTAATCAGACGATCGGTGCCGCTGACGATGTAGACAGTAAAGTCGTTCGCCTGTAAGTAGTCGATAACCTGCAGCATAGGCTTGTAGAATGCCTCACCGTTGGTCATATTATTATAACCTTCTGCGGGCTGATTACGATAATCCTTGACGTACTTATCAAACTCGTCGATGGTCATACCCTTAAACGCTGTCGCGACTGCGGTACCGTGCTTGACGTCCAGACCGCTCGGATAACTGCCGGAATCAAAATAACCTTTGATGATTTCGGCGGTTTCCTTCTCTTCATCGCTCGCCTTGTCTTTGTAGTCGGGATCCTCTGTTACACGATGGTACAGAAGCTTGTGGTCAAAGTAGCCGGGATCGGTTTCACAGCACAGGGTGCCGTCCATGTCAAACACCGCGATACGACTTTCAACAGGGATAAAGTCCTTTGAGCCCTCATCGGTGATTGTCTTGATATACTCCGTCAGCTCTTTTTTGAGCGGCGCGCTTTCTGTCCAGAGCGACAGCGCGTCAGCTTCTGCTTTTTCTGAGACCGCGGTAGTAGCAGCGGTATCCGCTGCGGGTGCGGGCTTCTGAGCGTTTTGAGCGGTGACGATCCAGGTGCAGGATACGGCAATCAAAGCGATCGCCAGCACACATGACACAATTTTCCAGGGAGTTGCGGGATTTTTCTTTTTGTTATCCATGATCTGCCTCCATACTTTAGATTGAGAGATTTCTCAATGACATTTTACACGATTCAATTATAAAAAGCAAGGCTATTTGATAAGATTTAAAAAACAAAACAGCATAAATCACTTGCAATTATCTGACAAATGATATATAATGTGAGCAATCAATGTTAGCTTTCGCTAACTTTTTTTCAGGTGATCCCATGTCAAAGCTCACGCAAAAAGCGATCAAAAAGTCTTTTATCAAGCTGCTCGATAAAAAGCCGATCGACCGCATCACGGTCAAGGATATCACAGACGACTGCGGTATCTCGCGCAACACCTTCTACTATCACTATACCGATATTCCTTCTCTGCTCGAAGAACTCCTCACCGACAACGCCGAGGAGCTGATCCAGAGCTACCCGACTATAGAATCGCTCGAAGAATGTCTCAACGTCGGCGCTCAGTT
>CACWTM010000025.1 GCA_902763855.1 uncultured Ruminococcus sp. | reverse complement strand
TTCCGCATCGGGTTCTTTTCTATCAAGTCCTCACGCTCCAGATAGCGGTAGAACTCGCTGAGCAGGAGATACGCTTTCTTGCAGGTCGAGTATGACTTGCCGTTCATCATGATGTTATTGAGCACCTTTTTAATATCCGCGCCGGAAATATCTCTGACGATCTTCTTACCGATATAAGGATAGATCTGATGCTCGGCTGTCACCTCATATCTGTCATAGGTCGTCCGTTGCAGGGACGGATACTTGAACACTTCCAACCAGTTTCGCATGGATTCCTGCAACGTCTTGGTACTTGCGTTATCTGCAACGATCTCAGGCTTGTCGTAGAAATGCTCGATGTAGCTCTTGATCCTCTCTTTGACTTCCTTTTGGGTATCGGCAGAGAAGGATTTTCGTTTCCTCTCTCCGTGCTCGTCCATATACCAGACAGAACCGTTCCATCTGCCGTTCTTATTTCTGCTTGTTGTTCCATTAGTTAGTAGTTTTCGTTCCATATTCGTGCCTCCTTTAGCTCAAAACAATACCATAAATCATCCGTAATATCCAGTTACAAAAGGCTTTCCAAGCAGACTTTGCTTTTCTTTGGTTTGCGTAATAATATTTGAAAATATCGGTGCCTTGTTTTCGCCAAACAAAGGCGCCTTTCTTTGTTAAGGCATGGTATATTTTTCCTCATCATCCCTGCCTGATTCCAGCCTGCTGTTCGTAATCTTCTCTGGTGCAGTACGTCAGATACGCTTCATTGGAAATCTTCCTGCCGAGTATCTTTTCGATGGCTGCTTTCTCCGCCTGATTCATCTCATTTAACTGTTGAGGGGTGCATCTTCGATAGCGCTGAACATCTCACACAGCATTTCAAACAGACCCGTACTCATCGTCCTGTCCGCCTTATACGGATGCTCGGGTGTAACGTAGTTCAGATAATCCATTGGCAGACCTCCCAAGCAACCGCCGGAGAGGAAGTACAACTCAAGGTTATCCTTAAGGAAGCACTCATTGAACAGCTTGTTGTCACGCACCTTGATTCCTTCGGGTGTGGTGAAGGTGATGTACTTATATTTGTCCTCCCACTTCACCTTGTATCCGTGAAGTTCCATGTACTCGATGAACTCGTCCTTTGATGCGGTGTTCTCTAAGGCGTCATACAATGTCTCGATCAGCTCGTCCTTCCAGCGAGCGCGCTTCTTAGTCTTGACCTCGGTCACACTCAAACCGTACTGACGGCACAGCTGATTGGATATCTCCTTGTACTGCAACATCTGGTCACGGGAGATATGGAACTTTCTGCCGCTCTCGAAGTTAACCGAATTCATAATAAGGTGATTATGCACGGATTTGGTATTCGTATGTGTCGCTACCAGCACCTGATATCCGGGGAAGTTCTCAGCGAACTTCATCCCGATCTCATGCGCCAGCTCGGGAGTAACATTATCGTCGGGAGAGAACGACTGTACGATATGATAATACTGTCTGCCGTCCTCCTTATGATATTGATGCTTCACATACTCGAACTCATCACAGGCTGAGACAGGAGAACAGTTCAATCCGTCTATGAGTTTACGTTCGGTTGCTTCTTCCCGCATTACATATTTGAAGATATAACTCATAGGACACTTTGCTGCAACGAATTTAACAACTGCCATAGCTGACCTAACACCTCCTCAGTTTCTTGCAGATTGACCGCTTGGATGTATCCGGAATTGACCGCTCTGGTGATCTGGTTGAGGTTATTTCCGATCGCTCGAAGCTCCCTCGCAACATCATCCAAACCGTTTACAGCGACGATCTTCTTGTCCAAAGCACACCTTCTCAGATACTCGCTGATGTTCAGATCCGAGGCTTCCACCTTCTTCATGATCCTGTCCTTTTCTTCCTCTGTCGCTCTGAATTTCATAATACAATTCCTGATTTCTTTCAACCTGCATACCTCCAATCTTCAATACAATTTGCTTCATAGGGGTGCGGGCTTAGCCCGCATTCGCCTTGTTCGGCGGCCGAATAAGGCCGTCGTAACACAAAGGCGAAACTGGCAATATACTCCAAAGTCATACCTATATCTCACCTTCATTTCACCAAGCGCTCCAACCGTATTTCAGCAGAAAAAGAAACAATTTAATTCTTATTGAGAATTTTAAGGTTATTATTGATCCCTACCTATCATTTTAATCACAACTTGTACGATAAGATGGACTTTGGACGCACGAGTCAAGTTTATAATTCTATAATAGAATAATATGATATTTTTTTGAAAAATCTCAACAGAAAACAGGAGCAGGCGGCTGAATTAACCGTCTGCTCCTGTCGATTTTTACTTCTTCATAATGCTCTCACAAATGCTCGCAAATCGTCTGTGACGGGTGCGCGCACCTTTTTCTATACTTGCTCTAATGCCACATATAATCGTAAACAGCGGGGGACAAGTCGTCCTCCGCTGTTCGTGATATTAAGTGATTCTATTGTTATAATGTCTTGCCGATGTTATGCGGATTCTTCATATTTGCCAGATAGTACTGGATCGCGGTCGCGTCCATGACGGTGATATCATCGTCTCTGTCTACATCGGCGGTTATTTTACTGATCGGAAAAGGTATATCTACCCATGCGGCGTAGCGTTGGATCCATGTTGCGTCTCTGATCTCTGCTTCTCCGTCGCCATCTACATCACCAAGTGTACTATTATCTATAACACTCAAGACATCGCCGCAATAATTACATACAGATATTATGTCGTTTGTTTCGCCTTCGATCGTTTTCCAGCAGGAGTCATTATGAGCGCATTGTCCGAGGATAACGTAGGTATAGCCATCCTCTGGGATCTTGTCGAACGCAACAAATTCTGCGCATCCATTTTCATCTGTGGTCAACTGCTCAACATATATCAATTCATCATTCTCTATGTCGATCGCATCTCCGGTATCGTACGCCACTATCAAAACGGCATCGCTTCCCGGTATTAACCCTGAACAAAAGATATGACCGCCCTCTCCGGTAGACACAAGCGCCGGTTTATCGGAAAGAAACTCAGCCTCGAGATCAGCAGCTGTTGCAGCAGTACTATGGGTATTATAGTGAATGGTTGCGCTTTCAGGCCATCCCCAGACAAAACTGTATGGAGCATTTTCATAAGTAGGCATCTCAAGATTGGCTAGTGTTCTCAGATCGTTGCTGCTACCGCCGAAATAGATATCACTCAGCGATTCGGTATCCTCAAACACCAAACTGCCGATTCGATTCACGCTTGCCGGAATGGTTACTGATTCCAACAATGAACAGGAGGCAAACATTCTGGCGCCTAAATAGGTAATACCGCTCGGAAGAACCACGTTCTCCAATAAACAGCATCCCTCAAAAGCGCTTTCTTCAATTCTGTCTACGCCTTGGCAGATCGTTAAGTCAGCAAGCGATTCACACTCACAAAACGCGAAGGAGCCAATTGTTTTGACGCTGCCCGGGATCTTTATTTCTTCCAAGGCAAAACATTGTGAGAATGTTTCCGATCCAATGTTGAGAAGACGTTCCGAAAGTGTAACAGACTGCAACTGATCGCAATAAACGAAAGCTGAATCTCCGAGAAATGTTACACTATTCGGGAGAGTTACATCGATTAATGAATTACAGTAAGCAAAAGTACCATCTTCTATTCTTTTTACACCGTCCTCGATCAGGATACTCTCTAAGCTATAACATTCAAAAAACGCGCTTGCACCGATACTTGTCACGCTTCCGGGGATATCCACGCTTTGAAGTCCGCTGCAATGAGCAAAAGCGCATTTCCCTATGCTCGTGACAGAGTCCGGAATCGATACACTGCTCAGCTCGCAACACTCAAACGCTGAATCACCGATTGCAGTAATACCATCCATGATAACTACTTCTTCTATATCATAGTTTTCCTTAAACATCTCGTCCTCAATGGGACCTTTACCAAACACAGTCAAAACGCCGTCGTCAGAAAGAGTATAGCTAACACCGGTTACTCCGGAAACGCCGTTTTTGAGAGTCATATTGATTCTTTGTTTTGATTCGAGTACTTCAACGATCTTAGATGATGAAGATTCGCCCAAAGATGAAAAAATATTATACTTGCCCGCAGAAAGCATCAGCGAGACCCTGCCCTTGCTGTCGGTCGTCGTTTCAAAGCATTTATGAATCTTGTTGTCTTTATCGATATAATGCAATTCAACGCGAGCATTAGCGGCAGCCTTTTTGTTTTCGCCAAAAGCAAGGATTTCAACCTTACATCGCCTGTGAGGGCAGCGGCACCAACCAAACTCATGAAAATCAAGCGAATAATGGAAATCGCTGATTTTGATTTTTACAGTCAGAAAATTTCGTTTAAAAGCCAATTTCGGACTATTCAGCAACGAGACCTTGGCATCCAACGAAAGCTTGCCATATACTTCGCCCTTGATACAATTATTACAATCATGAATCACATCCGGATCACCTTTTTTTGCTTTTCCGACGCTTACATCCCTCAGATCGCTGACAGTTGCGCCAGATATATCTGAATACAGCGTTGAGTAATCTCCGCCATCAAGCTCTGCTTGAGCCTCCGCCCCCAACATACCGGAAACCTCTGCCTCTGCTACTTTTTCAAGAAAACTCAATGCGGCAGTTACTTTTAGTCCAAAAAATACAGTACCCTTGATCTTTGTGTTGAATTTAATATTCGGGGGAGTCGATATATTTTGAAGTCCCGCAGTATTAGATACAGAGAAACCGATACAGGCTTTGATCGATATGTTGAACTCGATAGAAGCCTTCGCTTCAAAGACCAGCGACGGCTTCAACTCGAGCTTCAAGCCCCAGAAAGGTCCGATAGGAAGTGTTCCTAGTCCTATTTCTTTCTTCAGCGTTCCTTCGACCTTACCGAATAGTTTCATTTCATACTCTTGCTTGAGTTCCAAAAACTGGTAGGTATCAGATATGTAAAACTTAAGCTTGACGCCAATACTAAGCTCAAGACCTCCGGTAAGTTTTATGTTGTCACCGCCGACTTTCAAAATATTATAATTGACCTTGGATGAACCCTCTATGGAACCCTCAACACCGGATGAAGCAAGATCCTTCTTTGTGTCTGCACCCGTATCTCCATAGTTATCGGAAGTCATCCCTGTGTAGGTAACGCCTTCTTCACAAGTTGCAGGGTCAAAATTCTTTTCGTCTACGCCCAGCGTATTGTCGATTTTTACATAATCAAAAACATCGTCCAATTCGATCTCGTCACCGGTAATGGTAACAGTCGTTCCGTTGATTGTTATGTTCTTAACTTTAACAATCAATAGGTTATTGTCTCCGTAGGGATATGAAACGATATCACCTTGCTGAAGTGAAGTGAAGCTTGAGTCTGCGTTCTCAATCACATAAGTTTTACTATCATCGTCTGCAACACTTACCACATTAGTCTTCTCATCTGACGGTTCAATCTGAGTCGTATCATCGTTATAGACAGCAAAGTTATTCTCTTCGTCCTCGTCAAAATTCAAAACATTTTCTTCATAAAAATCGTCTGTTGTTTGTTGGAGAAGCCACTGAATCTCACCGGTATAAAGATTTGACTCATAGCACTTGCATAATGGAGCATTTGTATCCTCGTCTATCAAAAAGGCTCTAACCAAGAAATACTCCGGCGGATAACCATTGTCAAGATTAAACTGAATAACGGTATCAGATGGCGTAACATGTGTCCTCCCGGAAGCTACCATTTCATCGCAATCTTCATCGTAGATGCCAACAATCATGATGGCATCGGTCGTTATTTGCAGTTCTGCAGTTATCTCGTCATCGTTCACTTCGACGGAAATGATACGGTTCCCATTGTCATCTTTTTCAAGTTCATTGCTGTTAATAGCGCCTGAAAGCATATTGCCGAATGAATTTGTACCGCTGACAGCAAGATCATCGCTGTCAAGAAAGGTTTGTGATTCATTCGTTCTTACTGTCTGAGCATTAGAAATCAAAGGTGAACAAGTTACCAACAACATGATAAATACTAAAAAAAACGAAATACCCTTTTTCATGCGCTTTTCCTCCATACAAAAACCATAGCCGACGTATGAGAAATACATCGCTTCGGTTATTTCTGAGACACATTTTCGATACTCGCCAATCCAAAGGCCGGTTAACTAAGAAGTGCGCATTTTTACCAAAGTAAAAATACATACTTAGCCTTTGCATAAAGTTGAAAAATGTACATTCATATTTTACCATATTACAAACTGTCACGCAATCCAAAAATGCTATCCTAAATTTAGTTATTCTGCACATACGAAACCTCACCTCAGCCGCAGAATAGCCGCATGGAGAAAAAGTTGGTTTTATCTGCTGAAAAGGAGAAAATGCTCTTGAAAGAGGACAAATGAGGCGACCCTTCCTCTAAAACCACCATCACCATCAATAACATGTAGAATCGACCCGGAGAATGTAACAGATTTCAGAAATAATTCTTGACATTTCGAGGGTGAGATGCTATACTTATTCTCGCACGATAAAAGGCGCCGCACATGCGCGCGACACCCATTCGTACAATTTCATATTTAGGGGTATAGCTCAGTTGGTAGAGCAGTGGTCTCCAAAACCGCGTGCCGAGGGTTCAAGTCCTTCTGCCCCTGCCATCAATTTTTGGCTTCGGAAAGCGATTTCCGAAGCCTTTTCTCTTTTAATTCTACCAAAAATTCTACCATCGTTATGCGATGTTCACTTTGATGCGCTGTCGAGAGTATCAATCGTCGTCTCCTTTGCGGTCTTGCGGTGGTTGATGTAAATTCTCTCGGTGGTGTTTGTGCTTTCGTGTCCGAGCAAAACGGAAATGTCCTGAATCGGTACGCCGTTATCGTCGAGCATACTCGCCACGGAATGGCGAAAGCCGTGAATCGTACTATGCGGCAAGCCAGCTTTTTCGGTCAGACGGTTTGCCACACAGCTGATTGCACTGAGATTGACATACGGCTTTCCGAGAACGGTGAGGACAATGAAGTTGTGACTTTTGTCGTAACCGTTGCCGAGCAGCTTGGCATAATCCTCCTGACGTTGCTTTTCGGCTTTCAGCTCTTTGATAACAAAATCGTTTATCGGGATTTTGCGGTTACTGCACTTCGTCTTTGGTGTGGAGGTGGCAAAGCGGCTCAAAAAACCGTCGGATTGCTGTGATCCGACGGCTTCGTTTTTGAATATATCATTTTCACCTATCCCCTGCCTGCGCGGGTCGGTTTGGGTCGCATTTGCCGCAGCGGGTACAGCCGTTGCAGATCGGCTTCATCCCGCAGGTTTGGCACTTCTCGCCGAAATACGGCTGATAGAGCCGTTCCTTTGCGATCGGCATGCCGAGCAGATTGGTCAGCTTGAAGTTGATCGGCCTGCCCTGATAACTCAGCCCCGACCTATACGCCTGATTCGACTGCAGCTCACTGCTCTCGATACGGTAGGTCTTGCCATCCTTGACAAAAAACCTGCCTGTGCCGCAAAACACAAAGGTCACTCCGTAGGCTTCACATTCATTGCGCAGGCGCTTGACCCACTCATAGTGACAGGGACGGGAACCGGAGTAGTTCTCGCCATCGCAGAGCACCTGTTCGATCTGACCGTTTCTCAGATATTCTCTGATACTGATCTCGCCGATGAACGGCGCGCACATGATCCCCTTGTGCTTGAACGGCAAGCTCAGGAGGATCGGAATCCGCTCGTCGGCGCGCTTCTGATTTTCACAGCTGACGTTGAAGAACACATTTTCCCAGCCGTCGCCCCAGTCGTAGGGCAAGCAATCGCGCACCCTTTCGGGACGCTTCGTCAAGAGAAAGAACACTACGTCCGGACGCTGACGGATGATGCTCCACGCTTCATCCCGCCAGGGATCGGCTTCCTCCAAAAAGAAGTCCGAGGTCATGCAAACCCTGAGCTGTTCGCCGCTCTGTACCTTATAACGACCCTGACGATCCTTAGACAGCGGATAGCGAAAGCCGGACTTGGTGCGGTAGATATCCGCGCCGTTTTTGCCGCGCTGTTCATCAAGAAAATACATATAACAGTTTTGACAGCCCTCGCTGCACTTTTTACAGCCGTGCCACGGGTTCCATATATCATGCATCGCTTCACCTCCCTGTCGTGATGATTTGTCAATCACCTGTGCTTCTCTAAAATCCATCGGATTCCCTTAGCGATCCGCAGATGCCCCTGATGAAAATGATTGCCCTTGTTCAGCTCAAAAAAGGCGTCAATTCCGTTTGCGGCAAGGTACTGTTCCGTCATCCGCGTACGCTCCTCCACCGTGCGGAGGGTCTCGTTCTTTGTCCGCGCTTCTCTGTCACCGAGGGACAGATAGACCGTTCGGGGGAGCTTTTCGGCGTTACACGCCGTCAAATACCCGACAAAGCCCGGATACCACAGCGACCCGGAGCAGGACGCGACCGAACAGAAAGCGTCGCACTTTGTCGCCGCGTACAGCGCGAACAATCCCGCCAGCGAATAACCCGCAAGCATGACCGCCTTCGGCTTTGCGCCTGTCTCCCCTATCACCGCAGGCAGAATCTGCCCCAACAGCAGTTCAAGGTACGCGTCCGCCCTGCCGCCGAAGGGCATATCCTCAGCGCCGATCGGGGGACTTTCCCACGGAGACAGATCGTTGTTCCAGTCAAGCCCCGTGATCTCCGCGAGCGTAAAATCCGGACAGCCGAGCTCCACGCACTTTTGATAGATTGCGCCGTTGCTCGGCATATATTCATTGAGGATCACCAGCGGCGCGTCCGCTTGCTGCGCCTTGTAAATCTCGATTGTTTTTGCGCCGATTTTCATATAACTCCTTATCCTTAGCACCTGTATCCTTATACCGAAGCACAATCAGATACTATCCTTGATGAACACCACCGAAGTCGGTGTGGTTGTGACCATCACGCTCTCCTGGTTGAAAAACACGCAAATATCCTTCGCAAGCTCGGTAACGGTCTGTTCGGGAACATCAATCAATCGCAGCATCAAGCCGTTTTCTTCCGTATACCGTCCGTCCTCAAAAAAATAACCTCCGCTGAGCTTTTGAACAGAAAAACCGATCTTGTAATTTCGACAGATGTTTTTCAGGATCGAAGTGTACTTGTCGGAATCGAACTTCTGGATTCCTGTCTCAGAATCGTTAAACCCGATATAAATCGTTGTTTGATTTGTTTGAATTTTCATATTGTCTCCTCGTTTCGTATTTTTCTTCGTGACATCAGGCATACGCTCTCGACGTGGCTTGTCCGTGGGAACATATCAAAGGGTGTTATTTCTTTTACGGAATAATTTTGTTCGGTGAACAGCTTGAGATCGCGCGCCATGGTGGCGGGGTCGCAGCTGACGTAGACGATCCTGTCGGGCGACATCTCGGCAACGGTGGCGATCAGCTCGGGCGTGAGCCCCTTGCGCGGAGGGTCGACGACGATCACGTCGGGGCGCACCCCTTCCTCACGCAGTTTTTCGGCGGCGGCAGTCGCGTCACCGCAGAAGAAGCGCGCGTTGGCGATCCCGTTATTCTGTGCGTTACGCTTGGCGTTTTCAATCGCCTCGGGGATGATCTCCACGCCGATCAGCTCCTTGCAGCTATCCGCCATCGTCAGTCCGATCGTACCTGCGCCGCAGTAGAGGTCGAGGAGCGTCTCTTCCCCCGTCAGCGCGGCATACCCCTTTGCCTTGGCGTACAGTCGCTGTGTCTGGTCGCGGTTGATCTGGTAGAACGCCTCGGGCGCGATCTCAAACCGCAGTTCGCACAGCGTATCGGTCAGCGAATCCGCGCCCCATACAGAGAAAGTTCGATCGCCGAGGATGACGTTGGTATCGCACGCGTTGACGTTGACGACGATGCTTTTGATCTGCGGATATTTTTCTTTCAAAGAATCATAAAGCACGGAGTCATCCTCAAAACGCCTCTTGCCCGCGATCACGCAGACCATCACTTCCCCCTGTGCGGTACCGCGCAGATAGATATGGCGGATACCGCGACGGTTTTGAAGCGTATAGACAAGCCCGGGACGGCGGCTGAGAAAGGCGTAAACGTCCGCGATGATATCGTTGAAAACAGAAGGAGAAAGCCGACAGCGCAGACAGTGCATGATATTGTGGCTGTGGCGTGCGTAGTAGCCCATCACGACCTTGCCGTCTCTGTCAAGTCCTACGGGGATCATCGCCTTGTTGCGATAACCGTCAATATTCTTTGAAGGAACGATATCCCTGACAAGCTCTTCGGGCAATCTGCCGATACGCGTCACCGCGTCGATCACCTTTTGACGCTTGGCGCGGCACTCCGCCTCGTAGGAGATGTGCCGATACACGCACCCTCCGCAGGAGAAGGACACGGGACACTCGGGCGCGATGCGGTCGGCAGACGGCGTGAGCACCTCTTCTACCCGCCCGAAGCCGACGTTCTTCTTCACCTTGAGCACCCTGGCGCGGACGGTATCGCCGACAGCGGTGTTGGGCACAAAGAACACCAGCTCCCCTGCCCTGCCGACGCCGTCGCCGTCCGAGGTCAGCGAGGTAATGTTCAGTTCGATCATCTCATTCTTTCGGTACATAATAACCCCTTGTGTTCGAAAAATTGACTCTCTGTTATGAAAATATTATACAATAGCACACCCTGTTATTTTTCTTTTGTGACAATATAACCACATTTTTGTCAACCTATTGAACTTTAGCGAGAATCGTGGTATGATATAGGTTAGGGTGACAGGAATAATCCGAACCGTGGTTTTGACGGGCATATTTCCGCCTGCCCATAGTTAAAATCCTCGCGAACCCGTCAAGGGTTCGCTGTGGTTTTGCCGCGGTCAGACGAAAATCTGCTCCGTCAAAACTCCAAAGGACTGAAAATGAGCAAGATTTCGAGCGAGTTTCGGTGCAGAAAGTGCAGGCAGGCTGGCGCCTGCCAAGATTGATAAGCCGAAAATAGCCGAAATATTGCCATTTTCAGCAGGTTCGGATTATTCCTGTCACCCTAAGCCAAAAAGCAAACATATAAAAACTGCATATACTGTTTTCAGATACACATGATATAAGGGGTATGAATATGAACAAAGATCATCTTTTAGATAATATCAAACGCATCCATTTCATCGGCATCGGCGGCTCGGGCATGTGTCCGCTGGCAGAGATTCTGCACAGCGAGGGCTTCGTCCTTTCGGGCTCCGACGCGAACGAGAGCGAAACGCTCGACCGTATCCGCAGCTACGGCATCCCCGTGCACATGGGTCACCGTGCCGAGAACATCGAGGGCGCGGAGCTGATCGTCTACACCGCGGCTGTCAAGCAGGATAACCCCGAGCTGGTCGCAGCGGCTGAGAAGGGCATCCCCGCGATCGAGCGCTCGGTTATGCTGGGTATCGTGACGCGCCGCTACAAGAGAAGCATCGCGGTTGCGGGTACCCACGGCAAAACCTCTACCACCGCCATGCTCAGCCAGACGCTGATCGGCTCGGGCTTTGACCCCTCGGCGATCATCGGCGGCAAGCTGCCGTTCCTCGGCGGCAACAGCTACGTCGGTCAGAGCGACATCATCGTCTGTGAGGCATGCGAGTACGTCGACACCTTCCTGGAGCTGACGCCGTATATCTCGATCATCACCAACATCGACGCCGATCACCTCGACTACTTCAAGACGCTCGACAACATCAAGAAGAGCTTCAACAAGTTCTGTCACCTAACCACGGGGCTGATTATCTACAACGGCGACGACGAAAACATCCTTGACGCGGTGGAGGACGTCACCCTGCCGATGATTACCTTCGGTTTCCGCAAAACCAATGACTACTATGCCGTCAACCTGCGCGATATCAAGGGCGCGTACAAAAAATTCGACCTCATGCACAAGGGCGAAAAGCTCTGTGAGATCGACCTGATGGTGCCGGGCAGACACAATATCTACAACGCTCTTGCCTGCGCCGCGTGCGCCCACTATCTCGGCGCGACGCCCGAGCAGATCGCTGAAAACCTCGGCAAATTTACCGGCGTTCACAGACGCTTTGAGATTCTCGGCGCACCGAGAGGCATCACCGTAGCGGACGACTTTGCGCATCACCCCACCGAGCTGACCGCCACCCTGAGCGCCGCGATGGAAATGGGCTTTCGAAAGGTCTGGGCGGTGTTCCAGCCCCACACCTTCTCCCGTACCGCGCTGCTGCTCGACGACTTCGCGAGAGCTTTGAGTATTCCCGACGTCGCGATCATCTCCGAGATTTTGCCGGTGCGCGAAACCAACACCTACAACATCTACAACACCGACCTCGGCGCGAAGGTCGAGGGCAGCGTGTGCATCGACAGCTTTGAGGATATCACCAAGTATATCGTGGAGCACGCGCAGGAGGATGACCTCGTCATCACCCTCGGCGGCGGCAACGTCTACATGTGCGCGAACATGATCTTGAAGGCGTTGAAAACCGAAGACTGACGCGGATTATTCGACCCCGACCATACGGTCAGGGGTCTTTTTTTGCGCAAAAAAAACAGGGATCGCGTGACACGATCCCTGTTGTGTGATGATTATCTGCCGAAGAACTCGCTGAACGGGTTGTAGCCGTTGCCACCCTGCGAATTGCCGCCGCCGTTTTGAGAACCGTTCGAGCTGTTGCTCTTGCCGGTACCCTGCACGGATTCGGGAATCTCTTCGATCAGCGTCAGTTCAATGGACGCCTGCTTGCCGCCGCGGCTGATGACAAAGGTCACCTTATCGCCGGCGGACTTGTCGGAGATCAGCGTTTCGATCTCGGTGGAGGAGGTGATCTCCTTGCCGTCGATGGACACGACGCGGTCGCCCTTGCGGAAGCCCGCTTCCTCGGCGCTGGAGCCGTTGTCAACCGAGCTGATATAGACGCCGGTCTCGTTGTTGCCGTAGTAGTACCACGCGTACATCTGGTTAGAAAGGTCGATGAAGTCCATGCCGGTGTCGGCTCTGCCGCGGACATAGCCGTAGTCCTTGAGGTTGCCCAGGATATCCAGCACGTTGTTGATCGGGATAACAAAACCGATGTTGTCGATCTCTTCGGAGGCGGATTTCGCGACTACGATACCCGTCAGCTCGCCCTGACCGTTGAACATGCCGCCGCCGGAGTTGCCGGGGTTGACGGAAGCGTCGGTCTGGATGAGGTGCATGGTCTTGCCGTCGATGTCGATGGAACGGTCAAGCGCGGAGATAATGCCCTCGGTCACCGAACCGCCCAGCGTACCCAGCGGGTTGCCGATGATGACGGTCTTTGCGCCGACCTCGAGGGTATCGGAATCACCGAACACCGCCGTGGGCAGGTCTTTCGCGTCGATCTTCAAGAGCGCGATATCCACCTTGGCGTCGGTACCCTGCAGCGTCGCGTCATAGGTATCGCCGCCGCGGGTAGTGACCTTGATGGAAGAAGCGCCGTCGATGACGTGGTTGTTCGTCAGGATATAGCCGTCGTCGCTGATGATAACGCCCGAGCCTGCGCCCTGCGCGATATACTGACCGTAGTAGGAGCTGGTCTGCATGACCTCGGTGGTGATCTCTACAACGGTATCCGCGACCTCTTTGGTGATCTCGGCGGTGGTCTTATCGGTCAGCGCCTCGGTACCTGCCACCTGCGCTTCGGTGCTCACCTTGTGGATGACCATGGTGTCGCCGGAAGCGGAATAATTCTGCTTGTTGAGGTACTGCGCCAGCATACTGCCGCCGAAGCCCGCGATGCCCGAGAGCAAAACGCACACAACCAGCACCACGGCAACCGCTCCCTTGGACATGCCGGATTTCTTTTCCTTTTTGCGGGGAGGCTGCGCCTGTACACGCGCGCTGTACGGCTGCGCGGTATAAGGCTGCTGCGCACGGTTGACGTTCTCGTTGGGGTTCACATAGCCGCCGACGGGACGGGTATAGTTGACATGCGCGCCCGGGGTATGCGGCTGATAGCTCTGATGGTAGAAGTCGTCCTGATAGCTGTTCTGAGGCTTCACACTCTCCTGCGCAGCGTCCGCCGCGGCGTTGGGCTGAGCGGGCTGATAAGGGTTCACATAGGGCTCTGCCTGAGTCTGCGATTGCCCAAAGCCGAAGTCGGTCTGCGGTTCAGGCTGCGGCTTGAAGCTCTCATCGGCGTCGGGCTTAGCCTGTGTGCTCCGCATAAAGCTCGAGTCGCTGTAAAGCTGTGCGGCGTCCTGATGTTCGGGTTCCGCGGCGATCGGCTCTGCGATCGGCTCTGCGGGAGCGGCGTTCTCCTGCGAAACGTTTTCGACAGGCTCTTCAGTATTGTTGTTCTCTTCGTTTCCGAAATGAAGGTTCTCATAAAAATTATCAGACATATCAATTCCTCCATATACAATCCGTTTTTGTGACTCTTCTTGAGTACACCCTTATAGTATACCCACTATGTGACGCCAATTTGAAACAATGTTGAATGATTTTTAAATGAATTATGAATATTTTATGAACCGTGAAATCAGCTGTCGGAAGGCTTCTGCCGCTGCTTGTCGATGACCATCTGCAAATACGGCAGCAGCTCAAAACCCATGCGCTCATACAGCCGCATCGCGCCCTTGTTGTAGTCCTCAACCTCCAGCCGCAGGCGCATCGCACAGGATTCATTTTTCAGCCAATCAAAGAACTCGGTCGCGAGCCCCTTGGAGCGGTACTCGGGGTCGATATAGATCTCTTCGATCGTGATCGAGAACCCTCCCGCTTCCTGCGAGAAGGTCTTTGACAACAGCGCAAAGCCGCAGGGAGTACCCTCATACTCGAAGATATAGCCCCTCACATAGGTATCGGAGCGGAGCATTTCGTCAAAGGTCGCGCGGTAGTTTTCGACAGGTACGGGAGCGTTGACCGCGTCGGTATGATAAAACGTATCGACATAGTGCCGATACAGCTCCCAGTCATTTTTCGTGATTCTTCTGAACATAATTCTGCCTTTCTATCGTATCATTCCGCAGAGCTCAGCCTGTCCTGCAAACGAAACAGGCGTATCGCGTTGCGGTACATGATATTTTCGTAATCCTGCGGGCTGACAACCGCGCGGAACTCGTTGAAGTATTCCTGATACAGCGAACGGTCGCCCGTCTTGTTGTGCAGATAGGTATCGGGGCCGTCGATGGGGCTGTCGGAACCGAACAAAATCTTGCCGCTCCCCCACTTTTCAATCGCTCTGAGCGTGCTTTTCACCGGCACCCAGGTGGTATCGCCGTAAAGGTTATCCGCCCTGCCCAGCAGCTCGATCGCCTCGCTGTTATCCGTGCCCAGATCCATGTGCACCATCACAAAGTCGATCTCGGGATGACTCACAGCGGCGTTGTACAGGTGGACGCTCTTCGCTTCTTCACAGCCGCCGGTATGCGATACGACAGGCAGCCGATACCTGCGCGCGATCTCATAAACAGGCTCGAGCGACGGATCGTCGGGCGCGACGCGCGAGTGATAGGGATGAAACTTGATCCCGTACACCAGATCGCGGTGACGCTCCAACAGCCGCACAAATTCGGCGTCGGGCTTTTCGTCATGGAGCTTCATCCACGGCATAACGCCGATCCTCTCGGGATATTGCAGCGCAAAGCGGAGCGTGCGCCTGAAGCACTCGTTCTGCGAAATCTGATATTCGTCAGGAATCTTGTGACCCTCATGGTCGAACTCGACCGCGTCGCCGCCGGACACCAGCGAGAAGTCGATCCCGTAACGCTCCATCGAGTAGATGACGTCCTCTGGCTTCATCACAAAATCCATAAATTTTCCGATATGAACATGCGTGTCGATTATCATTCTATCACCGCCCGAAAGAATTGTACCACAAACCGCCCTTTCTTGCAAATAATTATGACAAATCCGCCGCAAAATCATAGTATGTAATGCAGTCCGCACCCATACCCCGAGTGACTGCAGCGATTTGATTTAACGCTTTAGTCCTCTCACCCTGTGCGGACAAATCAAACGAAGGAGATTGATCCATGGATAACAAAACCGTCATGAACGCCTACGGTCTGTCGCCGCTGCCCGACAACGCCGCAGAAGCGATGGCATACGTACCGTTCCAGCCCTACTCACCCGAGATGTGCCAGGCGGTGCTCGGCTATGAAAACGGCACCGTGTTCAAAGCGCTGCACAAACCCTTTTACGGCGGCGCATGCGGAGGAAAAGACAATGACTGAGCGCGACATGTTACTCAAGAAGATCGGCACCTGCAAGTTTGCCGTCGTCGATATCGACCTGTTTCTCGACACCCATCCGGGCGACAGCGAAATGCTGAAGAAGCGTGAAGAATATCTCAGACAGCTTGCTCCGCTGGTCAGGGAGTTTGAAGAAAAGTTCGGGCCCCTAACCCGGGACGAAACCGCAAACAACACATGGGCGTGGGTCAAAGACCCGTGGCCGTGGGATACGGAGGGTTAAACGATGTTTGTCTACGAAAAACAGCTGCAATATCCCGTCAGAATCAAAAACCCCAACCCCGCTCTGGCAAAGCTGATAATCAGCCAGTATGGGGGTCCCGACGGTGAGCTCGGGGCGTCTATGCGCTATTTGGCACAGCGGTTTTCCATGCCGCTGCCGGAGCTGAAAGCGACCCTGACAGACATCGGTACTGACGATCCTCTATATGTACAAAACGCACTTTTCGCTCGTATTTCTTGTGCGTTTTGATCATTTATCTCCTTTCCTTTTAGTACTTTTGCACAACAAGTCTTCGGCATCAAATTCAGGTGTATGTTGAGCGATCTATCGTTGAAAACCTCTATTTTTTCAACCAGATTTCCATAGAATATTTCATCCCAACAGCCGTTAACAACGATACCTTGGATGTGCTCTCTTATGCTTTCGATGATGCTTGATTGGTTCTCGGCAAGGGAATGTCTCTCCTTTTCATCTTTCAATTTTTTATTCGTTTCTTTGTACTCGTTATTAAGCCTTTCGAAGCCTTTTTTGTACTCGTCTGTTTCGATATCACCGGACAAGCACATATCAAGGAGCTTCTGCTTCTTTTTTTCTATGGTTTCTAACTGTTTTTCATAATATGAAACCCGACTGTTTTCCATGCTGCTCTTTATTACTGAACTAACAATACCGATTACTTGATCAGCTATATCGCTCTTATCACGCATAATATCACATGTGATATGTGTTAAGATTTCTTTGAGATCTTGATACTGAATGTTTACGTTGTCGCATCCGAATTTTTCATTTTTACTGTCTTTCCTGGAGCTTCCATACCTTATTTTATCTATGCAAGACCAGTTTTCGTAGTGCTTTTTGTCATTGCCTCGTCTTCTTATCGTATGTGTGAATCTTCCGCCACATTCCCCGCACCTTATTTTACCTGACATCGCATAACGATTAGAATAGCAGCTTTCTTCTGCTTTACATAGGTTCTTTCTGCGGGTAATCTCCTCTTGTATCGCTTCAAACACCTCTCTTGATACGATCGGTTCATGGTGGTCTTTTATTACAACATAGTCGATCTCACCTTTGTTCCTTTTCTTCGAATGTGTGAGATAATCCGGTGTGAATGTTTTTTGCTGGACTAGATCGCCGCAATACTTCTCGTTTTTCAGCAATCTCATGATCACAGTATATGACCAGTCTTTCATATATCGGGAAGTTTGAACACCTTCTTCGCGTAATTGCTTAGCGATAACGTGAGCGCCTTTTCCCTCATCCAGATACATATGAAAAATGCGCCGAACGATTTCAGCGCCTTCTTCGTTGATATACAGTTTTCCGTTGCACACATCGTATCCCAGCATGTCTCTTCCGAACACCACGCCTTGTTCCATCATTCTTCTCTGACCCCATTTACATCTCTCGGAAGTCTTACGGCTTTCTTCTTGTGAGATGGAAGACATTATCGTGAGTCGAAGCTCCGCGTCAGCATCAAGCGTGTTGATATTGTCATTCATGAAATAAACGCCGATTCCTATACTTTTCAGCTCTCTTGTATAACCAATGCTATCCAGAGTGTTTCGGGCGAATCTGGATATTTCCTTTGTGACGATCATATCAAATTTATGTTCATGAGCATCTGATATCATCTTATTAAAGGCTTTTCTCTTTTTTGTGTTTGTACCTGAAATACCTTCATCCACATAGATCTCATAAAGCTCCCATAAAGGATTCCGACGTATAAACTCATTGAAGTATCGCTGTTGGCTCTCAAGCGAATTTGCTTGGTCAAGACTATCCGTAGAGACTCTGCAGTAAGCGGCGACCCTTTTGATATCGCTGACTAATGATTCTTTCATTATAACTCATTCCTTTCGTTTTTGCTAACAAACATTATATCTATAAATAGTAATAAGTCTATCCCTAAACGATTAATTACTAAATAAACCAACACATTATTTTACTTTCTTAAGACACTCGCAATACTGTGTGTGATTGATTAATCCTTTTTCTTTAATTGATAGGAGTAAAGCTTTTTGAAGCATTTGACTAAACTCATAATTCTCTGTTGCCTTAGGAATCGGTTCATAGATAATCTTTGTTTTCACTGCAAATCACCCATACATGATTATGTGAAACTGCAGCAATATATGAGCATCATACCTTTATTTGTTGTCGCGCAGTCATTCGTTCTCATTGTATCACCTTCCAAACTGATTTTTTCCTTCATTTCTTTTACATATCAAATAGATACCAAAAGCAAAACTTTCTGAATAAGTCTTATCAGGAATCATTGATACAACGATTTGCGAACACTGAAGAAACCCAACCTAAATTGTTTTAAGATTCATCATCTGATTCTGAAGAGCTCTTTTGTTCTCTTTCCATCTGATCATCCGCTTCGGACGCTACGTTGAGGCAACACATAATTGCCACTCCAAAGAAGCCTCCGACAAATAGCCCAATAAAAAAT
>CACWTM010000024.1 GCA_902763855.1 uncultured Ruminococcus sp. | reverse complement strand
TTACTGCAATTAAATTATACTATGAAAGCACTGACCGGGCAACCCTTTTGGGCTGCCCGGTCTAGTTTTTTAGGGGTGTCTTAGTGCGACAGCCCCTTCTTGCTGTAACAAGATACTTTATTGTACGACGATCGCCTGCATGCCGAGCTGTTCGTAACGCTTCTCACAAATCGAGCGTTCAAAGTGAGAGATACCGCCGACGACGGAGTCGGAAAAGTAGAAATACTGTCCGTCGTAACCGCACAGCACCAAACAATGCTCATGCAGCATCCACTTGAAGGTCTCGCCCTCTTTATACTTGGCGTTCTCGTCAACATAGTTGACCGTCCACGCGTCCCACTCAATGGGCTCCTGCATATCGGTCGTCGCCCAGATCATCACGGGGATATCCTTGTCGATATACTGCTCAAGCATATCGTCGAGCTTGACGTTTTCGAGGACGGTGGCTGTTTGGGCGGATTTCACCGCCTTGAGATAATTGTTCATGCACCGCGCCATCGCGGGGGCGTAAATGCCCCAGCCGGCGTAAGCGGTGCCGGCAAAAGCAGAGTTCATATCAGGCCCGAACTTCTCGCCCGTGATCTCATCCTCGGTAACGTAGCGGCAGTCTAAATAGTTGTTCGCAAATCCGAACTCGTCGATATCATAGCCGAGGTACTGCAGAAGGCTTGTACAGGCGTGGGTCTCGCACCCTGCCATCAAGGTGTCCTGCAGGGTGGCTGTGATACCTTCTATCTGATGAGAACGGACGATCGTCTCTTCCTGTACCGCAACGGTCTCTTGTGCTGTGGGAGCGGGCTTGGACAACAGCGCGGTCGTCACACCGCCGACGACAAGCAACACAGCCGTCGCCGCGGAAACTGCGATGATCGTGATCTTTTTCTTATCCATGTTCTGTGAACTCTACTTATCTGTAAATTTTTATCTAGCTTTTTTTGCGGAACAGGGACACGCCGACCGCGATCGCCGCGGTCACGCCCAGTGCGACTCCTGCCACCTTGCGAACGAACGGTACGTTAAAATCGAGGTTCGCGTAGGACGGGGTAATCATATAACGCAGCAGCGGGTATAGAATTTCGCGCTGTTCACGCAGGATATCGTATTGGAGACCGGACTCTTTGCACAATACCATTGTCGCGCGAGACTCGCGGTCATACGGCTGCCACTCCAGCCCCTCGCAGGAGGGATCGCCGGTGCGGGCAAAGTTCGCCCACATGGTCATCACCTGTTTGGAGAGAGCCTCGTCGGCAGACTCGCCGGTATAGAGCGTTTCGTCCGTATTGCCGAACACATAGGCAAGCTCGGTCGCATGGCAGGCGCCGTGCAGGTGTACCGAGGACGGTTCAGTCCAATAGTACAGATAAACCTTGCCGCCGTTTTTGGAATGACCGACAGCCTGTGAGATCATCGGCAGGCGGAACATCAGCTCGTTATAGAACTCAGTCTGTTTCCACAGCTTATGACGGTTTGTCAGCGCCATGAACTTTTTGACGCGCTCTTTATCGACGGGCTTGAACACACGCATATCGTTTTCGAGCCTGACAGGCATGGTCAAGCCATACGGTACCACGCCGCCGACCTCGCCGATCCAGTAGTTCATCTCGTTGGAGTTGGTGCCCATCATCATATCCACGCAGGCGGTCGTGCCGTCGGCGTAGGGCTTGTAGGGATTGAGCGGAATCAGCTTGCCGTCGCGCTGAGGGTAGTTATTATAAGAATTGACCTCTTCGTTGATCGCCTTGAGCTGATCCTCTGAAAGCGACATCAGAGTATCCATCGACCTGCTTCCGACCTTTTTTATCAAGCGGCGGGTAAACGGCTTGCACTCCTCCTTTGAGAAGGTCAAAGCGACAGAGCCGCTCTCGGCAATCACCCTGTGAAACAGCCCCTTCGCTTCGGCGATCATCGGGAGCAGCGAAACGCTGCCGCCGCCCGCGGACTCTCCGAACACGGTCACGTTGGCGGGATCGCCGCCAAACGCCGCAATGTTCTTTTGTACCCAGCGGAGAGCTTCGATCTGGTCAAGCAAGCCGAGGTTGGGCGCGTCGGGATAAGCCTCTCCCCCCTCAAGATAGGAAAGGTCGATAAAGCCCATCAGACCGATGCGATAAGCGATCGTCACAAGAATGATATCGGGGTTGGCGGTGACGAAATTTTTGCCGTCATACATCGGATCGGCGGTACCGCCCCATCCGTAGGCGCCGCCGTGCAAAAACACCATGACGGGCTTTTGCGTATCGGCGCAGGCGGGATTTTTCCAAACGTTCAGATACAGGCAGTCCTCTCCCTGCGGATAGTAGGACGCAAGCTCGGTGTGCCACTCGGTCTGGATCGGCGACTTGCCGTTATAATAGGCTTCAAAGACGCCGTCGTTGTCGTCAACAGGCGCGGGACGCTTCCAGCGGAGTTCTCCGACAGGGGGCTTTGCAAAGGGAATACCGCGGAACGCGACTGTATCGCCGTCGGCTTTGCCGACAAAGGTGCCGTTACTGCACCTTGCGGAGAGGGCGGGATCGTAGTCGCCCGTGACAGGGCGGTTCTCACCGTAAGCGGCGCTCACCCTCTCTTTGTCGGTCATCGGCGCGGTTTCGTTTTGTCCTTGGTTTTCGGGCATCAGCGTTTTCTCCTGAAAATAGCTTTAATGATGTCAAAGAAGTTTGCCTTGTCCCAGATCTTCTGGCGGATCTCACCGACGGTAACGTCCTTCTGGGAGTTATGGGTGACCAGCGACTGGGCGACCCTGACAAAGATATCTTTGAATTTTTCCATACTGCTGTCCTCGTAGCGGCTGGAGGCGTAGTCCATCATCAGGACCAAGCCGTCGGAGCCGTCGAGGATCTCCATATCGAGGATCGTCTGGGACGCCGCCTGGTTCTGGCGGACGTCGACGGTCTCGATCCCCATCTCCTCGGTACCGCCCATATCGCGGATATCCTGCTGATAAAGCAGATAGGCGGCTTCTTCGGTATAAACCTGACCGGTCTTGTCAACGTAGGGATAACAGCTGTGCTCGATACCCTTCTGAACCTGATCGTGTACGTCGGCGAAAAGCTCGCGCAGCGTCATCTTGTCTTTCAGACGAACGCCTACGGGGAGTTCGCGGAACAAAAGACCGACGGTGGTCATCATCTCCATGTCCTCACGTCCGTTGTAAACCCAAGACAGACGGATATCGTCCTTTAAGTTATAAACAGAGATCGCGAGAGCGGCAACGGTGATGAAGAACTCGTTGCGGCTGATCTTATACTGGCGCTCGACAGCCTTCATCTGCGGCTGCTCGATGCCGAGTTCGGCGAAGACCTCGCCCATCTCGTTCTCGCGGGACTCGTGATCGGTCACGGGATAGCACGACCACTCGATGTTGTCGTATCTGTCCTCAAAATACTTCTTGCTCTCCTGATAGAAGTCGGTATCCACCTCTTCCTCACGCTTTTGGAGCATGTAGTAGTAATAATCGGGATCGGGCTGCATGCCCATGAACGCCTTGCCGACGTTGCCCATAAACACCTTTAAGGATGTACCGTCGAACAGGGTGTGATGAACGTCGAAGAAGATGTAGTAGTACTTTTCTGTTTCGAACAGACGGCAGCGGTAGAGCTTGCCGCCGATGATCTTAAACGGCTGAACCAGCATATCCTTGAGGCTGTCAAACTCAAACTCGGTAAGACGCTCGATATGAAGCTCCTCAAACACCTCGGGGGTATAGCGCTGGATGATCTCGCCGTCGTCGTTGAAATGGAAGGTGGTCAAAAGCGCGGGATGGTTCTTCAAAACCATCTCCGCCGCGGATTTGAGCTGGTCGCCGTCGATCATGTTCTTGTCCGCTTTCAGCATAGAGAAGAGGTTGTACATCGTCGACTTCGGCGTATAAAGCTGGTAGTCAACCATGTAGAGCTGCTCGGCGGTCAGCGGATGATCCTCTTTCATCGAGCGAGCGTTTTTGGCGTCGGGCGATTCGCCGTCATCGTTCAGATGCTTTTCGATATACAGCTGCGCGATCTTCTCGGGAGTTCTGCCGCGGAAGACCTCGCCGGCGTTCAGTCCGGGCAGACCGCTCTCGGTAATCAGCTTGATCGAACCGAGGGAGTCGCCGCCCATCTCGTAAAAGTCGTCATGGATACCCACCTGATCGAGTCCGAGCACCTTTTCCATCGCGCGGCAGAGCTTTTCTTCGGTCTCGTTGGTCGGAGCGACATACTCGCTCTTGAAATCCTTGGCGTCAGGCTGAGGAAGGGCTTTGCGATCCATCTTGCCGTTGGGCTTGAGCGGGACTTTGTCGATCTTCATATAGTAGGCGGGAATCATATAGTAAGGCAGGCGCTTAGAGAGTTCCTCGCGCATTTTGTCGGTATCCACCTCTACGTCGGCGGTATAGTAAGCGCAGAGATAGCTTTTTCCGCTTTCTTCAAAACCGCGCGCGGCAGCCCAGTCGATTCCGAGTACTTGCTTGACGGCGGCTTCGATCTCTGCCGGCTCGATACGGTTGCCGTTGATCTTAATCATGTCGCCGGAGCGTCCGAGAAGAACGTAGTTGCCGTCCGCTTCTTTGCGCGCCAGATCGCCGGTGTGGTACAAGCCGTCCTTGAACGCCTTGTCGGTCTCTTCGGGGAGATTCATGTAGCCGCGCACATAGGGGTTCTTGAAGCACAGCTCGCCGATCTCACCGTCCTCGACGACGCTGTCGTCCTCACCGATCAGCTTGATCTCGAGATCGAGCTCGGGCTTGCCGATCGGGCAGGTCTCGTAAGCGCGGTCGATCTTGAATACGCCGACCGCGAAGCCGCTCTCGGAAGCGGCGTAGATGTTGATGAGGTCGAGATTCTTGTTGTAGAGGTTGTTGGCGGGCTCGCTGCCGACGAACAGCATCCTCAGGAAAGGACCGGTCTGATTGCCCAGCATACGAACGTAGGACGGGGTCAGGAAGGTGATGGAAATCATCTTCTCGATAAACAGTTTTTTGAGCAGAAGGGGGTTTTTGATGGTCGCGTAGCTGACGATATACATCTTGCCGCAGCAAATGCTCAGCACCTCTAAAATGACGATGACCGAGGCTACGAAGTTCAGCGGCGCCAAAAGCGCCAGCCTGTCCTTACTGTTGAAAGGATTCACACCGTTGACGCGGATGGACTCGATCGCTTCGCTGAGGTTGCCGTACTCGTGCAAAACGCCTTTGGGGTTACCGGTGGTACCGGAGGTGTAGATCGCGTATGCCGCGTCGTGCAGATCGGGGGTCTCGTGACCGCTGATCGGCTCGGTGTGCATGACCTCGTCCCAGTTTTTGGCGTTAAGCTCAAACTTGCAGCCGCAGTCCTCACGGATATAGGCGATACGGTCGGGTGCGTAGGTGTCCTCTACCAGCGCCCATGCCGCGCCGGCTTTCCAGACGCCGATCATCGCAACAACGGGCAGAATGCCGCGCGGAAGGTTGAGAAGGACAAAAGCTTCTTTGCCGATCCCGTGCTCTTTGAGGTAGGCGTAAACACGTCCGCTCATGTCGTCAAGCTGGGCGTAGGTCACACCTTTGTTGTGAGCGTCATCAAACAAAATAGGAGTATTGGGGTTTTCTCTTGTATACTGCTCCAGCAGTTCAATGATATTGGTCATGGCGGATCTCCTGTTATTCGACAGTCAGAATATCAGAGAAACCGGTGACCTCGAAGATTTCGTTGACGGTCTCGTTAACGTTGGTGATCTTCATGGAACCCTGCTTGTTCATGATCTTTTGCAGGGAAAGAAGGAGTCGCAGTCCCGACGAGGAAATGTAGTCAAGGCCCTTGAAGTCAAGAACCAGCTCGGTAACCTTGTCAATCCCGTCCTTGAGCTGTGCGTCAGCCTGAGGGGTGGTGGTAGTGTCAAGACGGCCGGTTACGGTCGCAGTCAGTTTTGTTCCTTCGAGTTTTTTGTTGATAGTCATAGTTAATCGCGCCTTTCTATTAATATATTTGCGAACAAATATTCATTATTAATTATAAAATTTCGACGATAAAATGTCAATGACTCTGCGACGATTTTATGCGAAATCATCAATTGTTTACAATTGGAAAAGTGAAAACCGCAGACAATCGCCTGCGGCTTCGAGTGAGAACGGTTATTTGACGTCCCTCTTCTTGAAAAGAATCAGGGTCAGAGTTGTGAAAAGCGCAAACACAACGACAGCGCAGATAACTGAGTTCGCGACCAGCTCGCCGTTTGCAACGCTGACGGAGCCGAGCAGTGAGGACGGCAGGAAGTTTGTGACATCGACGCCGTGGACGCCGAGGGCGTTCAGACCGGTGTTGACGCCCATGTAGGCAAGGTTCAGCGCGCCTGTTCCGAGCAGTACCGCAAGGATGATGCCGATTACCTTGTTGCGCAGCCCGTTTGAGAAGAACAGCAGCAGCGCGCTGGCGGCGTTGATCAAAAGCCACTTGATTGCAAAGGTACCCAGCCCTGCGAGGATCATGTCGTCAAAGATAACCGGACCTGTCGCCAGTCTGCCGAGAAATACGCCGAGTAACGCGACGACCATGAAAATCAGATTCATCATCACGATGACAAAGAGCTTTGAAACGACGACGTCGGCCTTGCGCTTTGTCTGCCCGACAATATTCTTAACATAGCCTCCCGAAAGATCGAGATAGGAAAAGCTGACGACGTTAATCAGGATCAAAAGAGGCGCGAAGGTGACCAAGGGCGACTCGAGAATGGACGAGAAGGTCACTCCCGCCGGGATGAACGCTTCACCGGTAAATGACGCGATACTGTTGGTCAAAGCGACCTCGGCGAAGATAAAGCCGAAGCTCATCACAAGGATCGCGATCAGCGAGCCGATAAACAGCTTTGATTTTTTCAGCCGGTAGAAATCCATAGATATCAGGTTACGCATGATCGGCACCTCCTGTCATGTTCAGATAATAGTCCTCCAGCGAGAGATGTGTGACATACAGCTCTTTGAGCCCGACGCCCGCTTTTGCCAGCGCGGCGATCATCTCCTGCGTTTTGTCGGTCGCGCCTTCGATACGGAGATCGTTGTTGTGATCGAAAGAGATTTTTTCGAAGCCCATCTCACAGAGTACCCGCTCTGCAGACGGAAGATCCTCCGCCTTGACGGTGACAAACTCGCCGCAGCGTTTCATGAGATCGGCAGAGGTGAACTCGTCGATCAGCCTGCCCTCGTGGATAATGCCGTAAGAATCGGCGATTTTCGCCAACTCGTCAAGAATATGGCTGGACACCATGATGGTGATGTCCTTCTCTTCTCTCAAACGCTCAAGCATGTGACGCACCTCGGCGATACCCTGCGGATCCAATCCGTTGATCGGCTCATCGAGGATAATCATCTCGGGATCGCCGACCAGCGCGAGGGCGATACCTAAACGCTGGCGCATGCCGAGCGAGAAGGACTTTATCGGCTTCTTGCCGGTATCCTGTAAGCCGACGAGCGTCAGCAGATCGCGGATATAGGCGTCTCTGCCCTCTTTGGCGACGCCTAAGCCGATGCACTTGATCTTGAGGTTATCGTAGGCGGAAAGCTTCGGGTAAAGTCCGGGCGCCTCGATCAGCGTACCGATACCGATCCCGTTTTTGCCCTGCGGCTCAAAGGAAAAACTGCCGGACGAAGGGGTCGACAGCCCGCTGAGCATGCGCATGATGGTGGTCTTGCCGGCGCCGTTGCGTCCGATCAAGCCGTAGATTCCGCCGCGTCGGATGTGGATATTCATGTTCTCTGCCGCGTGGACGGAGCCGTAGATCTTGGTCAAATTTGATGTTGTCATGATGTAATTCATAGGAACACCTCCTCGGTCGTTGACAATATCATAGCATATCAACCGTGACAAAATAGGGACAACTGGAAATAAAACGCAAAAATTGGGCAAATGTCGAAAATTGCACAAAAAGAATCGTAGGTAAACTATCGCTTTTTGGCGACCGATATGTTATAATGCCGATATCCAAAAAGAAAGGATTTGATGCCGATGTTCAGAAAGAAAAAAGAGATCAAGGAAGAAGTCGCCGAGCACGTCGCAGAGATCAAAGAAGCCGTCGAGGAGACCGCCGCGGAACCGGAGGAAGGCACCACAGACGCCGTCGAAGAAGCGGTCGAAGAAGCGGTCGAGGAAGCGGTCGAGGAAGCGGCGGAAGAAACCGATGACGCAGCCGCGATCGAAAAGCCCTTGACAAAGGTTAGACTCACAAAACAGCAGAAAGCTATCGGTATCGCCGCGGCCGGTACCGTGGTTGCCGGAGCTGCCGCCGCAGTCGCTTATCAAGTATTCAAAAAGAAAAACTGACTTTCATACAAGCCATAAAGCGACCCTGTGCGAAAAAGCACAGGGTCGCTTTGCTTATTTGCTCAGCTTATTCTGAACTTTCAGGCGATTGGACAGCTTGACGTTAAAAGACAGGCCGTCGTCGGACGGGACGGCTTCGATCGTGCCGTTGTGCAGGGTAACAATCCTTTTCGCGATAGACAAGCCGATACCGTGGCCGCCGGTACGGGAGGTACGGGAGGCGTCGGGACGGTAGAACCGGTCAAACAGATGGTTGTAGTCGGCGTCGGGATCAACCTCACAGGTATTGAAGAAATTCAGGTGGGTATGGCGCAATTCCTTCTTGACGGTAACACGAAACTCGCCGTTTTCGCTGATATACTTCGAGGCGTTCTCGACCAGCACGGAGATCAAACGCTCGAGCTGACTGCGGTTGCCGTTTATCATCACATCGGGCTCGATATCGTAAACCACCTCGGCTCCGACACTCTCAAAGACCTGGGAAAAATCGGCGGCGACAACAGGAACAAGCGCGCTGAGGTCAACAGGCTCAATATCGGAGATTTCTTCAACCTCCTCAAGGCGGTTGAGGGTGAGCAGTTCGTTAATAAGCCCGCCGATCCGCTCGACCTGAGCGGTGATGTTGTTGATCCACTCGTTATCGCCGTGCTTGTAAGCAAGAACCTCGGCGTTGGCTGAAATAATCGCCAAAGGCGTTTTCAGTTCGTGGCTCGCGTCGGTGATAAACTGCTTTTGCATCCGTGAGTTCTCTTCAAACGGCTGTACGATACGCTTCGACAAAAACCAGAACACCACGGTAATCAGCACAACAAACAGGATCGCGACGCCGGTGATGAGCAGCAGGATCAGCTTGACGCTGTCAAAATCATCGGATATATCGAGAAAGACCACGCTGTGGCTATCCGCACAGATGCGGTAACGGTAATCGTTGTAGTTGCCGGTAGGCTTGTCCGTCACGAGCGCAGAGATCGCCATGGCCTCTGCCTTCGCGTCGTCCACCGCGGCGATATGCTCGGTCTTGAGCGAGGTCACGTTCAAGTTCTCGTCATAATACGCCACAAAGTAACGCAGGCGGTAACGGGACTCTTCATCATAATTATACAGGCGGATCTGATCCTCCTGGTTGAGCTTGTCATAATCGCGCTTCTCGGGAAATTCGCCGCCGGATTTGTTTATCAGCTCCGTCATCGCGTCAGCGCGGTTAATCACATGGGTATTGAGCACGATGCCGAAGATCAGAACCGTCAGCGCGAATACGACCAGCGAGCTGGCCAGCACGCCGAGAATGACTTTTCTGCGCAGTTTTTTCATGCTTTTTCCTCTCCCAAAGCGTAGGTCTCACCGGAGATCAGGACGCTGACGTCCGAATGAATCTGTCTGAGCTTGTTTTTCAGATAGTAGATATACAGCTCGGCTTTCTCGGCGCTTTCTCTGCCGCCCCAGACCTGATCGTTGATCTGTTCCGCCGTGAAGAAACAGCCGATGTTGCGGATATAAAACGACAAAAGCTCGGCTTCGGTGTTGTTCAGGCGGAGACTGCCTTTGTCTGATTTCAGCTCACAGGAATTGGAGTCAAGCTCGATGTTCGCGTACTTCAAAACAGAGTAGCGGTAGTCGGAGTTGCGGCGGATCAGGGAGTTGAGTCGCGCGACCAGCTCCTTCATGGCAAAGGGCTTTGACAAATAATCGTCCGCGCCGACGGACAGTCCCGCGATACGGTCGTCGACGGTGGCTTTGGCGGTCAGCATCAGTACCGAAGTATGATCGCCGTCGCGGCGCATCTCGGTAAGCACCTCGATGCCATCCTTTTTCGGCATCATGATATCGAGAACGACCGCGTCGTAATACTCTTTTTTGAGCGCTTCGAGCGCCTGCTCGCCGTCGTAGACAGACGTGACCTCAAAGCCCTCCATCTTCAATATCTCGGTGACGGCTGAGGAGAGCTGCAGCTCGTCCTCGGCGTATAATACCTTCATCTTATCAACCTTTCTGTATCAAATCGCGGATGGTCTGCATCGTCAGATCGGTAGACGCCATCTCATCCGCGCAGCGTTTCAGCTCGCCGACGATCAGCGCCGCGCTGCGGATGTCCTTCTTGTATTTGAGCTGGTGCTCCAAACTCGCCCAGCAGTCCATCGCGATGGTCCGCAGCTGAATTTCAACGTCGATCTCGTCAATACCGCCGACCCCGAAAGGAACGGTGAGCAAAACGTGAAGACTGCGGTAGCCGTTGGGCTTCATGTTCGCGATATAGTCCTTGACGGTTTTGACCTTCCACTTGTCACAGCTCTCTATCAGATCAAGCACGGTGTAGATATCGCCGACAAAATGGGTGATGACACGCACGCCGACAACGTCGGAAAGATTTTTCAGCGCAGACTCGGCGGATTCTTCCAAAGAGAGTCTGCGGAGCTTTTCTACAAGACTTTCACTGTCCTTGACACGGCACTTCAAATGCTCGGCAAGGGCGGTCTCGGAGTCGGTGCTGATACTGTCGAGCATCGACTTGATCTCGTCCATCATAAAGGCGCACAGCTCGTCAAGTTTGTCGGCATAGACGCCGTAAAACGCCCGGTTTTTTTGATTCATACACATTCTCCTATTTTATATCATCGACACGGAGCGAAGCACTTCGTCGAGCAGCGGCCGGAAGGTTTTGAAGTCCTCCCCGCGCGTGACAAAGTCGATCACATAATATTGATTCTTCTTCTTTTTGAACACGATCATCTCGCCTGTCTGGGACACGGGATTGTTGATCGCCGTAAAACGGTAGCGGCTGCATGCCGCCCGACAGCCCGCGACATCCAACGTGTAGGACGCCAGACGCGTGTAGTCGGGCAGGCTGCGCTTCATGCGTGCCTCGCCGCCGCGAGAGATCGCTTTGGCGTCGGTCAGATAAAGCAGAAAGCCGGGGTTTGACCACGATACCGACAGGAGCACATGACGCTTTTCATCTAAAGCGCCCCAGCGGTTTTGGGACGATACAAAGTACCGTTCGAGCTGTGCTCGCGTCATCTGACAAAATCCGTCGGGGTAGGTCAGGGTGATCTCGTGATGGATCAAAGCGGTGTTCATCATATGCCTCCTGCCGTTTCGTTACATTCGGGTACCATTATATAGGAAAAAATTGAAAATGTCACTATCTGTCTGAAATTTTTGTGAATTTATCCTTTTCCTGATTGATTTTGCAAAAACAGTGTGCTAAAATGTGCTTGCATAACATATGAAAAGAGGTTGTCTATGGCCAGATTATCCAACAATCAAGGCGGTTACGCCGCAACGACCACAAAACGCAGCTCGCTGCTCGCGTCCAATCCCGTGATGCGCAGGCTGGACAAGGTCAATGAATATGATGAGACCGACTCCGCTACCTACGGCGGTATCACGGGAAAGACCGTTTACTTCCTGCTGTTCTCGATCGCCGGCATCATTTTGCAGCTCGTGCTGTCCGCACAGCTCGCGACAGGAAACACCTTTGAGATCAACATCAAGAACTTTGTTGTCGAAATGTACACAAGCGAAGCGATCGCTCTGGTGGGAGCCGTGATCCTAGGCGTCGTGTTCCAGCTGCTCGCCTTCTTCGCAAAGCCCACCACGCCGGTGACGGGTGCGCTGTACTGTGTCACCCAAGGCTACTTTATCTCTTTCCTGATCTTCAAGGTTCTCAAGGGAAAAGAATATCTCGGCCTGCTGGCGCTTGTCATCACAATGGTCATCATCCTTGTCATGTCGATCCTGTACTCCACCGGCGCGATCCGCGTGACTAAAAAGTTCAAGATGGTGATGCTGACCCTGCTGGTCACCTCGATTGCCGTTTCCGTCCTAATGTTCATCGGCTCGTTTATCCCCTTCACCCAGCCGCTGGTCGCCGCAATCCGACAGAACCTCGGCTTCTCGATCGGCGTTTCGGTCGTCTTCATCATCATCGCGGCTCTGTTTTTGATCTGCGACTTTGCGACCATTGATCACGTTGTCAAGGATAAGCTCCCGAAAAAATATGAGTGGCAGGCGGCGTTCGGTCTTTCGTTCACCGTGCTGTGGCTGTACCTCAAGGTGCTCGACCTGATTATCACGATCGCGGGCAGCAAAAACAAATAATCTTCTGACGGCATATCGCGTATGAGCCCGGGCTTGTACGCGATTTTCTTTTCATTGACAAAGTCTCGGCCGGATACTATAATCAAATCAAATAACTCTTTGAAAGAAGGATGACGATGAAACGGATTTTGGCTCTTTTACTGGCGCTTACCATGATCCTGTCGCTGACGGCTTGCGGCGGAAGCGAGAAAAAGACAGAGACCGCCAAAGCGGATTATAAGCTATCACAGGAAGTGAAAAGCGAGAGCGTGATCGACGGCGTGATGACCGATATCTCGTCAGATGACGCGATCCTGACTAAAACGGTTGCGCCGTGGCTCGAGACCTGTGTGCTGTACGAGGTCAATATCCGTCAGTACACCGAGGAGGGCACCTTCCAAGCGTTTGAAAAGCACCTCGACAGGCTCAAGGAGATGGGCATCAACACCCTGTGGCTGATGCCGATCCATCCCATCAGCGAAACAGAGCGCAAGGGAACGCTGGGCTCGTACTATGCCGTGACCGACTACAAAGAGGTCAACCCCGAGTTCGGCACGATGGAGGACTTCAAGCACCTGCTCGATAAGGCGCACGACATGGGCTTCAAGGTCACGATCGACTGGGTCGCCAACCATACTGGCTGGGATAACAAGTGGATCACCGAGCATAAGGACTGGTACAAGCAGGATGATAAGGGGAAGATAGAATCGCCCTATGACTGGACGGATACTGCTCAGCTCAACTACGATAACTACGAAATGCGCGCCGAGATGATAAAATGCATGCAGTACTGGATCGAGGAAATCGGGATCGACGGCTTTCGGTGCGACCACGCGATCGGCGTACCCGCGGGCTTTTGGAACGCGGCGGTGTACAAGCTCAAATCCATCAACAAGGATATCATGATGCTCGCCGAGACCTCTGCCAGCGCAAGTCTGACGAAATACGCCTTTGACAGCTGTTACAACGACTATCTCTACGGTCAGGCGCTGATGACCAAAAGCGGCGTCGCGACCTCGTCGATCAAGGACGGGATGGAGGTCAACTTCAACTATGTCGGCGACAGCTTCCCGATGAATTATCTGGATAACCACGACAAAAACTCGTATGAAGGGACGATCGTCGGCAGATTCGGCGACACCTATCAGACGCTGCTCGCGCTGAGCTTCATCACCCCGGGTATGCCGCTGATCTATACAGCGAACGAAGAGGGGTATGACCATGAGATCGAGTTCTTTGAAAAAGACACGGTTAAATGGGAGGATCAGCCGAAATACACAGAACTGATTAAGGCGCTCTCGAAGGTCAAGACAGAGAACAAAGCGCTCAACTCCACCAACAAGGAGATCGAGTTTTTGGAAACCTCCAACTCGAAGCTCTTCGGCTTCAAAAGAAGCGGCGGCGGAAATACCGTCATCTATCTGAGCAACCTGTACTATGATCCGATCGAGGATATCAGCGCCGAGATCGGCTTTGACAAGGCGACCTGCGTAATCCGTCACGACGGCAAAACGCTCTATACCGATGAAACCGAGATGACCAAAGAGGACTTCAAAAACAAAACCTATCAGCCTTATGAGTTCTATGTGCTGGTCGTCAACGAATAAACCAAGCAAACAGCAAAACCTCCTCCGATCATTCGATCAGGGGAGGTTTTTTCTTATACGGAATATTATACTAAGTAGCAATAAAACACTTTAGTATTAATCCTCGAACAAGACGTCAAAAAAATCGTCGTAGGTCTGTATCTCGCTATCGCAGAGATCGCTGTGGGTCAGCGGCCTGCCGTTTGTGAACAGGCAGGTCGTAACGCCGGCGTTGCGTCCGCCCTGCATATCGGAGGTCAGGCTGTCGCCGACCATGATGACGCGGCTTTTGTCGGTAATGTGCAAATCACGGAAGATGTAATCGAAATATGCCTTGTCGGGCTTGCTGTGACCGATCTGCTCGGAGATATAGATCCCGTCGACATAGGGCTTGACGGCACTGCGGCTGAAACGCCCCGTCTGGGGGATGGTCAGCCCGTTGGTGGCGAGGTAGATTTGACAATGCTCATGGAGCTTTTTCACGAACTCGAGCGCGCCGTCGAGGAGAAACGCTTGACGGGAAAGGTTGGTTTCGTAGGTATCATTGACGGCGTTGAAATCGCAGGGAGGTGCGCCGAGGAATTTGAACAGCATCTGAAAGCGGGTGGGCTTTAAGTCCACGCGGCTCAGCTCGCCGCGCTCAAGCGCCTTCCAACAGCTGAGGTTGATCGCGCTGTAGTGCTCAACCACCTCGTCGGTCGGCTCGACGCCAAACTCTTTCAGAGTCAGACTGACGGCGGTTTTTTCGGCGAGCTTGAAGTCGTAGACCGTTTCGTCCGCGTCGAGAAGAACGATGTCAAAGCGTTTACGCAAAGTCCCCGCCCTCCTTGGTGTAGATACCGACGCGTGTGATATCGGCATAGAGCTCGATACCGAGGCTCTCAGAAAAGGCATTGAGCAGAAGATTGGGGTTGATGTTCAGGGAAGCTCCCGCGGGGAGAGTCAGATCGAAGCTTAGCTTCTCACCCGCCGTCGTTTCGCAGGCGAGGATATATGGCTTGAGATCGACGGTTTTCATGCCCTTTTTGGTCTTTTTCTCAACGTTGATCGCGGGAAGTTCGAGAAACGCTTTCCATTTGCTTTTTAATTCTTCAACAGAAATTTCATTCTCCGTCATCGGCTCGAGGGTGACAGCGTATTTCGCGGAATAGATGGCGGCGGGCTTATACACCGACTCGACACAACGATAAACGCGGATGCCGTCAGGCAGACAGGCGTTGAGCCGTTCGGGAATCAAAGAAAGATCTTCGTTATCATCCAGCACGCGAAAATCCATGCTCTCGCACTCGGAGGCAAATCCCAGCGACAAGGGCAGCGCGAAGGTGATGTAGGCATGCTGATTGAAGCCCTCGGTTCGCCAGATATTCAGCTTGCTTTTGCCGATCGCGCGGATCATCACGCGGTTGGTATCGAGGTGAGAGATGTACTTGCACGGCCCGAACTTGCGATAAAAGACTCTAACGTTTTTCATAGCATACACCTCCGCCGTATTTCATCGCGCCGCATCCCATACACTTCTCGCGGCAGTTGGGAGAAGCCTCGGAGCGGTAAGCGCGCTCGCACTCGCTCTGCAAAAACTTTTTGGAAACGCCGTAGTCGAGGTGATCCCACGGAAGCACCTCGTCAAAGGATCGGCGGCGGTTCGCGTAGAAGGAGGGGTCAACACCGCAGGCTTCAAAGACCTCAAGCCACGCTTCCAACGAGAAGCAGTCGCTCCAGCCGTCAAAGTGCATACCGCGCTTGTAGGCTTCGTACATGACCGCGTTCAGACGGCGGTCGCCGCGGGCAAACACCGCCTCGAGATAGGAGGTGTCGGAGTCGTGATAGTTGTAGGTCATCTTTGCGGGCGAGATATGGTTGTCGATCATCGTCTGCTTGATATGCTTTTGCTTTTCGCGCAGAACTTCCATCGTATCCTGCGGTTCCCACTGGAAGGGGGTAAAGGGCTTAGGCACAAACGAGGACGCAGAGACCGTCACGCGCGGCGACTTGCCCTTGGGACGATTTGGGGTGCTGTAAAAGGTATCGAGCACTTTTTTGCCGAGCAGCGGGATCTCGGCGACGTCGTCCATGGTCTCGGTCGGCAAACCGATCATGAAATAGAGCTTGACGGTCGTGTAACCGCCCTCAAACGCGACGCGGCAGGTGGTCATCAGCTCGTCCTCAAAAACATTTTTATTGATGGCGTTGCGCAGACGCTGGCTGCCCGCTTCGGGAGCGAAGGTCAGGCCGCTTTTGCGCACGGTTTTGATCTCGTTGAGAATATCGTCGGAGAAGCCGTCGACGCGCAGGGACGGCAGCGACAGGCTGACGTTCTCGGGCTTTGCCCAGGAGTTCAGCTCACGGAGCATCGGGACAACCTGTGAATAGTCGCTGGAGCTGAGCGAGGATAAGGATACCTCGTCATAGCCGGTGTTTTGGCAGAGTTGATGACACTGGTCGCTGATACACTCGACCGATTTCTCGCGCACGGGGCGGTATAAAAAGCCCGCCTGACAAAAACGGCAGCCGCGGATGCAGCCGCGGAAAATTTCCTCCACCGCGCGGTCGTGAACGATCTCGATATTCGGAACAACGAAATTGTCGGGATAGTAGCTCTCGTCCATGTTCATCATCACGCGCTTTTCGATTACGGCAGGAGCGCCGCTAAGAGGGGCGATCGCTTTGACGGTACCGTCGTCGTTGTAGCTGACGTCGTAGAGCGAGGGAACGTAAACGCCCTTGATCTGTGACGCAAGTCGCAAGAACTCTTCTCTTGTTTTATTCTCTTTCTTACACCGGCGGTACAGCTCGATAACCTCGAGGTCGACCTCTTCCCCATCGCCGAGGAAAAAGATGTCGATAAAGTCGGTGATCGGCTCGGGGTTGCAGGCACAGGGCCCGCCGGCGACAACGATATGATTGAGGTCATGCCTGTCCTTTGACAAAACAGGGATGTTGCCCAGCGACAGCATGTTCAGAATATTGCTGTAGCTCAGCTCATACTGCAGGGTGAATCCGATGAAATCAAAGTCGGAGATCGGATCGCCCGACTCAAGCGCGTAGAGCGGGATATCGTGGGAACGCATTATCTCCTCCATATCCAGCCACGGCGCGAAAACGCGCTCGCACCAGATATAAGGCTTTTCGTTGAACAGGCTGTAGAGGATCTTCAGCCCCAGGTGCGACATGCCGATCTCGTAGGTATCGGGAAAGCAGAAGGCAAATCGCACGTCGACGTCCTGCTTGTCCTTGATGACCGCTCCCATCTCGCCGCCGACATAGCGGCCAGGCTTTTGCACCTTGAGGAGCAGTTTTTCGATTTTTTCGGGATACATAAGCTTCTCCTATTGTTTGATAAATAAAATTGCCGTTAAATACAAAGATATCACCAAAAGCGAATAGTTATAGCCGCTTTGGAATAACAAATACAAACCTGCCGTCATCAGCGGCAGGAGAAACAGAAAGGTCGTGATCCGCAAGACGTTCTCACACGCGCGCGGTGAGAACCTGCGGGACAGCAAGAGATACAATAGACGTCCGCCGTCCAGGCTCATCACAGGCAGCAGGTTAAAGACGCCCAGCATCAGGTGCGGCAATCCGAGCTTGAGGCTGAACGGACAGAGGAGAACTGCGCAGAGATAATTCATCAGCACGCCGCCGAGCGTGATACAGATATCCGCACGATAGGCAGCGGGTTCATCCGCTTCGATCAGCACGTCAAAAAGACGCAGTTTCAGCCCGCGTACTTTGACGGAAAACAGCCGCATCATGATAATATGCCCCAGCTCATGCAACAAAGCCGCGAGAAAACAGCAGATCACGCGGTTCTCGCGGTCGAGCAGCAGCACGGCGGTCATCGCCGCGACAACCTCGTAGCCGATATAAAGCCTGAGGTCAGCGATCCTGAGCTTCATCGGGCGTCGCCTGTACAGTCACGCTGTTTTCGGTGAACAGTCGGCTGATATCCAGCGCTTCGAACACTCCCTGTGACACAATGGGTTTGTTCAGCTCTTCGTGGTAGAAGTCCATAAACTCATGGTAGCCGACGCTGTCCATCGACTTGAGCAGAAAAAGAATCAGCGCCGCCAAAAGGCTGAGGATCAGCTGTATCGTGATGAGCAGAGGCTTGGAGCCCTCCTGCTTTTCGAAGGGATCTTGATCCTGCGGCTGTTCATCAAGAGGAATCTCGGCTTTTTCGAGAGGCGCGGCGTCATGCCAGCCCTCTTCGTAGACGATCTCACTGTGTCGTATCTCGCTCATACAATCACCCCATACAGCTTATGAGGTAACGGCGGCAGATATTACAGCTTGCTCAGTTCGTTTCGCCGGAGCTTGATAAAGAAAACAATCGCGATACCCAGACATACAACCTCGGCGATCGGAAAAGAGAACCACATCGCCGTCATGCTGACCTTTGACAGAAAATACGCGATAGGCAGCAGGATAACAAGCTGTCGGGACACGGACATGACCATGCTGTAGAAGCCCTTGCCCACCGCCTGAAACAGGGTCGAGAACATGATGCCCAGCGCCGCCATGATGAAGGACAGGCTGATGATCCGCAGCACCGGTACGCCGACCTCGACAAGCAGAGAATTTGCCGCGGAGTCGATTGCGGCGTCGGATTCGAAAAATGACAACAGCCACTCGGGCGCGAGCTGGAACAGAAGCGTTCCCGCCGACATGATCGCGGCGGCGATGATGATGCCCAGACGGAATGCGGAATACATGCGCTTTTTATTATGGGCGCCGTAATTGTAGCCGATGATCGGAGACACACCCTGGTTCAAACCGAAAACAGGCATGAAGATAAAGCTTTGGAGCTTAAAGTAGATACCGAAGGCGTTGATATACGCCGCTGCGTACGCGGCGGTGATATCAGCGATCGAGATAATCGCGTTGATACCCGAGACCATCACCGAGCCGATGCTCTGCATGATGATCGCAGGAAAACCGACCGCGTAGATGTTTTTCAGCACATTCTTTTGCAGGCGGAATCCCTTGAAGGTGATCTTG
>CACWTM010000023.1 GCA_902763855.1 uncultured Ruminococcus sp. | reverse complement strand
TTCATGATCTTGTATAAGCCGAGCATATAGCGGTGGGCGACCTCGCCCTGACGCTTAGCGGGCAGATAGGGGGAGTAGACGTCGGAGAAGATGCGGTTCATATCCCACTTGACATAGGAGATATCACCGGAGGAAAAGACCTCGCTCATTTTCTCGATCACCCAGTCGGACACGGCGGGGTTGCTCAGGTCGAGGATGCGCTGGTGTCTGCCCTCGCTGTGGAGCTTGCCGGGGATCGCCATCGCCCAGTCGGGATGGGCTTCATACAGACGGGAGTTGACGTTGATCATCTCCGGCTCGACCCAGAGACCGAAGCCGACGCCGAGATCGGTGATCTTCTTCGACAGACGCTTGAGACCGCCGGGCAACTTCTTGGGGTTGTAATCCCAGTCGCCGAGGGCGCGGAAGTCGTCGTTGCGGTCGCCGAACCAGCCGTCGTCCATGACGAACAGCTCGACGCCGAGATCCTTGCCGGCTTTCGCGAGGGAGACGAGACTGCCCTCGGAGATATTGAAGTAGGAGGCTTCCCAGGAGTTGAGCAGGATGGGGCGCTCCTTCTGCGCCCACTCGCCGCGCAGGATGTGCTCGCGGACGAAGCGGTGCATGTTGCGGGTCTGACCGCCGAAGCCCAGCTCCGTATAGGTCATGACCGCTTCGGGCGTTTCAAGGCTCTCGCCCTCTTCCAGCAGCCAGCGGAAGCCGAAGGGGTTGACACCCTGCACCACGCGGGTCTTGAAGAAGGCGCTGACCTCTGTGGAAGCATAGTGGTTGCCGCTGTAGATGAGGTTGAAGCCGTAGACGGCGCCGATATCCTCGCTCGCGTCGGGACGGTGGAGCATGAAGAAGGGATTCGTGCGGTTGGAGGAACAGCCGACGCGGCTCTCGATGATGTATTTGCCGCGATTGGGGACGACGGTAGTCTTATCCATCTCGCGTGCCCACGCGCCATGGAAGGCGGTGACAGCCCAGCCGTGATCGGGCAGATCGAGCTGGTTCGAGAGCAGGCGCTCGACCTCGACAGGCTCCTTGCCGCCGTTGGTCAGCTTCGCGGAGCGCGTGATCACGTCGCAGTCGGGATAGATGTAATAGTGAACCTCTAAGGTCAGCGCGTCGTCAGCGAGGGTCAGCGTGAGGTGCTCGACCTTGCCGTCGGCGCTGTAGGAGCCGGGCAGGCTGTCGAACGCGGGCTTTACGTCCGTGATCGTATAGCCCTTGTAGAGAAAATCGGTGGTACGCGATCCGTCCGCGCGGACGAGCTCGATGAACGGCTCGCGCACGTCGCCGTGACCCACGCCGGAGCACTCCAGACAGATGTCCTCCAGTGAGGTGGTGTTGTGCTCCTCGGAGTAGACGATCACATTGCCCGGCTCGAACTCGCGCTTCTGGCGAAGGGCGAAGAGCTCGTCGAGCGACTCACCGTCGATGTAGGAGCCGTAGTAGAGGTGCTCGGGATGACCCGAAGGGGTGATCGCGATCGCATACGCGGTATGATCGGTCTGCAGGAGGAAAGCGTCCTGCTCGCCGCTGAGTTTTTTAATCACTTATATCACCTGATCATTTCTTGTTTTTCTTCTCGATGGTCGCCATGATCTTCTTCTCATTGTAGAAGCTCAGGATGATGGCGCCGAGGGTGCAGAACGCGACCGCGACCCATCCGACGATGGTCATGCCGGTGACGGAGGCGGTGATGTCGTTGCTGTTGGTGTTCTGGGTGGTGCCGATGATCGCAAGAGAGGTGAAGACGAGCATCGCGAGAGACTGGCCGAACTTCATGGCGAAGGTGCGCGCCGCAAAGAACATGCCCTCGCGGTTCTCGCCGGTCTCAAGACCGTCAGCCTCTGCAACGTCCGCGACGATGGACTGCGGGATGATGCCCAGCAGCGCCATCGGGAACGCCGCGATCACGCAGATCAGCACGCCGAATACGATACCGGGGATGGAGCTGTTGCCGTGCTCCGCTGTGCCGAGGATACCGATCAGCGCCGCGATGACGTAAGCCAGCGCAAGACCTAAGAAGCCGGTGATGACGAGCTTCTTCTTGCCGAATTTTTTGACGAGCTTGGAGACGATCGGGTAGAAGCATGCCGACAGAACGGTCATGCCGCCGAGAAAGTACATGGTGTACGCTTCGCTGATGTTCATCGAGACCTTGACGAAGAAGGGCAGACCCGTCTGGAAGAGGGTCAGACCGACCCAGTACATGATGTCGGAGCCGACAAAGGTGCGGAAATTCTTATTGCGGAAGGTCGCGCCCAGCGACTTGAGCATATTGGCGTTCGAGGGCTTGGTGTCGACGAAATCCTTCTCCTTGAGGGCGAAGGTGGGGATCAGCATGCAGATGCAGGAGATGATCGCCAGCACGATGAAGCAGATGCGGTAGCTCCACGCAAAGCCGACGGAGCCTCTGAGCATGCCCGCGAATACGAAGGGGGTGTAGGCGAGCATGGTGCCCGCGAAGAAGGTCAGGGAGATCGCGGTGGAGATGTACATGCGGTCGTCCTGGGTTTTGCCAAACTCGGAGATCAGGGCATTGTAGGGGGTACAGTACATGGTCATAAACAGGTAGAACAGCACGATGAATACCGAGATCCACGCGACGTTCCAGCCGCTTATCATGTTGACAGGCGCACAGAACAAAAGAACGGTCACAACAGACAGCGGGATTGCCGCGTACTGCATGAAGGGGATACGTCTGCCGCGCGGGTTCTTGCTGCGATCGGACAGAGAGGCGATCCACGGGTCGGTGATCGCGTCAAAGATACGGGATAATGCCGTAATCAAACCGAGAACGGTCAGAAATCCGCCGATGACCAGACCGGGGACGATATACTGGATCGCTCCGCCGTCAATATCAGCCTGAGTGGGCAGATAGAAGGTGACGAACCACGCGCTGATGATGCCGCTGAGGGTTGACCATCCGAGCTGACCGACAGCGAAGATCCGCATTTGTTTTTTAGTTAATCGTTTCATGTTATCCTCCAATTGTACATTGGTGTTGCGTTTGTGTAGGGACGACCGCCGGTCGTCCGCGGACGGGAAATGCCCGTCCCCATAATGATTATTCCGATTTCTTAGCCATCGCGAGCTTGACGACCTCATACGCGCCGTCATACAGCCCCGCGATTTTGTTCGCTTTGATGCGGTCGCACATGTATTTTAAGGTTGATTCCTCATTAAGAAACAGACTGACCATCTGCAGGGTGTGCGGGATATCCTCGCACTCCAGCGTGCCGTCGCCCATTTCGGCGCTGTGGATCGCGCCCCACTTTTCGTGACCGCCGATACGTTTGAGGAACAGCTTCGGGATCGGGTAGAACGCGAGTTCACTGGGCTTTGTCAGCAGAACGTCTGCCGAGCGCATGAGGATGTTGGTGCAGTAGACCGCTTCAAAGATGTTTTCGTGCCAAAACGCGTGTACGCCCTCGACGGGGGAGATCAGCGCGTTTTCGGCAAAGCTGTTGGTGCCTGCCCAGTCGTTGAAGTGGGTGGTGGAAAGTGCGGACAGTTCGGGGATTTCTTTAATCAGCTCCTCCCATACCGCTTTGTAGTCGCCGACGTTGACGTAAAGGGCGGCTCTCTTTTCCCTGACAGCGGGAAGCAGGTATTTGATGACTGCCGCGAACAGCTCGCGCTGTGCGCCCGCGCCGCCGATGGTAAGGAGAAAACGCATCGGATCGCCTTTTTTCTTGCGCTCCATGCGCGCGTCACAGTCTTTTTCGATATTCGCGACCAGCTCGTGGTCGATGTAGTGTCCCGTGTAGACGAGGTCTTTTGCCGGCATGGGCTTTAAGACCTCTTTTTTGCGAAAGCCGTTGAGGATGCGGTAGCCCATGTAGCTCTGGTGGGTCTGGATGGTGTGGGTCGCGCCCTCGGCAAGATGCAGCGCCATCGGCCAGTTGTCGGGGATCGCGTTGACAACGTGCTTCATCCCCGCGTGCAGCGCCGCCTGCGCCGGCCATACATGCGTGCCGATCAGGGGGATATCCTTGGGAACGCTGTGAAACACGGGCGCCATCAGCTCGGCATTCTTCTGGTCGGCGGCGTTGTAGGAGAGCTGCCGGAAGCCCTCGTAGTTCATCGGCTCCCATACGAACTTGTTGAACAGCCTGCTCTTTTGGCTCAGGCGGGAGCCCAGGCTGTACAGGTCGTTCTGTGCGCCGATGACCTTGGTGCAGGTGGTGTCTTTATAAGAGTTCAGATCCATCCAGTAGGGGGTGTAGCCCAGCGCGTGGGCGGCAGAAGCCATCGCGATCGAGATGCGGTAGTGACCGAAGCCCATGCGGATATTGCCGACGATGATGCCTTTCTCGGTATCGAAGGGGACGTCCGCTTCACCCTCGCCGACGCGGATATCCAGCACACCGAGCGGCTGATGGAGCGTTGCGTTTTCGACGAGTTTTGCGGCATAAGCCTTCTTGCTGTCGTCACCGTATTTTTTTAGATATTTTTTCTTCGAGTTCAGCGCTTTTTTGTAGTCTTTCGCGTTGATTTGGTTTCCGAAGATGACTTTGCTTTTATCGTTCATGTTATCCCTCCTTGGACGTCATGGTAAATTCGATGGTGATCGGTTCTGCGCCCTGTGCCGAGATCGTCAGGGTCGCCTTGCCGCTTTTGCCTGTGGTGCGGATGTAGACGCCGCCCGATCCGGCTCTGAGCAGGACGGGAGATTCGGCAATCATTTCGGCGTCGCCGGTGAGCTGTACGCTGACCGCGCCGTTGTAGTAGGGCAGGGTGTTGCCGTTTTGGTCGGTCATGCGGATGCGTACCGCCGCGACGTCATAGGTGTCGCCCTCGACAAGATCGGTATGGTCGACGTCTGCGACAAGAACGCGTTTTTCAAAGGGAGATACGTCGAGCGTTTCGATCACCTTGCCGTCTTTGATCGCTTCAAAGCGGTAGAGGATGGAGTCGTCGCCCCAGTTGCCGATGTACTTGCCGTACAGACGATAAGCCGCGTCGGCGTCCATGCCGTAGCGCATCATCAGCCATGCCGCCTTGCGTTTGCCTTCGGCAGAGAGGTTGTTCATGCCGAAGCGGGAAGATTCGTTGAGGATATCTTTGACGTATTCTGCCTGCTTTTCGGTGAAATCCTCGCCCTTCGCGATCTGGTCACCGATGTAGTCGGTGATTTCGATCGGCGGATACTTCAGGTTTTTAAACGAAGAATCCGCGTGGGTGTACTCGTGGATGAAGCTGTCGTTTTTATAGAAGCGCACGCTGTCGGCGTTGGTGAGGATGTAGACGCGTCCGCGGTTGGTAGCGGGGTGGTCGCCGATATCCATCGACGAGCTGACCTTGAGGACAGGGGTTTTGTCCTGCTGTGCGGCGTAAAGCTCGGCGGCGAGCTTTTTGTTGCGGAACATATCGCACACGCCGTGGTAGCAGATACGGTCGCCCGAGCCAAATTCCTTGTGGGTGTTGTAGTCGAAGAAGCACCATCCGAAGGAGCCCGCGATGTCGTCATAAGAGCTGACAGCGTCCAGAACTCGTGCGTGACGAAGCATATGCTCAAGGCGGTGTTCTTCGTCGTCAAAGCCCTTGGTAGAGTACATGTGACCGCCGTACTCAGAGATCAGATACGGCTTGTTCATATCGGAGGTGACCGCCTTTTTCGGTTCACAACCGGGCTGGACTCCGTCGTGGACAAAGTCATTGTAGGTGTAAACGTCCTCGAGCATCTCGCTTTTCTTGTGGCATCGCACGCCGCCTGTCGGACGGGTGAGATCCAGCTCATGCGCGACCGCGTTGGTGCGGACGTAAAAGTCGTGGTCGTCCTTGCTTTCGTTGATGCGGACGCCCCAAAGGAAGATCGACGGATGACTGCGATACTGGCGCACCATCTCGGCGGTGGTTTCTACCGCCTGATCCTTCCAGCTCTCGCCGCCGATGTTCTGCCAGCCCGGTGTTTCGGTGAACACCAGCAGTCCCAGTTCGTCACAGCGGTCGATGAAGTGGTGTGACTGGGGGTAGTGGGAGGTGCGTACGGCGTTACAGCCGAGCTCGTTTTTGAGGATATCCGCGTCGAGCTTTTGCATGCTCTGCGGCATCGCGTAGCCGACATAGGGAAAGCTCTGGTGACGGTTGAGTCCGCGCAGCTTCACCTTTCTGCCGTTGAGGTAGAAGCCGTCCGCCTTGAAACCCGCTCTGCGGAATCCGATACGGCGGCACAGGCTGTCGATGACCTTGTCGTTTTGAATCAGATCCGCGTGCAGATCATACAGCACGGGACTTTTGATATCCCAAAGATGAACGGAAGGCGCTTTGAGCGTGAAATCGCCGCTCACGCCGCAGGTTTTTTCACAAATCACCTTGTCGTCATCCTTTTGGGTGAGGTACAGGCGCAGTGCGTCAGCCTCACCGACGGTTTCGATCTCACAGTCGATCGTGCCGTCAAAGGTCAGCCCCGCGATCAGCTTGTCTTTTGTGCGGGGTGAAACGCGGATGTTTTTGGGGATCGAGGGTTTGGGGAACAGGTCGGCGATGTAGCTCTCACTGCGGTACTCAAGCTGTACCTCGCGGTATAGTCCGCCGTAGGTCATGTAGTCGATGACATGTCCGAAGGGCGGGATATCAAGGGTCTCGCGCGTGTCGAGCTCTACACACAACACGGGCTTTGGATTGTCGGTTTTAAGCTCCAGCTCAAACGCCGTGTAACCGCCGAAGTGCTCGCCGATGAACTTGCCGTCAAGATAGATTTTTGCATAGTGTGCCGCCGCGCCGAAGCAAATGAACACGCGCCTGCCCTCGGCGTCGCTCAGATCAAGCTGTTTGCGGTACCCGCAAACCATCTGGTAGACGCTCTCGTCAAAGTAGTGGAACGGCGTGACCGCACAGGTGTGCGGCAACCGGACGCTTTGAGCCTTTCCGCCGCCTGATAAAAAGGTCTCTGAAAATTCGGAAGTGAACTCCCAGCCGTTGTTAAGGGGGATGATTTTTCTCATATTGTTATCACATTCTTTCGTTGGCTAAAGTGCTAAAACCTGATGATAATTCTCAAGCGATTTTATACATTATTAATAATAACATATAGAGAAGTAAAAGACAATTCGCTGAATGGATAGTTTTAACGATCGTTTCTATTCATAATTCACAAAAAACGGTCAAATTCAGTCAAGACGATCACAGCATGTCTGTCGATTGACTTCACAGGGCGGATAGGGTATAATAGAACTACATTTGGAAAAGAGGTATATTTATGTCAGCACAAACCCAAGACAAACAGAAAAATTCATCCAAAAACGCGGTCAAGGATCTGGTCTTTACCGCAATGTTCGCCGCGCTGATCGCAGTCTGTTCTATCCTGAGCATCCCGATCGGCGAGGTGCCGATCACCCTCCAGACCTTTGCTGTCTGCCTTACGGCGGCGATGCTCGGCTGGAAGCGCGGCACCCTCAGCGTTTTGATCTATGTATTGCTTGGCGCGGTCGGCGTCCCCGTTTTTGCGGGAATGACAGGCGGCGTCGGAATCCTTGCCGGGCCTACCGGCGGCTATATCATCGGCTTCATCCCCGCGGCGATCATCATCGGTTTCGTGGCGGATAAATGGGAGCGAAAAGCTCTGCCGCTGATTGTCGCGATGGTGCTGGGCGTTCTTGTTTGCTATCTCATCGGCACGATTTGGTTCATGGTTGTGACGGGTATGGGAATCGGCGAATCTCTCATGCTCTGCGTCGTACCGTTCCTCATCCCCGACGGTGTAAAAATCGCGCTGGCGATGATCTTGTCAAACCGGCTGTCTAAGGTCGTTAAGCTGTGAGCGAGCCGCTGTATCTGCGGCCTCATCACGCGCTGTGTATCCGTTTTTTTGTCGGCAAGGGCTACAGCGAGGAGTTTGTCCGCCATATGACCGCTGTTGTCGAAAAGCTGCAAAGGGATGATCCTGTGGTCACCCTCGCGGGCGGCTGTGATGTGATTTGTGAGAAGTGTCCCCACAACAGGGGCGGCGCGTGTGATACGAGCGACAAGGTGCGCGCGATCGACGACAGGGCGCTGTCTGCGATGGAACTGCACGTCGGTGACACGCTCAGGTGGCATGATCTGTATCGGCGCGCATATGATAGGATTATCGGATGTTCTCGATTGACCGAGGTCTGTCGGGACTGTCAGTGGCTATATCTCTGCGAAAAGTGAGCTGTTATCCATGTGGCTGTTTGTATTCAACTCCATACTGCTGGGCGTAGGGCTTGCGATGGACGCGTTCTCGGTGTCGATCGCGAACGGTCTTGCCGAGCCGAAGATGCGGCCGCTGAAATGCACCGCTGTCGCCGGAACCTACAGCTTCTTCCAGTTCCTCATGCCGATGATCGGCTGGCTTCTTGTCCGTACGGTGGTCGGATGGTTCGGCGTGATTGAGCGGTTCGTGCCGTACATCGCGCTGGCACTGCTGCTCTATATCGGCATCAAGATGATCGTCGACTGTGTGCGAGGAAAAGAAGAGGATGAGATGCGGCGGCTGACGGTCGGCGTCCTGCTGCTGCAGGGGATCGCGACCGCGATCGACGCGCTGTCCGTGGGCTTCACGCTCGCCGAGTATGAGCTGCCGTCGGCGCTGACGGCGTCGCTGATGATCGCGGCGGTGACGTTTGTTATCTGCCTGTTCGGGTTGTGGATCGGCAAACGCTTCGGCAGTATTTTCAAGCATGCCGAGGTCGTTGGCGGTATCATCCTCATCTTGATCGGGATCGAGATCTTTGTGAAAAACATATTTTTTGCGTAGAAGAAGGGGCTACCGAAGCGGTAACCCCTTTTGTTATGCGATTGTTGATTGTCAGCCTACATAGTCAAAATCATAAATCGGCGCGATTTTGACCGTCTCGGCGGTTTCGTGCCCCTCACTGTCCCTGACCCTCACGATCAGGTCGTAGGGATCGTAGTTCTCGGCTTGATACTCAAACTCCTGCGGAATCTCAACCCACAGCGCGCCTTCTGCGAATTTCTGTGAAATATATTCGTTTTCGCTTTCTTTCAGCGCGCAATATTCCGCCCAGCCGGGCAGATCGTCCTTGTCGACGGTGAAGCTGTTCTCCGCGCAGAAATCCTGTGTGACGGAGCCGTTCGGTTTTTTCAGCTCAAAGGCGTAGGAATATCCGCCGCTGCCGCCTGCGGCAAGAGCCGTGACGGTCAGACTCTCGTCGTCGCGCGAGGGTTGTATCCTGTCATAGCGCAACAGCTCGACGCTGCTGCCCTTGTCAGTGATTACAGAGGTGATGACGGGCAGATCAAAGCCGTACGGTTCGACTGCCTCGATGCTCGCGCCCTGCTGATCTTCAAAGCCGAAACGGTTGCGTGATTTGATGATGACCGAATATCTTCCTGTTTTCTCAAAGGTATAGGTGATGCTGTTCTGCAAAGACCACTCCTGCTCGACGTGTACGTCATAGCGATACTGCGGGATGTTGTTTTCATCAAAGATGATTTTGCCTTGTTCATCGCGGATGTAATCGCCTTTGACGATCTCAAAGCTGTATTCGATCGGCTCGAAAAAGCCGGTGGGACGCGCGTAAGCGGAGTGCGTGTCGGAGCCCTCGGCGGTGATGGTGACAGGTACGCCTGTTACCGCTTTGCCTGAACCGTAGTCGCTGTAAATGCGGTGGATGGTCGACCACGGCATGAAGGAGCCGCCGTATTCCTCAGGAACCGCCATCCCTGCCTCTATACGCTGCAGGGCGGTGACGTCCGGTGCGCCGGGATCGCCGTCGTGGTCGTAGTCTGCCTGCTCCTTTTGTATCTCGTCAAAGTCGGTCATCCCGGCAAGGTAGCGCTGTATCAGCGTGACGTCAACGATGTCGGTGCAATCATCCTTGTTGACGTCGCCGTAAAACAGACCCAGCGGCACGGCGCCCGCGCTGAGCGTTGTTCCGATGAGAAACGCCAACAGTAATGACATAACGATTACAAATGAGATCATTCTCCTCATTTGAGTCACCTCCCGAAAATGTTTTCATTATATATACACCCGCGAAACGCATAAGGTTCATTTTATGGGTGCTTGATATAAACCATATTATCAGATTCGCAGCTATTATGCAATAGAAAAGTATCTGTGTTGACAAAGCTATCATAGGTATGATAATATAATCATGTGTTATTATACCTCTGCGGAGGTTATCAGATAAGGAAAGTGATTTACTATGATTACCGCGATGTTATTTGCGGGCGGTAAAGGCGCGCGTATGAAGTCCGTCGATCTGCCCAAGCAGTTTTTAGAAGTGGGCGGCAAGCCCATCATCATTCACACAATGGAGCATTTTGCCCGCCATCCGATGGTCGATCATATCGTGGTCGCCTGCAAGGAGGACTGGATCGATCACCTTGAGAGTCTGATCGAGCAGTTCAACGTTCCAAAGGTCAAGTCCATTGTCCCCGGCGGAGCGAACGGTTTTGACTCTATCCACAACGGTGTTGTCGCGACCCATGAATTTTCGCGTGATCCCGAGGATATCATCCTCATCTGCGACGGCGTGCGCCCGATGCTGTCGGAAAAGCTCATCACCGACTGTATCTTGGAGACCAAGAAGTACAAGAGTGCCGTTCCTGTTACCCCGTCCATTGACAGCCTGCTGTACTCTGAGGACGGCAAGACCTGTGCCAAAAGCTACCAGCGCTCGACTATGTACATCACCCAGGCGCCGCAGGGTTATACCATGGAGCGAATCCTCTGGGCACACGATCAGGCGTATAAGCGCGGCATCTTAAGCCCTGTATCCTCCAGCGAGCTGTTCATCGAGCTGGGCGAGCCTGTGCATATCTTCCTCGGCGAGCGCTTCAACATCAAGGTCACGACCCCCGAGGATCTGACCACTCTGCGCTCCCAGTATTACTATGAGAATTACAAGAAATTTGCCAAGGAGGAGTTAAAGTATGGATTATAAGGTAAAAGACTGCGTCAAAAAAAGTATTTATACCAACCTTGAAGATATCGCCAACGCCCCGATCTCCTGGGACAAGCTCAAGGGCAAGACCCTTCTGCTGACCGGTGCGGGCGGATTCATCGGCTACTATATGACCTGCGGTATTCTGCTCCGCAACGACCTCTACGGCGACAACATCAAGGTGCTGGCGCTGGAGCGTTTCGGTGACTTCGCAAAGAAAAAGTTCGGCAAGCTCTTAGAGCGCGACGACGTCGAGCTGATCGTGCAGGATATCACCGAGCCGATCAAAGCCGAGCGCGCGGACTTTGTCATCCACGCGGCTTCCCAGGCGAGCGCGATTGAGTTTGAGCGCGATCCTGTCGGCACCATCAGCGCGAACCTCAGCGGTACCGAAAACGCGCTGAACTTTGCGAAAGACAGCAATAGCGAGGCTTCTCTGGTTGTATCTTCTCTGAAGGTCTACGGAACCCTCTATACCGGCAAGCCCTATATCGAGGAGGACGACAACGGCTATGTCGACTTTACCTCTTATAAGAACTGCTACGCTATCGGCAAGCGCGCGGCTGAAACACTGGCGGCAAGCTACAGCAAGCAGTATGAGATGAACATCCGTATCGTCCGTCCGAGCTACATCTTCGGCGCGAGCAGGCTCGACGACGACCGCGTATGGGCACAGTTCATCGCGAACATTGTCCGCGGTCAGGATATCTTGCTCAAGAGTAACGGCGCGACCAACCGCTCGTTCTGCTATGTGACCGACACCGTTACCGCGATGCTGCATGTTCTGCTTGACGGTGAGAACTGCGTGCCGTACAATATCTCTAACGAAGCGTCCAACACCACCATCCGCGGCTTTGCGCAGGCGGCATGCGAGGTGTTCCCCGAGCGCAACATGAAGCTTGCGTTTGCGAACCCCGAAGACGAGGTCATGCCCGAGCCTTCTCCGGATGATCCCACCCCCGAGATCATGGACAACAAGCGTATTCGCTCCATCGGCTGGGAGCCGAGGGTCGACCTCAAGGAAGGTATTCGCAGAGCGGTTGCGATCTTAGAAGAAGACTGATAACAAAACCCCCTTTGAAAAAAGGGGGTTATCATCAATACAGCGGCAGCGCACATGGAGATGGTGAAGTGATTTATTTAAAGGACGTCTCGTGGGAGAGAATCCACCTGAATCTTACTTTGACAGTGAAAGAAGCGGAAAGAGTCGATTCTCTCCGCTTTTATCTTGTGTCTCTTTCGGGAAGAGTCGAAACCGAGTTTGCGGTCGCGGATAATGACGGCGAGACCGTCCGACTGTCGCTGAACGTTACCAACAACGGGCTCAACCGATGTGTGGAAAACGATACCTACCGCATCCTCGCTCACGACGGTAAAAACGATCCGATCGCCGTGTTGTATGAAGGCTCGTTTGAAACGCTCTCTCAGTACGGCAGGAGCTTTGTTTATGACGCGTCCAAGGGCGTCTATTCGGTCAGCTTCATGACAGATGAATACTCCGATCTTCCCGAGTTGCGGCTCATTTTTCTGAACGCGCGGTCGGCGGATATGGCCAAGGAAGACCTTTACCGTAAAAAGAGCCTTTCGACGCGGCTGAAAGGATTTGTCAAAAGAACTGCCGATAAAATAAACGTCCGTTTCCAGCGGATGATCTACTCGGTCGTCAGGGCGTTTTCTTTTCTGCGAAAGCCCCGCATCCTGTTCCTCGACGAAAAGAGAGACGTTTTAGCTCCGAGTATGCTGGCGCTGTATAACAGGCTGATCGAGCGCGGATTTGACAAGAACTACACGATCAAATGCTCTCTGCGCAATACCGAAAGCATAAGTTACTCCAAGCTCTCTACCGTCGCGGTCATCGCGAAGATCGCCAAGGCGGATATCATCATCGTCGACGACTATGTCCCCGCCTTCAACAGCGTCGCGCTTCATAAAAGCGTCAAGGTCATCCAGCTATGGCACGCGGGCGCGGGCTTCAAGGGTGTTGGCTACGCGAGATGGGGTCACTTCGGCTGTCCGGCGCCGTTTTCCGCCCACCGCCGCACCGACTTCGCAATCACCGATTCGATGGCGATCCGGGACTTTTTCTCCGAGCCGTTCGGTATTTTGGAAGAACAGGTTATCCCGACCGGCATGCCCCGTATGGACGAGTACCTCAGCGAGGATAACCGCCGCATGGTGACCGAAAAGCTCTATGCAAACTATCCCGCGTTCAAGGGAAAAAGGGTTATTCTCTTTGCGCCGACCTACCGCGGCAGAAATCGAAAAACGTCCTATTATCCCTGTGAGTTGATAGACTTTGAAGGGCTGTATCGCTGCTGTGAGGATACCGACGCCGTTGTGATCTTCAAGATGCACCCATGGGTCGCGGATGAAGTAGAGATAGAGGAAAAATATCGTGATCGTTTTTTCCCGATGAATTTTTACCCCAACATCAACGAGCTGTTCTACATCACCGATCTGTTGATTACCGACTACTCGTCGTGCATGTACGAGTTCCTGCTGATGAAGAAGCCGATGCTGTTCTTTGCGTTCGACCATGAACGCTATGCGGTTTCGCGCGGATTCCACCGTGACTACGCGTCCAACGTGCCCGGCAAAATTTGTCTGACCTTTGATGAAGTGCTCAGAGCCATGCGTGAAGGAGATTATGAATTTGAGAAGGTCGAGCGGATGCTCCCCAAGTACTTCGACCATGCCGATACCGGCAGCTGTGACCGCGTGATCGACTGGCTGGTGCTGGGAAATTTGCCCGAAGAGTACGCCTCCGCGCTCAAAGAGCGCCGTGACCGTATCGCCCGGGCGAGAGCGATGAAATTTGAATCATGCTAACAGTATAAAAACAGCGCTTCCAAAAGTTGGGAAGCGCTGTTCTGTTATGCTTTATACTAAGTAGCAATAAAACACTTTAATATCTATTGCGGAGCTTTCCGCATAACTGCGTTGTCAGTCTTGACAGGCGCCGGCAGTGACACTAAGCCAATCGCTTCGCTCTTGGAGTGTTGTTGCATGGGTGTTGTTAGCCAAATCAAAGATTTGGACAAAAGATTTGGACAACACCTCAAGCCTGCCTGCGCCCTCCGCCTTGTTATGCGAAATTCTCCGCTAATATCTTTTTAAAGCTTTTTATTGCTACTTAGTATTATTTATTTGGAATAGATCAGTCCGACGATGTAGTTCGAAAACCTGCGCGGCAAAAGCTTTGCCAGCACCGCGACCGCCTTGTAGCTCAGCCCTATGGCTTTGAGCGGCCCGGTGCGTTTTTTTAACGCGATCTTCGCGATATACGCACCCGCCTTGTCGGGGCTCATGCCGCCGCGTTCGTCTTTCTCCATGGTGGCGACGGAGCGTTCGACACGCTTACCGTAGACGTCGTTGTCAGCCGATTTTTGCCGCGCGTCGGTAAAGCCGGTCGCGATATCGCCCGGCAGGATCGCGCACAGGCTGATCCCGTAGGGGCGCACCTCGTTTTGCAGGGCGAGGACATAGGACGCGATGGCGGATTTGCTGACGCTGTACCACAGCTGGAACGGTATCGGGAGGATGCCCGCGATGGAACTGACGCAGATGATCCTGCCGCCTTGCTGTTTTCGCATATGGGGCAGTACCGCTCGGGTGACGTTGTCCATGCCGTAGAGGTTCAGCTCGAGCTGAGCGTGGGCGTCGGCGGATTTTGTCGTTTCCGCGGCGCCGGAGATACCGTAGCCCGCGTTGTTGACGAGGATGTCAATTCTGCCCTCACGCGCGATGACCTCGTTGATCGCTTTTTTGACCTGTTCTTCGTCGGTGACGTCGGCGGTGAGGTGGGTGATACCCTTCTGCCGCTTATCGCGGCGCGAAAGCTCATAGACGGTACAGCCGCTTTGATACAGGTTCTTTGCCGTGGCGCGGCCGATGCCGCCGGAGCCGCCTGTGACGACGGCGATCTTTTTATCAGCCATTGTCTTTCAGAAGAACGCGGGCGATGATCTCGACCGCCTCGTCGATCAGATCCTCGGTCAGCGTCGCCATGTAGCTGGTGCGCAGCAGACACTCGTTCGGAGCGGTCGCCGGAGGCAGGACGGGGTTGACGTATACGCCCGCTTCATAGACCGCTTTCGCCTTGATGAGCGTGTTTTCTATCGAGTAGGTATAGATCGGCACGATCGGGGTCGCGCTCTCGCGGATCTTCAAGCCCGCTTTTCGGAAGCCGTCACGCGCGTAGGCAGAAAGCTGATTCAGCCTGACGGGCAGCTCGGGATGGGCTTTCAGATGTCTGAGCGAAGCCAGAGCGACCGCACAGCATGCTGGCGGGATAGAAGCCGAGAAGATGAACGGTCGGGAGTTGTGGCGCACATAGTCGCACACCTTGTGCGACGCCGCCATATAACCGCCTAAGGAGGCGAGGGACTTGGAGAAGGTGCCCATGATGATGTCGACCTTGTCCTCAAGCCCGTAGTAGCTCGCGGTACCTCTGCCGCCTTCACCGATGACGCCCAGACCGTGAGCGTCGTCGACCATGACGCGCGCGCCGTACTGCTCGGCCAGTCGGCAGATCTCAGGCAGGTTGGCGATGTCGCCGCCCATCGAGAAAACGCCGTCGGTGACGATGAGGATGCCCGCGGTTTCGGGGATGTTTTGCAGGATCTTTTCCAGATCCGCCATATCGTTGTGTTTATAGCGCACCATCTTGCCGTAGCTGAGCTTACAGCCATCGTAGATCGACGCGTGGTTTTCGCGGTCACAGACGACATAGTCGTTGCGTCCGATGATGGCGCTGATGATACCGAGGTTGGACTGGAAGCCGGTTGAGAAGGTGGCCGCTTCTTCCATATGTACAAAATCGGCAAGTTCTTTTTCAAGCTCCAGGTGCATGTTCAGCGTACCGTTGAGAAAACGGGAGCCGGAACAACCGGAGCCGTATTTTTCCAGCGCCTTGATACCGGCTTCGACGATCGACGGTTCGGTGGTGAGACCAAGATAGTTGTTGGAGCCCAGCATGATACGGCGTTTGCCCTCCATGACGACCTCGACGTCTTGATGGGTTTCGAGCGCGTGAAAGTAGGGATAGATGCCCTGACCGCGGTATTCGTCAGCCAGAGTGAATTTTTCACATTTTTCAAATAAATCCATTGTTCTGCCCTCGTTTTATCTTCGTTGGGTATGCGCGTTAACGCGTATATTTTACCTTATTAATATATTTAATGACTATGTTTTTATATTTTAAATCCGAATAATTTTTGAAACTATCATGTTTTATTAAGAGGTTGTTCATAAAATATTAACTCATTCAAAAACCGTGCTTCGCTTGAAATCCCCTGTTGTTTGTGATAATATTAACACAGAGAAGGGGGATTTGGATGAAGCTGATTAAAGAAACGGTCATCCCCGCCAGTATCTGTGACCCGAATGTCGTGCTGAGCGTCAAGGGAGCGTTCGATCTGGTGCAGGATTTTTTGACTGAGATGATGGGCGAGCTGCATATCGACGGTGTAACCCTGCGTGAAAAATATGGATGTGTATGGGTGTTTACGCGCAACCGCATGCAGATCGACCGCGCACCCGGATGGATGGAGCGCTGTGTGATCGAGAGCTATATCTCGTCCGCACGCGGCGCGAAGATGACGGCGGATACCGTGCTGAAAGACAGCGAGGGCAAGATCTGTCTGTACTCGCGTATCGAGATGTGCGCGCTGGATCTCAAGACTCAGAAGATCAAACGTATCCGCGACGTCGGCGTCACCTCCGACACCCATGTTGAAGCGCCGGAGCGCAATATCGAGTTCAGCCGTTTGAAGCACGAGGGTCTTGACGATATCGGGACGCTGGTTGTACAGTCGGGCGATATCGACTTTGTCCAGCACACCAACAACGTGTCCTATGTGCGCTTTGTGATGAACACCTATTCGGTCAAGGAACTGCGCGAAAGACCCGTGCGCGAGATTGAGGTGCGCTACGCGGGCCAGACCCATGAGGGCGATACGCTGACGATCCGCAAGGCAACGGTAGGGGCGAAGGAGCTGTTCGACATCGCCGAGGGTGACCGAACCGCCGTGGAATGTGAGATCATTCGATAATGGAAGCCATCCTGAGAGCTTCTCGGGATGGCTGTTTTTATGAAAGCAGAGTCAGGAGATTTTCAGAAGAAAAGCGCGGATCATACGCCAGCGTATCAAGTATCCGCTCCATATTCTCGTAGCTTTGCTCCGTTTCCTTGGAGTAGAGCTGCGCCGCTGTTGCGATGGGAAGTTTTTTTGACAGGTTGGTGATGATGACGGCGGACACGATTATGTGCTTGACCGGCAAAAGAACGTCGAGCGTGTCGACGGCATTCAGATAGTAGCGGTAGAGGTAGTAGAGTGCAAGGCGTGTCAGCGGGACTTCGTGATCGCAGAGATCGGCATATGCGCAAGCCCGCGTGATGATTTCTCGGCTGTCGTTGTCGATATACTCCAGTTCCGAGAAAAGCTCCGCCAGCGCCGCTGCACAGTCGGTTGTTATCTCTCCCTCGTCATAGGCTGCAATTTTCTTCTGCACCTTGCGGTTGTATAACAGCGCGTCTTTCAGCTTTTCGGACAGCGGTTTGTCAGCGGACAGCAGCAAAGCCGTCTGACGGCGCGCGTGCAGAAGCGTCTGCATCAATTCTGCGCTGTATTCTTCACATCCCTCAGCCGCGGTATGGACAAAGCCGTCATAGGCGTTGCGGGCGCCGAGGATCAGCCTCGCTGCTTCGGGACAGGCGAGCGCAAGGCTGTGCTCGGTGAAGTCCGCATACACCATGCGAAGACGCGGAAACTGCGCGCAGGTTGTGCAAAGATGTTCTTCACCCAGCTCCTTATAAATGTCGCAGAGCTGATCCTTGCCCCAAAAGGGGCATTTTTTCTGTTCGGCAAGGCGGAATACGCGGTCGCCGTCGTTGTCGGTATAGATTGCGTTTCTCAGCTTTTCGCCGATATCGCCCCGGACGCTTCGATAAAACGCTTCGGTATCGCTGTCGATGACAACATCCCAGCCCTGACAACAGCTGTCGGGACAGTCGGCGGCGATACAATGAAACGCCGCGTAATATGCGGGATAAAAATGCTTCATATCTTGACCTCATAGGTTTAATATGCCTATTATCTATTAAAATTTGAACAAAGTCAACAAAAAGTATTGCATTTTGCACGAACGGTGGTATAATATAATTCGTTAAAAGAAAATGTGCCGATCGAATCATGCAGAAGAGCCTGCGGACATATACTGTACAAGGCTTGACCGCGTGAGGATGGCACTCCGGAGAATCCCAATCGTAGATTGGGTGCCGAAGGGGCAAGCGCATAGCGTCAATCTCTCAGGCAAAAGGACGGAGCTGACTTTACAAGGATTTGCGTTTGAGAGTCATGGCTTCGGCTGTGGCTCTTTTCGATTTCACGCAAAATTAACCGCTGATTTACCGCGGAGATTCTCCCCTTGCTATTACGATATGGAGGAAAACACAACATGTGGGAAAGTTTTCTCAAAACCGTTGAGACTGTCAACGGCACGCTCAACAGTTATGTCTGGGGCTGGCCGACGATCATCCTGATCCTCGGAACCGGTCTGCTCCTGACGATCCGCACCAAGTTTTTGCAGGTGCGCAAGTTCGGCGAATCGCTGAACACCACGATCATCCCGACCTTCAAGAGCCTGGGCAAGAAAAAGCAGGCTGACGGCAGGGTGAAATCCATCTCTCAGTTTGAGGCGTTTTCGACCGCGATCTCAGGCACCGTCGGTACCGGTAACATCATCGGCGTTGTCGCGGCGATCCTGACGGGCGGCCCCGGCGCGGTGCTGTGGATGTGGATCTCCGCCTTCTTTGGTATGGTTACCAACTATGCCGAAAACGTCCTCGGTCTGTATTTTCGTAAAAAAGACAGTAAGGGCAATCTCTCGGGCGGCGCGTTCTACTATATCTCCTACGGTCTGAAATGGAAGTGGCTGGCGTATCTCGCCTCGTTCTTCTGCATCTTTGCGGCGATCGGCATGAGCGGTGTGCAGACGAACAAAATCTCCGGCGCTCTGTCCGAAACCTTTTCACGCGTGACCGGCAACACCGAGAACGCCGAGATGGTCAAGCTGATTATCGGCATCATCGTTGCGATCATCGCCGGTATCATCATCATCGGCGGTATCAAGCGTATCGGCAAGGTCGCGTCCATGCTCGTTCCGTTCATGTCTCTGCTGTTCATTGTGCTTGCGCTGATCGCGATCGGCACCCACTACTACCGTATTCCCGAGGCGTTCGCTCTGATCTTCAGCAAGGCGTTCAACTTTAACGCCGTCGGCGGCGGTATCCTCGGTTTCACCTTTGCTACCGTCATCAAAAAGGGTATGGCGCGCGGCGTGTTCTCCAACGAAGCGGGACTCGGTTCCTCGGTTATCGCCCACTCGGCGTCCGAGACAAGAGAGCCCGTCAAACAGGGCTTGTGGGGCGTTTTCGAGATCTTCTTCGATACCTTCATCATCTGCACCCTGACGGCGCTGATGTTCCTGACTACCTACGATCCGACCACCCTTTCTCCCGATATGGAGGACAGCGTGATGTCGATGTCGATGTTCTCTACCAACTTCGGCGGTTTCGGTACGGCGACCTTCTCTATCATCCTGCCGCTGTTCGCGTTTACCACCATCATCGCTTGGTCGTACTACGGCGAGAAGGCGGTTGAGTTCTTCTTCGGCTTTATGAAGGAAGAGAACCGTAAGTATCCCGTCATCATCTTCAAGGTGTTGTACCTCATCCTGATCGCGGCTTCTGCGACCATCCACAGCCAGCTGATCTGGGATATCGACGATACCTTCAACGGGCTGATGGCGCTGCCCAACCTGATTTGCTTGGTTGCGCTGAGCGGCTTGGTCGCCAAGATCACCAAAAACTATTTTGACCGCAAGAAGGGCATCAAGGTCGAGCCGATGCTCTCGGCATATCCCGAGATGAACGAAGAGTTCAAGCAGGATATCATGTCCGACGACGAGGAAATGAAATAAGATATCAACTTTTTGGTATATAAACGAAGGGGCTGCGGTTTAACTGTAGTCCCTTTGTTTGAAATAATCACAATTATTGTTTGCAAATACAGTAGTTTTAGGGTACAATAAAATCAAAAAGCAGGGAGGATTAATATGTTAGGCAATTTTATGTACTGTAACCCGACCAGACTCTATTTTGGCGAGAACGCGCTTGATTTTCTGCGCGATGAGCTGAAAAAATACGGTGATACCGTCATGCTTGTTTACGGCGGCGGTTCGATCAAGCGCAACGGCATCTATGACAGCGTTGTCGCGATCCTCAAAGAATGCGGAAAGACGATTGTCGAGGACGGCGGCGTCATGCCGAATCCGACTGCCGACAAGCTGCGCGAGGGCGCTCGGATCGCGCGGGAGAACACGGTCGATCTGATTCTTGCGGTTGGCGGCGGTTCTGTCTGCGACTACAGCAAGGCGGTATCTGTATCCGCTTACTGCGGCGATGATCCGTGGGAGAAGTATTATATCCGCTTTGACGAGCCGACTTGCGAGATCATCCCCGTCGGCTGTGTACTGACGATGGTCGGCACCGGCTCCGAGATGAACGGCGGTTCTGTTATCACCAACCATGAGCAAAAGCTCAAGGTCGGCCATGTCTTCGGCGATGCGGTGTTCCCGAAGTTTACCATCCTCAACCCGAAGTTTACCTACACCCTGCCCAAATACCAGATGACAGCGGGCATCTACGATATCTTCAACCACATCTGTGAGCAGTATTTTTCCGGTGAGGATGACTCCACCTCCGACTATGTGATGGAGGGGCTGATGCGTTCGGTGGTACATTCCTCCCGTATCGCGGTACAAAACCCCGAGGACTATGAGGCGCGTTCCAACCTGATGTGGACGGCGACCTGGGCGCTGAACACCATGGTGGCGAAGGGCAAGGCGACCGACTGGGAGGTTCACATGATCGGTCAGGCGGTTGGCGCGTATACCGACGCGACTCACGGCATGACGCTGGCGGCGGTGTCGTTGCCCTACTACAAGCGCATTTTGCCCTATGGCGTCAAAAAATTTGTGCGTTTTGCAAAATACGTCTGGGAAATCACGGCTGACGGCATGACCGACGAAGAACTGGCGAAAGCCGGACTCGAGGCGATGGAAGCGTGGATGAAGGAGATCGGGCTGGTGCTGAGCATCAAAGAACTCGGCGCGGATGAAAACATGCTCGAGGGAATTGCCGACGCAACCTTCATCCTGGAAGGCGGCTACAAGGTGCTGACCCGCGACGAGGTCATTGATATTCTCAGGGAGAGCCTGAACGCTTGACAAGTCTGTGGCGTAGTGGTAAAATCTCGTCATATAGATTTGCTTGTTGCATTATTATTCTATTTGGAAAGTGAGCTGATTGCATGAGTCGTATCATCATCACAACCGACAGCACCGCCGATATCACGGCAGATATCGCTGAAAAATACAACATTCGCGTAGCGCCTCTGCACGTTCTGTATGACAGCGAGGATTTTGCCGACGGGGTGGACATTCTGCCCGAGGATATCCTCAATCGCTTTGAAGAAAACGACCAGTTGCCCTCTACCTCTGCGGTAACGCCCGAAGAATACCGTCAGTTTTTTGAAGGGATACTAAATGAGGGCTACACCGAGATCGTCCATATCGCCTTTGCGTCCGATATGTCCTCTACGTACCAGAACGCCGTGATCGCGGCGCAGGAGTTTGACCAAAAGATCTATATCGTTGACAGCCGTGTGCTGTCCTGCGGCATGATGCTTCTGGCGATCCGTGCGTGTGAGCTCAAAGACATGGGCTTTTCCGGCAAACACATCGCCGACTCTCTTACCGATCTGATCCCGAAGAACATCGGCGGTTTTCTGCTCAGCCAGCTGGAGTTTTTGCACAAAGGCGGCCGTTGCTCAAGCATATCGCTGCTCGGCGCGAATCTTCTGAATATCAAGCCCTCTATCGTCGTCAATGACGGCGCGATGAGCGTCGCGAAGAAGTACCGCGGCAAGGATGAGGTATGCCGTCTAAAATATATGCGTGACCGAATCGCCGAGTTTGAGGGACAGATCGACACGAGCCGTATCGTTCTGCACACGACCTGCGACCTCAGCGATAAGGAGCGCAAGTATTATAAAAAGGAACTCAAGAAGCTGATAAAGTGTGACGAGATCATCGTGTCGACTGCGGGATGCGTCATTACCTCTCACTGCGGCCCCGGCACCTTCGCTCTGTTCTTTATGCTAAAGTAAGATTGCGGCTGAATACCACGGCGCGCTGTAGAAATACGGCGCGCCATTTTTTGCGTTGGTACGAGAAAATCCCTGTGTCGGCAAAGAATGAAAAAAGTGCCGGAAATGGCTTAAAATGGCTGTTTTTAAGGTGTGAAAATGCATAAAATCACTTTCGAATTATGTGAATCTTCAACAATTTTTTTCTTTTACTTCTGTTTAATGTAGACAAAGAAAAGAATCTGTGTTATAATCCCATTTAAATAAAAGAGGAGAGGGAACATGGCGAGTAATCTGAAAGTAATCATTGAAAACGCACAGGTAAAATTCAAGATCCCTTCAGGAACCCGTATGCTGGTACGCCGCAGCTGTCATGCCGCCTTACAATCAGAGCACTATGACGCGCAGGCGGAGATCCACGTCGCTTTTGCGGATAACGAGATCCTTCATACTTATGAGGAAAAACGTGTCAGCAACTTTGAGGCGCCCGAAGTGATCGCAATCCCGTCCGAAGAAAAGGGCGAAGTCCTCGGTACGCTGGTGATTTCTGTCGAGCGTATTCTCGAGTTGGTGAAGGTCTACAACCAGCCTTTTGAGATGGGCATTGTTTTCGCGTCTGTTCACGGCGTGCTGAATCTTCTGGGTCAGTACTACACCGACGCCGCCGCTAAGGAAGCGCTGATGATGAAAGAAGCCCGCATCCTCAACGAGCTCGGCTATGCGCCACTCGCAAATTACAACGGTTTGATATAAATTTGTCGCCCGAACTTCGGGCGATTTTTTACTATATGGAAAGGCTTGGTATAATATGAGAAAAACAGCGTTTCCGCAGTTGGAAACGCTGTTGCTGTATCTGTTACTTTTCGAGGTATTCGTTTTTCATCAAGCCGTACATCGCCGCGCTTACCTCGCCGAAGGCTCTGCTGCCATCCTGCGGCATTTTTTCGCCCGTAACGCGGATATAGCCGCCTTCGCCGTCGGGAAACTTGCAGACGTAGGATTTGCCGCAGATCGCGGATAGCTCCTTGCGGCTGTTCCACCGCTCCATGCCGCTTTTGCGGATGACGTCCAGCACTGCCTGCGCTTCCTCGGCCGGGACGACGTAGCGGTCGCACCGCTCGTTCTCTGATCCGCCCTCGGTATAGTGCTCGAGCAGCACCGTGTCGGGCGAGCGGGTATACAGCACAAGTTCCGTATACGGCATGGTTATCGGCGTGCCAACCGTGCGGCTGTACCAGTCAACCAGCAAGGTGCCCGCCGGTTTGTCGAGATAGCTATGGATATCATACTGCCTGCTCTTGCCGCAGCCGAAGAGAGGGAACAACATGCTCACCACCGTAATCAGTATCAGGAGTCTGGCTGCGTTTTTCATACGCAGCACCTCCTTTCGGTCGATGAGAAAAGCATATCACATCCGCGCCGCTGTGTAAAGGGGTCAAAGGGCAAAATATCGCGTAAAATCGGCGATTCTTTGGCGTTTTTGATGAATCTATGTATTGACTTATCACGGGTCTTCGTCTATAATTAACATAAGGTTTTATAGCTAACCTTGGATTACTGCCGGAGCCGTGTGATCGGCTCGGCTGACACTAAAGGAGGAAAAGCTTATGTATTACACAGCAGAAGTAACGAATATGTGCCCTGTCGCTAAGGGTGCGTATCACGGGCCTGCTCCCATCCCGGAAGAGGGCAAGTGGGTACAGGCAAAGGAAATCAAGGATATTTCCGGTTTCACACACGGCATCGGCTGGTGTGCTCCCCAGCAGGGCGCCTGCAAGCTCACACTGAACGTGAAAGAGGGTATCATCGAAGAGGCTCTGGTCGAGACCATCGGCTGCTCCGGTATGACCCACAGCGCCGCGATGGCTTCCGAGATTCTGATCGGCAAGACCCTTTTAGAGGCGCTGAACACCGACCTCGTTTGCGACGCAATCAACACCGCGATGCGCGAACTGTTCTTACAGATCGTTTACGGCAGAACCCAGAGCGCGTTCTCTGAGGGCGGTCTGCTCGTCGGCGCTTCTCTGGAGGATCTCGGTAAGGGTCTGCGTTCGCAGGTCGGTACCATGTTCGCTACCCGCGAAAAGGGTCCCCGTTACCTCGAGATGACCGAGGGCTATTGCTCCCAGGTCGCTCTGAACAAGGACAACGAGATCATCGGCTACGAGTTTATCAGCTTCGGCAAGATGATGGACTTCATCAAGGCCGGTATGGACGCTAACGAAGCGATCGAAAAGGCTAAGGGCCACTACGGTCAGTGGGACAACGCGGCGAAGTATATCGACCCGCGTAAAGACTAAGGGAGGTGCACAGTATGGCTTTATTTGAAAACTACGACAGACGTATAGAGAAAATCAACGGCGTTCTCGCCGAGTACGGTATCTCCTCCGTTGAGGAAGCCCGCGAAATCTGCCAGGCTGCCGGTTTCGATCCCTACGAGATCGCCAAGGGCATCCAGCCCATCTGCTTCGAGAACGTATGCTGGGCTTACTGTGTAGGCGCCGCGATCGCTCTGAAAGCAGGCGCAAAGAACGCTGAGGAAGCTGCCCGTTACATCGGTATCGGTCTGCAGAGCTTCTGTATCGACGGCTCTGTTGCCGAGAACCGCAAGGTTGGTATCGGCCACGGCAACCTCGCCGCTATGCTTCTTTCCAACGAGACCAAGTGCTTCGCTTTCCTCGCGGGCCACGAGTCCTTCGCAGCCGCTGAGGGCGCGATCGGTATCGTCCGCAACGCGAACAAGGTTCGTGAGCAGCCGCTGCGCGTTATCCTCAACGGTCTGGGCAAAGACGCGGCTCAGATCATTTCCCGTATCAACGGCTTTACCTATGTTCAGACACAGTTTGATTATTTCACCGGCGAGCTGAAGATCGTCAAGGAGACCGCTTACTCCGACGGCGAGCGCGCTAACGTCCGCTGCTACGGCGCTGATGACGTTCGCGAGGGCGTTGCGATCATGCACAAAGAGGGCGTTGACGTTTCCATCACCGGTAACTCCACCAACCCCACCCGCTTCCAGCATCCTGTCGCCGGCACTTATAAGAAAGAGTGCAACGAGCAGGGCAAGAAGTACTTCTCCGTCGCGTCCGGCGGCGGTACAGGCCGTACGCTGCATCCCGACAACATGGCTGCGGGTCCCGCTTCCTACGGCATGACCGACACCATGGGCCGTATGCACAGTGACGCTCAGTTTGCGGGTTCATCCTCCGTTCCCGCTCACGTTGAGATGATGGGCTTCCTCGGCATGGGCAACAACCCCATGGTCGGCGCTACCGTCGCGGTAGCTGTCGCGATCCAGAACAGCCTCAAGTAATCTGATAAACTTTCTCTCGGCTCCGGGGTTTTCCTCGGAGCCTTTTTGCATGCGGCGATTGACGGCGCGTCGTTTTTATAGTAAGATGGTGGAAAGAGATCAATGAGGTGATAGGATGGATCACGGAACACGCGCGGAAGAATTGTTCCGACAGGGTTATAACTGCTCCCAGAGCGTGTTGCTGGCGTTCGGGGATGTGACAGGCTTGGATGAAAAGACCGCAGCGATGCTGTCGTCCTCCTTCGGCGGAGGGCTGGGGCGTATGCGCGAGGTATGCGGCGCAGTATCGGGCGCCTGTATGGTGTTGGGGCTGACAAAAGGTTATGCCGATCCCGATGACCGACAGGCGAAGACTGACCACTATCATTTGATACAGGAATTTGCGCGGCGGTTCAGGGAGAAAAACGGTTCAATCATTTGCCGTGAGCTCCTTCGCGGCTGCGGCGCGAAGGAGGGGAGCGATCCCGAAGCGCGTACCGCAGAGTATTATCGCAAGCGCCCCTGTCCCGAACTGTGTCGAACGGCGGCTCAGATTGCGGACGAAATACTAAATGAAATTACGACGGAGGAATAAGATGAAAAAGCCGGTGATTATCTTGTTGGCCTTGATGATGATACTGCTTTCGGCGTGCGGAGCGGCTTCACAGACTGCGACCGAAGCGCCGAAGAGCACGGCATATACGCAGATTTCTTCTTCGAAAGCGATGGAGATGATGGAAAAGGAGCAGAAATATATCATCCTTGATGTGCGCACGCAGGAAGAGTATAAAAGCGGTCATATCCCAAACGCGATTTGCGTGCCGAACGAAACGATCGGTTCAGCAGATATCCCCGAACTGCCCGATAAAGATCAAATGATTCTGGTCTATTGCCGCAGCGGCAGGCGCAGTAAGGAAGCGGCGCAGAAGCTTGCGGATATGGGCTACACCAATATTGTCGAGTTCGGCGGGATCATCTACTGGACAGGCGAGACCGTCACGGAATAATGCAGATAGATACAGCGACAGCCATCCTTTGCGGGATGGCTGTCGCTGCGGTAAAGAAGTTATCATGAAAAAGAAAGTGGTAATGGATAGAATCAAAAATCAGTCGGGCTTTGCGGGAGGTGTGCCGCCGTCGTTGTGATCGCCGCCCTCGCCGGGCTTGTCGGGAGCGTCGCCGCTGTGACCGCCTGTGGAGACGACCGCGATGGATTCGCCTGTTGAAGCAGAGCCCGCGGTGTAGGCGACGCCGTTGACGTAAAGGGTATGACCGTTGAGGTCGATGCTGTCTGCGTCACAGGTCAGAGAGGTGATGTAGCTGTCGCCGGTCAGCACCCACTTGGAACCGCCGCTGAGTTCGACATAGACCTCGCCCGCCTGACCGTCAGAGTTGATCGCGCCGTTAAACACAGAGCTGTCTTTGAGGCAGAGGTTGAGATTTGAGACATCGTCGACGATCATATCGCCGTTGATGGTTTGCTTTGCGGCGTACAGGCTGACCTGACCGCCGTTTTTGCCTTCGCTGCCCCATCCTGCCGCGGCGGCTCTGAGGAATACGCCGTCACTGTCGTTGTTGACGATGTTCGCTTCGCTTAGCTTGATCTCGGTTGCGGTGTTGTTGACAAAGAAGATGTCGCCGTTGGCGTTTGTGAGCGTACCGCCGTTCATCTCAAAGGACGAGGTGCCCTCTGCAGCGTCGCCGGACATGCTCTGGTAGATCATCACCGCCTGATAGTAGGCGGATTTGTCGCTGTTTTTCTTGTTGTTGTCGGCGTTCAGGGTGACGTTGTTCAGCGTGACGCTGTTCTTGCCCTCGACCACGACTCCCTGTGAGGCGGTGGAGGTAAGCGTCGCGTTATCCACGGTGATATCGGCGGTCGAGTAGATAACCGGCGATCCGGTACCCGAGGTTGTATAACTGCCGCCGCTGACGTTGACGTCACCGCCGCCGCGGTCGGATCGGATCGCCGCTGAGGAGTTGCCGGAGGTTTCGATGGTGAGGTTCTTTGCGTTCATCGTGCCGACGCCGGTCGTCATGATACCGCCCGAGCAGTTGCCCGAGGTGGTGATGTAGCTGTCGCTGACGTTGACGGTTGTGCCCTCTCCGTAGCTGAAAACGGCGTTGGCGTGCTTGCCGGAGGTGTCAACCACCATATCGGAGAGGCTGAGAGTCGCTCCGTTTGTGGCAAAGATCGCCGCGTTGTCGCCGTAGAAGTCAGCTTCATCGCCGCTGTCGCTGTCGCCGGTTTTGACGACCTTTGTATTACTGTAGCTTGCGGTTTCGTTGTCGGCGAGGATCGCGTGTTCGCCGTTTGCGCTGTTCTCGATGGTATCGTTGATGGTGATATCGTTCGCGGAAAGCGGTTTTTTGCCGGATTCGGCTGTTGTGGCGAGAACCGCTTCACTCGCTGTGTCGGGCGTTGCTGATTGTGCGGTTGTCTCAGAGGAGTTACCCGCACCGCATGCCGCAAAGGATGCCGTCATCGCCGCCGCCATCAGGACAGACGCGATCTTCAACGTTGATTTTCTGTGAACTTTTTTCATGGTGTTTGCCTCCTGTCATAGGGTAATTTATTTCTTTGACTATAGGATAACGCCTCTATATGAAGTGCATTTGATGTCAATGTGAAAAGTATGTGAAAATTTCATTGTTGTGTGGGTTGAATCTTAGATCGAAAAATGTTACAATAACGATGTCTGAATATGCGTACCGGTCAATGACTCGGTACGGGAGAACGGAGGAGCATATGAGAAAAGAAAAAGAAAAAGTCAAAAAACCGCGCAGGTTTAAAAAACGTTTTATTTTCCTCAATCTGATGCTGGTGATTTTCATCCTCGCGTCCCTCGCCTATGTCGATTACGTCGGCGACCACTATGTGATGAGAAGTTCTGTTTACGTTACCCCCGACACAACCGTGAACGAAGTCCTCATGTCGTGCAGCAAGGATGATATCGTAATTTTGAACGACTTCAAGCTTGACAAAGACGGTCAGATTATCCTGTATCTCGAGTCGGACGAGTCCGGCGATATCGACGCAGAGTTTACCGCCAAAACCAACGGCGACGTTATCACATTCAAAACGCAGTTTTCTGTCAACGTGATGGGAACGATCATTGAACACCGCGACGGCAGTATTAACTTCCGCGGCTATAAGTTCCTGACCTATGCCTTCCTCTGCATGATGGGAATCATGCTGGCTATCATGATCGGTTCGTTTATCGAGGCTTTCCGCAAAAACAATTATTCATACAAGATGGTTGCTTACGGCGGTGTATCCCTATATATCTTTGTTTTGCTGGCGGTCGTGATCTACAAGCTGCTCAACAATGTATTGAACAGCTTTACCGATCTGGTCTTCCTGATTACGCAGACCGGCAGATGGCTTTGCTTGCTGATGTTCGTTCCGATGCTGATCCTAGCGATCGCGGTCACGATCAGCAACATCGCTTTGATCCGTCGCGAGGGCTTCCGTCCTGTCAACATGCTCGGCATCATTATCAGCGCTGTATGGCTGGTCGTGCTGCTCTTTACGCTGAACTTCGGTCCGTTCGGTACGCTGTTTTACGGCTCGACAACCTTGTCCGCGATCCGTTACATCCTGAGCTTTGTCATCGCTTACTTTGAGTGCATGTTCGTTTCGATCGTCGTATGCGCTTCCATGGCGGCTAACCATACGCCGCCCTATGACCGCGACTATATTGTCATCCTCGGCTGCGCGATCCGCCGCGACGGCGGTCTGACCCCGCTGCTCAAGGGCAGGGTCGACAGCGCGCTGTCATTTGCGAAGCGTCAGCTGAAAGCCACCGGCAAACAGGCGACTTTTGTCCCTGCCGGAGGTCAGGGCAGCGACGAGATCATGTCCGAGGCAGAGGCGATGGCGAACTATCTTCAGGAGCAGGGCGTGAAGCCTGAGTTTATCCTAAAAGAAGATAAGAGCACAAACACCAAAGAGAATCTGAAATTCGCCCGCGAGGTGATCGAAAAGTCCACCGACGACTTTGAGAATAAAAAGATCGCTTTTTCCACTACCAATTATCATATTTTCCGCGGCTATGTCCTGTCTCTGAAAAACGGTTTCAAGGCAGAGGGTATCCCTACAAAGACCAAGTGGTATTTCTTCCCCAACGCATTTCTCAGAGAGTTTCTCGGTCTCTTGAACGAAGAAAAGGTGCGCCACGTCGGCATCATCCTCTTCATCGTTCTGATCGCGATCGGCATACTCTTTGTCAGATAAATTGATTTAATTGATGATTTAGGCAATACCGCACACCTTGACGGTGCGGTATTGCCTTTATTCGGAAAGGAGTTTCTGTTATGATCCACTGTCCCGGATGCGGAGCGGGTCTGCGATTTGATATCGCGTCACAGATGATGGTCTGTCCTTCCTGTGACGGCAGGTATGATCCCGACTCGACCCGTATCACCGATAAAGAAGCACAGGGTCAGCCGATGTTTGACTCCTATGTTTTTACCTGTCCTTCCTGCGGCGGTGAGCTGTTGACAACCGATAAAAACGACGCTGTCGGCTTTTGTCCGTTTTGCGGCGGCGCGTCGATGCTGTTTGACAGGATCCACCGTCAGTGGGAGCCTGAATATGTGATACCGTTTCAGATCACAAAAGAACAGTGCAAGGAGCTCTATGTCAAAGAGGTCAAAAACAATCCGTTTGTCTCCAAACGCTACCGCGATCCGCAGCTGATCGAGGGGTTTCGCGGTATCTACATGCCGTACTGGTGCTACGACGCGGTACAGCAGGGTGCTTTCACTGTCAAGGGTGACAAAAAAGGCGCTTTTGCGCGAAGCTTTTACGAGATCAGGGGCAATATTGACGCAAAGCTCGAGGGCTACGGACATGACGCCTCGCGCGGTTTTGACGACCGTATCAGCGAGGATATCGCGCCTTTTGATCCGACCGGCCACCGACCGTTCGCGCCGGGTTATCTCAGCGGTTTTTATGCCGATATCGGCGATGTGGACGCCCACGACTATGACCAAAAAGGCGTCGACAGCATGAAGGATCACTCTGCGCGGCTGATCTCGCACAGCAAGAGTGTCGCAAAGGCAAACCACGGCGCTTCCGTGATGAAGATCGACGACGCGAAAACACGCGTGCCGACCCGCATCACCGCGGCGCACCGCGTGTTGTATCCGGTGTGGTTCATGAGTTACCGCAATAAGGACAAGATCACCTATGCCGCCGTCAACGGACAAACCGGAAGGGTGTCCGCTGATCTGCCCGTATCTCCGTGGAAGGTTCTGCTGACCGTTTTGCTGACGGGACTTTTGACGATCGGCGCATTCTTCTTCCTGCCCTCGATCAAAGCGAATGTCGCGCTGATCGTCAGCATTATCCTGCTGATTCTGGGCACGATTATCCTGCGGCACAATTTCTCGCTCGCGGTGAATAAGAAGACAGGGCTGATCGACACGGACGAAGCCAAGCGGTTTAAAAAGCAGGACATGATACGGCTGCTTGTGGTGATCGGTACGGTTGTCATCGGTGCAGTCACGGCGTTTCTTGACCCGGCGTATAACGCGATCTCCTACCTCGGCTGTCTTGTGATGGCGGGCGAGTTGTTTTGGATGATGCTCAGCCATATCCGCTTTCAGGCGGAGATTGCCAAACGGCAACCGCCCCAGTTCCGAAAGAAGGGGGCGGCGTATGATGAAAACTAAGCTTGTCAGGCTGACGGTTTGCGCGTTTCTCGCGATCATGCTGCTGTCCGTACTTTGCGGCGGCGCTTTTGCGGCACAGCGCGACGACGCGCAGTATACCAATCCCCAAACAGGTTTTCAGGTGCTGATCCGCGATGACAATGATCTTTTGACCGCAGAGCAGGAAAGCTCGTTGGTTGAAGTGATGAAACCGATCACCGAGTACGGCGATATCATCTTTTGGTCGACCGACGAATACACCTATAACGAGATCGACCAGGCAAAACGGATGCGCTATTCTCTCTACGGCGACGAAAGCTCGGGTATTTTCGCTATCAATATGAGAGTACGCAAGGTTACCTTCCAGTCTGACGGTGCGATCTACTCGATGGTGTCGCGCTCTTACGCGCGGTCGATCACCGACAACGTCAGCGGCTACGCTTCTTCGGGCGACTACTACCGATGTGCCGCAGAGGCATATGCGCAGATTCATCAGGTTTTGCAGGGCAACCGTATCGCCGAGCCGATGAAATACATCAGCTTTGCGGTGATTGGTCTGATGCTCGCGTTTGTGCTGGTTGTCGGTATCGTATTCTCCGGGGGATTCAACCCCCTTGTCAAGCACAATGAAGGCAATATCTTCGCTGTCGGCTCAGGATATCTGATGACGGCGGCGCCGTCGGTTCGATGTACCGATACCGAGCCGCGCGGCTGGGTGGTGGTTCTGCTGATCATTCTGCGTATATTTTTTGCGTCCGGCGGTTCTTCGAGCGGCGGTTCCTCTTCCTCGGGCGGTGGGGGAGGCGGCGGAGGCGGTTCGTCATCCGGTGGCGGTGGCGGCGGTTCTTCATCGTTCTGACGCAACGATCTATCAATCTAAAGGTGTATTATGCAGGAATTTTTTTATAAGCCGTTAGAGGACGGCACCTATTGTATCACGGGCTATACCGGTGACGAAGCACATGTCACGATCCCCGACAGCTACGGCAGAGCGCCTGTTACTATCATCGGCGACGGTGTGTTCAGCGGCCACGGCGAGATCGAATCTGTTCATATTCCCGACACGGTGACTGATATGGGCGAGTTTATCTTTGACGGCTGTGACAAGCTGACTTCCTTGAAACTGCCTCGTGCGCTGAGCAGTCTGTGGGGCTATACCTTTGTGCGCTGCGGCATAGAAGAGATTACTCTCCCCGATCATCTTGTGACCCTCCCGCCCTTTGCGTTCAAGGACTGTAAGAACCTGAAAAAGGTTGTCTGCGGTAAGGGGCTGAAAAAGGTCTATGCATGGGCGTTCGGCGGCTGTGATAACCTTACTCAGTTCATCCACGCTCCGGAAACGCAGGTTAGCGACCAAGCGTTTGAAAGCAAAGAGCTGAATACTTAATACTAAGTTTCATTAAAACACTTTAACATTTATTGCGTTAAATTCCGTACCTCCTTGACAGGCGCCAGCCTGTCTGCGTCGTCCGCCTCGTTCTACGAAATTTTCCGTTAATAAATTTGTTAAAGCGTTTAATGGAAACTTAGTATAATCTGATAAAAAAGCGGCACAGTCCAAGTGTTTGGGCCGTGCCGTTGTTTCTTTCTGTAATAATATTTCGGCTGATACCGAAGCCGATGGGGGAGCGGCTATTTTTCGGGATTCTCTGTTTCGTAGACGAGCGGCATTTGATACTCGCGTTCGTAGATTTCTTTCCAGAGGTTGTAGTTTTTGTCCAGCATATCCTTGACGCCCAGCTCTCCCATGATATCAGAGTCCTTCATCGTGATGAAGCACGGCAGCACAGGGACGTTGTTGCGGTAGGCAAAGATGTAAGCGCCGTTTTTGAGGGGCTTGGGCTTGCGATAGTTCCACCACATCGACTGCTCGGGATAGACGAGGATGTAGTGACCCTCTCCCAGAAGCTCGTCCACAGCCAGCATGAATTTTTTCATTGTGCCAAGGTTAGAGGACAGGGGTAGGGTGTCGCAGTTGCGCATCAAAAAGCCGTAGAATCCGGGGAAGGAGGTGTAGTTGCCCTCGCGGATAACGCGGTAGAAACGGCGGTTGGGCTGTTCGGCGGCGTCATACGCCAGCTGGATGGCAAAGCTGTCAAAGGCGTTGAAGTGGTTGCAGGTGATAATCGCGCCGGTGTTGAGGTTCTTGAAGTTCTCGATCCCTTTGATTTCCTTGATAATCAGCTTTTTATCGTCGATCAGCGAGTTGACAAAGTATCTTGCCGCGGCGAAGGCAAGCTTGCTTTTGACGCGCTTTTTGATCCCCTTGGTGCCGTATTTGATCTCGTCGGGCATGAGGGTGCGTGAGGGCGGATCGTCCTCGACGTCCTCAGAGAAGCGTCCCTCGCGTTCATAGCGCTTGATCTTCTCGAGGATCTCGACGCGATCCTTGGCGCGGACGGAGCTGTTGAGCTGACGCTGATAGTTATCGTCGCGCTCTGTCTCCTGTTTGGCAAGCTCCACCAGGTTGAACATTACCTGTTCGTCGCGGGAGCGTTCCTCGTCGGTATAGCTGTCAAGCTCCTCTTTTAAGGCGGGATACGCGGAGGTTTTCTCAGCGTAACGCCAGAAGATGTCTCCGCCGACACAGTCGGCATAGTGCCACGGCTTGGAAGTCATGATGTAGTGGATGATCTTCGCTTCCTCGATCGGATAGTCAAACTTACAGTAGACCTCGGTATTCCACCTCTGGTCGAGCCAGAGGATGTGATCCTTACAGATCAGGTTGAGGTAGTCCTCGTCCTGCGTGACAACAAAATCGTACTCAGCAAGACGCTCAGCAAACTTTTTGAGCAGTCCGCTCTCTCTGGAACGCGTGCAGTTAATCAGCAGAACGCCGGCGTTGAAGAAATTGTAGCGCGATACGCCGACGACGCTCTCGGCATAGGTGCCGTAGTGATCCGCCTGCACCATCGCTTGTTCGTGACAGGCTCCAAGCCAGTAGTCGCCCAGCTCGGTCAGGTACAGCTCGCTGATATTGCCCTGTATGACGGTATCGCTGTCGATATACAGCGCCTTGTCAAGCTCGGGGAACATATCCGCGATGAAAAGGCGGAAGTAGGTCGCTTTGGAGTAGTAGTCACGCACGGGGAGATTTTTTGTTACCGCGGCAAGTCGGTCGCTTACGTCGGTGAATACGATCGAAAAGCCCGGCTTTTCCAGCTCCAACGCCTGACGCTTGGTTTCTTCGCGGATAGAGGTATGCAGGATATAGATGGTATAGTCGCAGTCTGTCGAGGCGTTCTCGATCAGCGAGTAGATCGACACCATCGTGTATTTGACAAAGTTGTCATCGCATGCGTAGAAGATCGGGATGTTCGGTTTAGCCATTGATTTTCTCCTCCGTTATCTCATCTGTTTCATCAGCTCTTGGTATTTATCGAGGATATCGTCAAACTGATGATAGCGAAAAATCTCATGCACTTTGTCTACCTGCCACTGTTTGATGTTTTCGGTGTGAGGAAAGGGCAGCCAGAAAAGGCGTTTGGAAAAATGCCGTACCACGGTGTGGTCGTGCAGAAATTTCTGATCGTTGAACCGCTGGGGCAACATTTTTTTCTTGGCGGTGGCATGGATGAGCGCCGTTTGGTCGGCAAAGAGAAACATTTTTCTTCTCAGCTCCGCGCGTGCCTTTGTAAAAAGCCCTGTTTCGCGGCACTTTTTCATGTTGAACAGGACTACGCCCGCGTTGACGTAGTTCGGATATAGAAGGTATTTGCCGTAGTGATCTCTTGCGGCGGCATATTCCACCGCGCTGACGTCGGTATCATAGAGCAGGTGCGGATCGCGGTTGAACATGATATCAGCGTCGAGGTAAAGCAGCTTGTCGGGCATTCCCGGCACCATGTCCGCCAACAGGCGAATCAGTGTATAGGGCGAGCAGTACGCGCCCTCGTTCGGGCATTTGCCCAGCTCCTTTTCATACAGTGCGGTCACGTTCGTTACCTTGACTGTGTTTTTCGGGTTAAATTCCTTAACCGTTTGATTGAACATCCTGACGTGGTCGTCGGGGATCGGCGTATATCGCTTATCAATCCGCGTCAGCGACATCGTGAAGATGTGAAATGAGAAGGGTTCTCTGGATTTTGTGCGCATCATCATCGAAAGCGCGCAGGTCAGAAAGCCGTCAAACACGCCGTCGTTGCCGCAAAACAGTACGTTCAGCATATTATGTTTCAGCCGCCGGATGATCCGCGGCATTTTCCTTTCGTATGTATCGGATGACCTCCGTGTCAGAGTGTTCCGACAGGCGGCACATGGTTTCATATACTTCGTCGCGCAGCTTTTTTCTGCGCTGTTTGAGCGACAGATCCATGTCAGGGTAAAAGGGGCCTTCGATGTAGGTGACCATGCGCGGAGATTTTTTGTTGCCGCGCTTTTGGTAGGTGTTTACAAAGCAGAACACCGGCGAGTCGTCCTTGCAGGGATAGCCGAAGGAGCCGTCGGGAAAAGGTCTGATCTTGGTGTAGTACGGCCAGATATGCGCTTCCGGATAGATCACAACCGCGCCGTTCTTCTCGATACGTCCCTGTATACAGGTGTTGAAGCTGCGGTATGCTTCGCGCGTATCGGGCAGCGGGATCGCGCCCAGCGAGGGATTGATTCGTCCCAAAACGGGCATCGACACGTTGTTGGGGTGGACGATGAACGATACCCTCTGCGGAAAGCAAAAGACATTCGGTGTGAACGGATCGCCTACCGCCTGCGTGTGGTTGCCGTAGAGGTAAATGCCCCGTTTGCGAAAGGGCTTGAGTTTTTCTCTGCCGACAGTGCGCTGGTGGAGATGGAGCTTGACATAGAGAAACGCGCAGGGGGTCGCGATGATACGGTACCAAAAAAAGCGGCTGACTGCCCGGAAAAAGCCGTGTCTGTCGTAAATATAGCTTTCGTCGATCTTGCGCGGCTCGATCACCGCGGTAGAAAACTCATCGTTCAGCTCGTCGCTGTAGTAGATGACGTCTCGCTTGTCCAGACCTGCTCCCTCCCTTATACGATATCTGCGTATGTCCAATACGGTCACGTCGGTTGCTAATCGCGCGATATCGTTTGCCGTACCGATGTGTTTCAGGCGTTTCTCAAACGTTGTGGTTTGCACTGCGCGATCCGACCGAAAGCGACCCATACATGTCAATTCTATTATAAATATTATTGCGGAAAAAGAAAAGCTATTTTTGAAATTTTTTCGTCTACGATAACCAACCTCTTCGGTAGATAAAAGAGGAGTTCTGTCTACCGGATGTAGAGCGATTTTTTCTCTCTACCAACGGTAGGGTTCGCATGACAGCGGGAAATTCCGACCGTGTATTCTTGCGCTCAAAGCTGCAGGGTGGTGACGAAAATCTCCGCACTCCTGTCGGTAGAGTCAATTCTCTTCACCGTTAACAGCGATGATTCGGCTCTTGACAACATCATCATTCAATTATATGATGATACCATAAAAATCCTCATTAGGCAATATCGGAGGGGCAGGATGTTTACAAAAAGAAACATAATCCGAAAATATATCCGCTTTTACGGCAGCGTTCAGGCGGTTGGTTTCCGCTATTATGCCAAAAGCGCCGCCGACCTGTGTAGTGCGACCGGATGGGTGCGGAACGAGTATGACGGCTCGGTGACGATGGAGATCCAGGGTACCGAGCGCCAGATTGCAGATACCATCGAGGGCATCCAACGCGGCAGATATATCCGCATCGACTATATGGAAGAAAAAACCATCGACGTCGATCCCGACGAACGCGGTTTTCGCGTCAGATATCATTGACGGGGGATGCCGTGAAGCTGGAAGATTTGACCATCAACAGCATGGATGACCTGATAAACGCTATACAAAAATTCGGTTTTTTGCCGTTTTTTACCAATTCAATCGAGGGATTCTCGATCGAAGAGCACGTCACACAGGGGTGCTGGTATAACACCGTCGACGGCAGCTGGCCTGTCTGGGAGTGGAAAGGCCCCGTGATCCGGCAGACAGGCTGTGCTTACGGCAAGTTTTTTGGAAAAAAAGCCTGCTATATCAGCTCTGAGTGGTTCCCTGATTTTGCGAACTATCGTCGTGACGGCTATGATTTTGACGCGCGTTTTGACGACGGTCTCGTTCCCTTAAAGGACAAACAGCTCTATGATCTGATCGAATCGCACGCGCCGATCCTGTCCAAAGAGCTGAAAAAGCGCGGAGATTACCGCAAGGGCGGCGTCAAGGGCTTTGATACAATGATTACCCGCCTGCAAAGTCAGTGTTATGTGCTGGTCAACGACTTTGTGTATCTTAAAAACAAGAACGGTGAGTCGTACGGTTGGGGCGTAGCGGAGTATACAACGCCTGAGGTGTTGATGGGAAAAGCCTTCACCTCTGCTGTGTACCGGCGATCACCCGAAGAATCCTATGAGCGGCTGATGGAGCATTTTATCCGGCTGTTTCCGCACCAGGATGAAACGACGTTAAAAAAGTTCTTAAAATAGGCAGAACCGCTGTACTGCGTTGGTACAGCGGTTTTCTTTTGCCTATTCTTCCATTTGCTTGCCGAGAAATGCCGCGGCGGATTGGGCGAGCTTGAGCTCTGTTTCGGTAGGGTTTTGGACACGATCTCCTTTGAGCATCACTACCGCACCCGTTACATCTCCGGCAGCGATGATGGGGTAGATGACTGCCGCGGGCTGATTCAGCCCTTCGACCGGCAGGACGTTGTCGACGGAGCTTTGATGCGCGCTGTAGGAGCGGCGGCTCTCCATATAGTTTTCGAGCACCGGCGTGATCCTGCGTTCGAGGTATTCGCGCCTGCTGACGCCTGCTGCCGCAATCACATGATCGCGGTCACAGATCAGTGTCGGCATCGCGCTGATCCGCGAGAGCACGTCCGCGTACTGCGCCGCAAATTCGCTCAGTTCCCCGACCGGTGAATATTTCTTGAAGATAACCTCTCCATCCGTCGCGGTGTATATCTCCAGCGGGTCACCGTCACTGATAACATTGACATCATAAACCTTGTCCTTTGCATTAGAAATATGCTGAACAAAGACGGTTGATAAGCTGTTTATGATGCCTTGCTTAAAATTTACGGCGTCCTCCGTATCTTCGTCAAGATCGCCGATACACAGCAGGGTCGCGATATCCGCTTTCAGCTTGATGACGATGCGATCTTCATAGACGTAGATGCGGTCGATCACGAGCTGCAGGTCGTTGCGGTCGAGCTTCTCCTTATGCAGGATATCGTCGAATACCTCGAGCGCCGTTTTCTCCGCGCGGTTCACGCGGATGATCGTGTTGCGCTTGTCGGTCGTCAGATCGATCTGCTTTTGCAGTCCCGAGATGCGCTTTGTCAGATCATCTTCCAGCTCGTCATAGGTTTCCTCGAGGATGCTTTCCTGATCGGGGTGCTTGACGATGTCACGGATGCGCTGACGCTTTGTCGCTTTCAGCTCTTCCTGTAGTTCAAGGAGGACTTCTTCGAGGTTTTCCGCGCTTCTGTCGGTCTCGGCGATATCCTTGTCCTCGTTTGCGAGTTCGGCGTTCAGCTTTTCCAATGCGTTTTGTGAATTGTCCAGCACCTTCTGAATGTATTCTTTGAGCATGGCGTCGAGCGTTTCCACACGAATATGGTGACTGGAGCAAGCCTTTGCGCCGCGACGGTGATAGGTGCCGCAGCGATATGCTTCTTTGAGATCGGAACGGCTCATGGCGAACATCGGACTGCCGCAGTCGCCGCACTCGAGGAATCCCGAATATACATTATCATACTTTTTCTGACCGCGATAGTGATTTGTGGAACGGCTCTCGAGCAGCGCTCGCACCGTGGCGAATTCACGGTAAGTGATGATCGCCTGGTGATGGTTCTCGATGACGATATGATCGCTCTCGTCACGCTTGATATCTTTGCCGTTGATCTTCTTGCGGGTGTATTTGCTTGCGCGCATCGTGCCGATGTAGAAGTCATTTTTCAGAATTCCTTCCACCGTTGCGATCGCCCAAGCGGACTTGATCTCTCGCTTGTAGTCTTTGCCCTCGGCTTCTTTGCGCTGTCGCTCCGACATACGCGGCGTGGGGATGCCTTCGTCGGTCAGATGATTGGCGATCTTCTTGTAGCCCCAGCCGTCCTGATACAGCTTGAAGATTGTGCGGACGATATCCGCTTCGGTGGGAACGACCTCAAACTCCTGCCGTGCGTTGATGATGTAGCCGTATGGCGCGGCGCAGATCCATTTGCCGTCCTGCTGACGATGCTTCACGACGGCGCGAACCTTTTTGGATGCGTCGGTGACGGGCATCTCGTTGAGAAGGAAGTGGAACTGTATTTTCAGCCAGTCATCGTCGTTCGGAAAGTCGATCCCGTCGCCGATGGAAATGATGCGCACGCCGAAGTCACGCAGATCCTCCAGCTCCACCAATCCGCGACTGTTGCGGCGTGAGAATCGGGAGAAGTCTTTGACGACCAGGATATCGAGCTGATGGTCAAGGAGCTTTTTGCGCATCTTCTGATAGCCCTCGCGCTGTTCAAAGGTGTAGCCCGAACGGTCACGATCTTCGAAGAAAGTCAGCGAGCTGTCGGGGAATTTCTCTTTGACAAATTCCTCGATCATGTGCTTCTGGTTCTCGATCGAGGTGTTGTCACGATCCTGTTCCTCGTCGACAGAGATACGACAATAGCCTGCGATATCATATGTTTCTGTCAATATTTTCCACCTTCTTTTTCTTATATTGTAGATAATATTGTATCATATTTATCTGCATAAAGCAAGAGATATTTCAAATGAAGTTAAGGGACGCCGACCGAAATCGGCGCCCCCATTCATGTTTACATCACCATAATCGGTGCGTTACTTTCTTCATAATATTCTTCGTCGAGCGGTTCATCGTCAGGCGTCTCAGCTTGCTGTTCAGCCTTGTTCCGTTCTTTCTCTGCCTGAACTTCGCGCTCTGCAAAGAGCCTTCGGTTGTATTTTAACAGCTCGCTTGTCAGCTCAAACACGTCCTCGTGTCCGGGTTGAAATACAGCGACATGGTATTTTATCTTTTTGTATTTGGCGTACAGAGTTTTCAGATGTTCCTCTGTTTTCTCCATCTGATCCGCCTCTTTATGGCTGAGCCAAATGCATACCAGCTTCTTATCGTTATGAACATCGATTTGCATACGGCTCGCCTCCCGAAAATAAACTCAACATAAAGCATCATCGCTTTACCGAAAATCTGTTGCGCTCAGTGTCGAAACCACCTCGAATCTATCGTGTAATCTTTGTAAAGTACATGGAAAGTTTTCACGTGATCTTCCTCCTTTTTCGAATGAAAACTATCATTATTTTTGGTAGATTATTCCTGATTATTCAGCTAAAATCTCTTTATCTTCTTTGCCAATTAATCGCATTTTCGAACTTGAAATTGCCATTCGTTCGCTTGACGATTTCCACGCAATCACCGCGTAAACGATCGACGTCACCGTGATCTAAATCGCCGATAACCGTGAGGATATTTTCGATCATAGCGATCTCTACCGCCTGCTTAAACAGCATACGATTCTGTTGTGACATAGCGACGTCAATGATGGCTTTCAGGTTAGAAAGCAACGCTTTCGGCAGATAATAACTGTCGCGATCTGAGTTAATATAACCGGTATAAAAGTCTACCGCTTTCTCAACATAGTGTGCCGGATAACGGCAGTGTGCTTTTCTGTAGTTATTCTGAATCATTTCGACTGTTTCCTCATTCAGAGAATAACGCACACTTTTCTTTTTTGTTTTGGGCATAATTTCACCTCCCTTTTTTGTTATCCATTGTTTTAGGCTTGAAATATCGGCAAAATCGGTTCATATAGCCGAATTCATTTCAAAATTTCTTCAAGCAAGCCACCTAAAAGAGGAGATCGAATACCTCTCAAAAATGGCTTAACGGTCGGCTCTGCCGTCCGAAGTGAGGGAGAGGGTGGCGAAAAGCAAGCCACCCTCTTTTCTCCTGCTTCAAAATCGAATCTAAACGAGATTCGTCAAAAGCAACAATCCGTGAGCTGAAACTACAATTGATACGACTGAAAAAGGGTATAGTTATCCCGTAGGATATTTTTAAAGTTCCGATTGATCCGTGCGATCATTCGGGAGATATATCTTCAGGTCATGCCTTTGACCGCATTGGTATCATGTGACGCCACCGGTTCCCACCGGCCATCCCCATTGCCTGCGACGCTTCTAACGCTCGGACTGTGGCTGGATGGAAGTATCATTGTTACCCTACGGCTATCATTGCCCACATCGGGGGTTGCACCCCGATATCAGAGCCCTGAGAGATACTCGCCATATTTCTCTGACTCAGCTGGCTTGCGTGGTTCTGATGTTACACGCACCGCAGGGAAGGTTGAAGATACATCTTTATTCAGTTTTCATGGTTTTATATTACCGATCAAAATAATTAGAGAAGAGGCAATTATCTGCTAAAATATCCGTTGACATTTTAGCAGAACTATGATAACATCATAACAAAACAGGCAAGTTTTTGCCCGTTACAGTTTATATATTAGCAAATATATTCCTGTTTGTCAATAGATATTTAGCAAAAAACTGCTAAAATTTTGAGGTGTTTTAAATGAAAAATATCGGAAACCGTCTTCAGGTAATGAGAAAACGCCAGAAATTATCTCGCACACAGCTTGCAGAAATGAGCGGACTCTCCCCGAGAACCATCCAAAATTATGAGGCGGGAACCAGCAAACCGAAGATAGAATCGATTGAAAAACTTGCGGCAGCGCTCGGATCTTCTGCCAGATATTTGATGTACGGAGTCAACCCGACGCCTGAAAGCTATATCGAAAATCGGCAGGAAGTTTTGAAAACCGTGACCGAAATATTTGAAAGCGATGCATTATCTGAGGAAGATAAACTCGCGTTTCTGACGGAAATTCAAGCGATCTATTTGAAAGCTGCACGCAAATCCGATCCGAAAGCAAGCGATGAAACATCTCAATGATCCGCTTACCGCGACCTTGACTAACGCATATCCATTGGGTACAATATTTACAAGGAGGGATTTCCATGCTTGACCAAGAAGAAAAAGCAAGACGCAGACGCGCTGAAAAATTGGCGTATGCGATCAACAGCATCGAAGGCGTCCCCGTATCAGACGATACGAAACAGCTTGCTGATAAGTGGGTGAACGGTGAGATTTCTCTTGAACAAATCAGGCAAGAGCTTATCAGAAAATATAAGGTTGAGACCGCTTCGAACTACGAGAAGTATCACACCGATGAATATAAGCCGACTCCGCATGAGTACACAGAGGACTAACCGGTTTTCTTTGGTTGGCGCGGCATTTTTTGATGCAAATATTCTCACAGAATTCTTGAAAAACAATCAAAAAAGAGTAGAATTACCGGAGCTTCGGGAGTCAAACGACTCTTCTGTTTCGGTACAAACAGATAAATAGGACACACGCGTGAGGGTTACCAATCGCGTGTGTTTTATTATGCGCAGAATCGTTTCTCTCGTGCCGAAATATCTCGCCTGTGACAGGCTTTTAAGCAGTAATGGGATACGCTTGTGTATGATTAATTAATCACACATAACCGAAAACAGCGGAGCAGTCGCAATCTATATGCGTCTGTTCCGCTGTTCTTTCTTTGATTTATATGGTATGTGATGTGAGGTCTGCCATCAACTCAGCCCCAAGGCGAACCCCTTCGATAAAGCTGTCTCGTTCGGTGAGAGTGATCAGCTTGCTGTATCGCTCCGAGATCTTAGACAGCTTTTCTTTCTGCCGATCATCTGAGAGAATCTCCATCAGCGACACTTCCGCATTGACCGTGTCTGCTAAAGCTCTCCTGACTTCCTCGCTCTGCGACTTATCCGTAGGTCGTATATTACCATAGTACAGTTCTTCAAGTATGTTCATGCGCTCACGCTCCTTACAAGCACAACACAATACCATGAAAAACGAATAAGTCAAGTATTATTTATGGTTATGTGAACTATCCGAATCTCTTGTCGCGAATGACGGATATTGTCTTGAATTGTTCATGTAATGATGATAGAATGAAAGCACATAGCAAAGAGAGGTGGACACTATGCCGACTTATAACAAACTTGTCCGTGATCTGATTCCCGAAATCATCACGAAATGCGGAAAAACACCTGTTACCAGAACTCTCTCAAATGAGGAATATCTCATTGAACTCGACCGCAAACTGAATGAAGAATGCGCCGAGTATCAGGCGGATAAGAGCATAGAAGAGCTTGCCGATATGCTCGAGGTGATGTACGCTATTGTTAAAGCGCGCGGGTACACGATCGAAGATCTTGAATCGGTTCGGATCGAAAAGGCACATAAGCGTGGCGGCTTCGAAGAAAAGATTTTCTTAAAGGAAGTAAAAGAGTCATGAGCAGGGCCTTACAATCTGCATCGGGCAGTACGGCAGAAGACCTGTTTATCGACTTGTTTTCTGATACTTTCGGCGCTGAAAAGGCAGGCTTTTTATACAGTCAGTACCACTTTTTCGATATCTACAATAACGATCGATTCGCCGATTTCATGATAGAGAACGGCGCAAAGCGGATCGCAATTGAGATAGACGATGAAGCGAGCCATCATCCGGGATTGGTTTCACGAAACAAGTTCTATGATGATTTGCTCAAGCAGAACAGCATGATCCATCTCGGCTGGGACGTTTATCGTTGGGCGGTTCGTCAGATGCAGCTGCAGCCTGATACCGTCAAGGACGAGTTGCGTGTTTTCCTAGGCAATGCGCCGGCTTTCCGTGAGGTAACGGATTATCTGCCTGCACAGAGAAGCAAGTCTTTTGAAGCGGTCGATCTTGAATTGAAAGAGCACCAGAAGGCTGCTTTAGCTTCATTAGAAGAAATGCGTCAAAATCATGAGACGATCGCTTTGATCTATCATGCTACCGGTACAGGAAAAACGGTTACAGCCGTGTCCGACGCGAAACGTTTCGGTAAGCGCACACTCTTTATTGCTCACACCAATGAATTGGTCAATCAGGCAGCAGATGCGTTCAGATCGCTTTGGCCTGAGGTAAGCGTAGGCGTCTATATGGGAGCGCAGAAAGAGAAGGACGCATTTGTCGTTTGCGGGAGCGTTCAAAGCGTTGCGCTTCACACCGAGGAGTTCTGCGAAACAGACTTTGATTATATCATCATAGATGAGGCGCATCATGCGTCTGCTGAATCCTATCAGAAGATGCTCGCGTATTTCAAACCGTCGTTTACTCTCGGTTTGACTGCAACTCCCGAACGTGCCGACGATCAGGATATTCTGTCTATTTTCAAAAATACGGCGCATAAACTCGACATCAAAACCGCTGTGGAAATAGGGGAGTTGGTATCGGTTCGCTGTATCAGAATCCATACCAATATCGATCTGACCAAGGTGCGCTTTAACAGTGTCCGCTATAATATCCGTGACTTGGAGAGTAAACTGTTTGTTCCCGATCGAAACAATCTGATCGTTGATACCTTTATGGAATACGTCAGCACGAAGCGAACCGTTATCTTTTGCGCCAGCGTAAAGCATGCCGAGGAGATCGCTGAGAAGATCCGAGAAAAAGGCGTAGAAGCGAGAGCTGTTTCAGGCGGAATGAAGCTTTCTGAGAGAAATGAGGTCTTGGCAAAGTTCAAGAGCGGAGAAGTGAAAGCGTTATGCGCTTGTGATTTGCTGAACGAGGGTTGGGACTGCCCAGAAACAGAAGTGCTGTTTATGGCTCGTCCCACAATGTCAAAGGTATTGTATACCCAGCAGCTCGGCAGAGGGATGAGACTCAGCGAAGGCAAGGACTGCCTGATGGTGTTTGATTTTGTAGACAACGCCACCCAGTATAATATGCCGTATTCTATGCACCGACTGTTGAAGCTGAAGGATTATCACCCCGGTAAACGCGTACTCGGTACAAAGAAGCAAATGCAGGAAGATGATGAACTATACCGCGGGGGAGAAAAGCCGGATGCAATTCTGGATTATCCTGTCAGCGCAACCGACTATGAAGCGGTTGATGTATTCAACTGGCAGGATGAAGCAGCAGGAATGCTGTCACAGATCGAGTTTATCAGAAGGGTCGATGTGCAGGCCGAAACCGTAGAGCGATATATTCGGGAAGGCAAGATCGTTCCCGATATGATCGTTCCTCTCAGCGAACACAAACAGCTAAAGTATTTTCACGAAGAAACGCTGATTGTAGCCGCTGAAAAGTTTGGTTGGACGCTCATCAGCGATGAGAACCGCAAGGAACTGTTCATGGATATGGTTCGCCAGATGGATATGAGCTATTCCTATAAGCCCGTACTGTTGAAAGCAATTCTGCAGTATGCGGACGCCAAAGGCAGAGTACGGCTTGACGATATTATTGCTTATTTTAAGAATTACTACGAATCCAGAAAAGCAGATGGACTGGTTGTAGAGAAGTCAAACAGCATATATGCAAAGGGCGGATACTCGGATGCAGATGTGCGCAGAAATATTCTGTCAAATCCCTTTAAGCGTTTTGAGGATATGCAAATGCTTCATCACACCAAGACCCTCGGTATCATTGAGGTTGAGCCTACGGTTTGGAAGCACCTGACGGATGAAGAGAAACAGGAGATCGAGCATATCTGCGACGATAAGCTGGAGCAGTATTATAAGAGGTTAGCATAATATGAGTCTATTATCTTGTGCAAGCGGAAACTCTGTGTACCGCGGTTATGATTACTATACTTGTGACAAAGTCATAATGGTAGAAGATATCGGAAACGGACAGTATAAGGGCTACGTTGAAGGCAGTGCCGATAAACCATATGAGGTTTTTATCGATATCAATCATCCGAGAAAATCGCATTGCAATTGTCCTCACGCAGATGGCAAGAGGATTGTTTGCAAGCATCAGGTTGCGCTGTTTTTCAAGATGTTCCCTGAGGAAGCGGAAAAGTATAGGGCTGAACTGGAATCCTATTATGACTACGAGGAAAAACGCCATGAGGATGAAGAGCGCGCTATTGCCAAGTTCCTCACCAAGTGCAAGAAGTCTGAGTTGGAGGATATCATTTGGCAAATGCTATTTGACGGTCCCGAGTGGCAGTATGATCGGTTTATCAGAGATTATTTGGATATGTAAAATGAAAGCCGGACAGTATTTCACCATGAATTTCTGTCCGGCATAATAATATAGTTTATTTCATTGAATCTAACAAACAGAATTAGATAAGAACATTATTAATCCGATTCCAAAAGAATTCAGGATAATCATCAAGAAACTCCAATATGTCTTCCTTTTTCTGATTAAGTTTCGGAATAATGTCATCTTCTGAAATATTATTGTCCCCTAATAATCTTGTTATTTGAACCGCAAGAAGCCGATCGTTAAAAATCTTTTCACAGATAGATAAAGCTGTGACTGTTGAAACGCCGTATTTTATCTTCTTTTGAAGAAGTGTTAATTGTTCCACCAATTCTTCTTTAAAAAAACCTGTACTATCAACTAGTAAGTCGCGTATACAACCAACAAAAAAGCTAAGCTCATACGAGATTTGTTTGCAACAGACATCATCTATATCATTCATTTCACAACCTGTTATCATATGTATCTCTAAAGGCGTTTTACCCTCTATCCATAAGTTGCAGATGATTGAAAAGCAATCTTCACACTTTCTTATTGTGTGAATCTCTGTAAAGAAAGATTTAATTAAATCCAATAAGTCATTGTCGAGAAAGGGCTGATCAACTAAGTTGTTTAAAATAATCCAAGTATTAATTCTCTCAGACATATCAATTCCAATCATGGACTGAGCATAGTTGGTAATTTTATTTTTAGATAAACCCAATACTTTTTCTTCGATTTTAACAAAGACTCTTTCTAACAATTCCTTTTCTTTATCATTAGCAAGCGTATAAGCAAGAGTGCTTTTGCATATATTCAGAGCTACTGATGATTCAAAGAATGCAGTAACATTTGAATAAATCATACAAAGATAGTTTTCTATTTGCGTAATCACACTTTTTCTAGTAGTAACCTCATTATAAAATATACTGTAATAATAGTCTGTTTCTTTACTTGGAAACTTCTTTACATACAGTTCAAATATGTACTTAATGTATTCTTCGAAAACACTTTCATTGTCAAAATCATTAAGAATATATTCAATAAAGTGTTTACTGGGAAACTTTGACTGATAGTCAATCTTTGTGTTTTGAACTAGCGTTAGTATTGAACTGCCACATGGTTCCATAGAATTCTTATCGACTAATTCTTTGCATTTTTTCCAATCAAAATAACCTTGACCGTTTTTTCTATTATCATACAGTTTATGATCCGTAATAATGATACTACCTTCTGTATAAATTCCAGATCTTGCAGTTCGTCCGATTAGATTCTGAAACTCTCTCGCCTTAATCATATCTTGTCCCAATCTCAAACTGTTAATCAACAGATATCGTATAGGTATATTGATTCCTTGTGCAAGTGTAGATGTACATACAACGCATGAAATCAAGTTTTGTTTCATTGCGTATTCTACGGCAATCCTTATTCCGTTTTGAAGGACAGCTGAATGTGGAAGAATTCCAATTCTACTTACTTTTGAATAATAATGTTCAACCCCATAGTATTCACAAATATAGTTACTAAGCCGTATAATCTCTTCTTCGTCAGCATTCATGCTAAGATTAGAAAAATCAACATCTCTTTCAATTAACTCAATAATTCTATTGAATGCTGTTTTAAATAAGCGTTGTTGATTTAAATAAATAGCAATACCACCATTAGGAGAGAGCCGAATAGCATAGTAGATTGCTACATCATATTTTTCATTGAAGTCAGGGAATACTTTTTCGCTTCTATCATACTTTTTCCGCTTTATTTGAACTGATTCTAATACGCCTGGAATAAAGTAATCCTCTTGATCAATTGTATCTGTGAAGAATACAATATCTCTAGTAGCAGATGTAAATCCAATTGACTTAGGCGTTGTACGAATATTACTATCAGTAGCTAATACTCCTTTATCTCCTAATAACCATTCTTTAATCTGATCTGAATTAGGCAAGACCGCAGACAACAAAATGAACTGTTGATTATCAGATAAGTGTTGCTTTATATAGGTTATTAATAGCTCATATGCTGCTCCCCTTGTACGATCATCGAACATGTGCCCTTCATCGAAAATGAATAAATCAATTGAACTTAAATACTCATTTTGGTGATGTATGATATAGTTAAGCTTTTCGGGCGTACATATAATGATTTTCCTTTCATTGTTTTTATTGAATGTTCCATAATCCTCTTGAAGAACATCGGAAATCTGATTGATAAGAATTTCATTTCGAAAAACTCTGTTTAAATCATAGGTAATCTCATTGCATAATGCACGTAAAGGTGCAACAACAATTACTGTAGTGGCTCTATTCGAAAGTAGCGCAGAACGCGCAATCAACTCGATGCTCTTTGTTTTACCAACTCCTGTTGGAAGCTGAACAACAGCATTTTTTCCTGATAGTATTCCTTTTTCACCAATAAGTTTTTGGGCTGCCCATAGAATTCTAACTGAATTTCTTCTAATTAGATATGAATTCCAATCATCATGAAGCAAATTTGAATACTTAGGCAATAGAATCCAAGATGAATCTTGGATTGAGATTTTGAGAACTGCCATTAATATGTCGACATAGAAAACATCATCAGGATTATCAGTTTTATAAATCTCAAATCGATACTCTTTTATTAAACGCAATAAATCTGCAGATTTTACACCTTTACAAAAATAATCATTTATTCTATTGCTTAACTCTGCAAATAAATCTATTTCTTTTGTGTACCGAAGCATCTCATTTTCGAATAATAATTGAAATAGACATAATAATAGCCTTTTTGGGTTTCTTTCATCTATTTTTTGGATATGAATTTTAGCCTTATTCGATAAGACTTTCGCACTTCCGTAATCGTTTGCAAAGAAATATGTTGAAGCACCAGTAAGCAAAAAATCTAAATCATACTGTTTCCTGTCTTTTGAATTGAGCGCTGCATCATAGTACTGTGCAGCAAATAGTAATTCAGAGTACAATTCATTTTGTTCTACTGAGTTTGCTTCAATAACGCATTCAGCAAATCTTGAAATTACATATGTAGTTGGATAAGATAATTCATTAGAATTCAACTTGAACTTTGGATAATTATCGAGTAAAACCGAAAACTCTACTAGTTTCGCTTTTGCTTTTTGGTATTTCAACATATAATTAGATACTCTTCCAAAAATCACTTCTTGCACCTCTCATAAATCTTGTGCGTTAGTTCCATAAGGTTTTTGCCGTGAATAAAGAAAACCATTTGTCCATTTTGTATTTCTAAATCATCGTCTTTTACACCTAATACTATTTCCGAATCAACATCTGCTTTACTGCTAATTCCGGCAGCGGCATATATTATTTTATAGTTCATATCTGGTTTAAACAAAAACCTTTTTACGTCTTCAGATTCCTGTACTTTTCCAAGTTCTCTCAATCGTTTTCTACAGTAATCTATTGATCTGGCTAATCTGTGTTCGTCTTTAGCGGAATCTTTAATAGCGTTTAAAAGCGGAGAGTAGTCCTCTTTAGTTAATGCAGCTTTTACTTCTGTTGCTATCAATTCATCCTTAATGCTGAATGTATGGTCATAGTTGTAATACTTGTAACCAATCACGTCTGTACCCTGTTGAGAATTGCATTTTCCAGATCTGTTCTTCATTTTATATCTAGGAACAGAGAATCCATACACGAATTCTAATAAATCTGAGACAATTATCTCGCCAATATCTGCTGAGCGAGCAATTGGACCCAAAGTATCTGTTTTCTGTGGGATAACATATTGAGTCAAATATTCTTCAATGGGCATCTCATTCATCGTGGAGTCTTCTATCAATTGTTCATCATCAATATAGTTCCGTCTGATATGTAAAGCCCACTCATCTAGTACAGCTTCGTCGTCCTGATATTGAATTTGATAACAATTGACAGGAGTTTTATCTTTTAGCCGTATTTCTGTTTCCACAGCAAACCATTTTATGTGTGACGGTGTGGACATATTATTCTCCTTTCTATGTTGTATTTAAGAATGATTATTCGTCAATATAATAAAGAGTAAAAATTTATGTTGAATTATAATAGAACCTAGCTGATTACATTATCGAGTATTACTCATCGCAATTCACCTTATAGGTGATATTCACAATCATTATATTATCCTTTCCCTCAGCCAACTGCCTTAGCTTGTCTGTATATCCATTAAAGCCGAAGAATACAAAGTGATTCTTTCTTGTTTTCTTTTTCCACTCAACTCTCTCGACCTTTTCAAGCAGATGATAGTATACGTCTATATCCATCGGCTCATTGGTGAATTTACACTCGCCGAAGATCACATTGTCGGAGTTTTCGTCTATGGCGACGATGTCGATCTCCGTGTCGCTCCTGTCCCACCATCTTCCGATTCTGGTAGGCGTAAAGCTCCAGCTGCCGTTCGCGACGAGATCGGGTAGATACTCCCTGCGGCAGATATCTTCATAAACGTATGCCGCATGATTCGCTACAAAGCCTGTTTTGATCTTCTGCATGACAAAGTCGGTGTTATCCATCTCGATATATGACCGATAAGGATAGATGAACCGAAACCAGAACCGGATATAGTTATCCTTGATTTTGTAAAGTCCCATCTTGCTCTTTTCGGGTTTGTCCTCCGTAGCGGGAACTTCTCTTTCGAGGATATCCAGATCGATCAGCGTTTTCAGATATTTCGGAAGATTGGTCTGGGCAACATTCAGCGCCGATGCAATCTCGCTTTGCTTTTCTTTTCCCGATGCGATCGTCTTGATGATGGAGAAGTAGCTGCCAACGTCCTGGACTTCTTTTTCCAGCAGGAAAGCAGGTTCTTCATACAGATAGCTTTCCTTCGACATGACGCACCGTTTGATCGCGGTATACACGTTGTCATACAGCTCGAACGATTCAATATACTTCGGAACACCGCCGGTAACCGCATAGTTTTCGATGAGTTGTCTTTGGTCGGCGGTAGGGAAGATGTCCTGATAGTAGCGGAAGGCGATCTGCTTCATCTTGATCTGACCGGTTCTCCTGCCGTAGAGTGGACTGTCATAGGACAGCGTCTGAGAATACATCATATTGACGAGTGATCCGCAGAGGATCAGCATGATATTCTTATCGCTGAGCATGGTATCCCATATCTTTTGCAGAACGGATACAAAGGCATGGTTTGCTTTACCGATATACTGAAACTCATCTATGATAATCAGCTTTCTGTCATGCGTGGCATCGTTGACGATATAGGAGAACAGTTCTTCCCAATTATTGATATCCGCTTGCGCCAGCAAGGGGTTCTTGATGTACTCCGATACAGCCGTCTTGAAAGCGTTTCTGTTTTCAGATTCACTCTCTTCTGTCGCGAGGAAGAACAGGGCGCTTTTATCCTTGATAAACTCTTTGATCAAGGAGGTTTTGCCGATTCTTCTCCGACCGTAGATGACGATAAAAGATGCAGATTCTTTGTTGTATTCCGATTCCAGAAATGCTCTTTCTTTCTCTCTGTTGATAAACTCTTTCATGTTTTCACCGGCTTTTATATTGATGTTGATATTATTATACCACAAAGTATTATTATTTCAAGGATAATTATTTTTTTCGACCACAAAAATATCCCAAGTCTGTTATGTTCAGTATGGAATCTGATGATCGTTGCTTCGTAGCGGTTTCTTTATTAAGGCATGGTATTTTTTATACAAATCACGACAATCAAATGACGGTGCAGTGATTATTCCGCACTCAGGAAAACATGAATCCGCCGGAAGGAAAACATCGATACGCGGCTAGGAAAACGCCAATCCGCGCAAGGAACGCAGTAATTCGCCAAAGGAACGCATTTCGTGTAGAATATAGCAGAGGAGAACCCTCGAATTCACACGAAGGAGGCCATAATGATGGCGAAAAAGATTGATGTGAAGCTCCTTTTGGAGCTTCGGCAG
>CACWTM010000022.1 GCA_902763855.1 uncultured Ruminococcus sp. | reverse complement strand
CAATTTACTCCATTGTACCTTTTGGGACTGTTTTGCCCGGTTACATTATCTCATGTTTGACCGTGCTTGAACAGAGGGGTGATTATTAAGCAGTTACGTGGCGCTGATGAATTTACGGCAGGATGGTATGTTATCAAACGATAAAGATGTAACCGTCGGCATTAACGGAACCATCTCTTTTTATTATGTTTACCCAATATTACAATATTGAAACATGTTTAATGGATTATAGAATTATACTTTTGCGTGAATGTGATACAATGAGTCTCGAAATTTGATTTTGAGGTAAGCTATGAGTAACTTAGAAGAATTAAAGCAACAGTTCAGTTCATTGAATGATATGCAGCAAAAAGCGATCTTTCAGACAGAAGGTCCCGTGCTGATCTTGGCGGGAGCGGGTTCAGGCAAAACCACCGTGCTTGTCAACCGTATTGCTTATATTATCAAGGCAGGCCTGGCTGAGCCGTGGCAGATTCTCGCGATCACCTTCACCAACAAAGCCGCGGGAGAGCTAAAGGACAGGATAGAATCGGTCGGCGGCGAGGGAGCCGATGAGGTATGGGCAGCGACCTTCCATTCAACCTGTGCCAGAATCCAGCGCCGTTACGGTGACCGATTGGGTTTTTCAAGCCATTTTACTATCTATGATACCGACGACTCGCGCCGATTGATGAAAGAAATTTTAAAACAATTGGATATCGACGAAAAGTTTCTGCCGCACCGAACGGTTCTCAACGAAATATCCAAGTACAAGGATAAAATGAAAGAACCAAAGGACGTTAAGACCGATGCGTCCTATGACAGCCGTCTGAAACATATCGCCCAGGCGTATGAGCTGTATCAGCAACGGCTGCTGACCTCCGACGCTATGGACTTTGATGATCTGATCTGCAACACCATCAAGCTCTTTGAGCAGAATCCCGATGTGCTTGAATACTACCAAAGACGTTTCAGATACATCATGGTCGACGAGTATCAGGATACCAACAAGAGCCAGTACCGCTTGATTAGCTTGCTTTCGAAGGCACGCAATAATCTGTGCGTTGTCGGTGACGATGACCAAAGTATCTATCGTTTCCGCGGCGCTACTATCGAAAATATCCTCTCCTTTGAAAACGAGTTCAAGGGCGCTGTCGTGATCCGCCTCGAACAGAACTATCGCAGCACGGGTACGATCCTGGACGCAGCGAACAATGTCATCAAAAACAATCAGGAGCGCAAGGGCAAGACCTTATGGACAGAAAATCCGCAGGGCGAGCGCATTACGGTGCACACAGCACCGAGCGAGAGGGACGAAGCGATGTTTATCGCACGGACGATTTTGGACGGCGTCGCGGCGGGACGCAGTTTTTCCGATTATGCAGTGCTCTACCGCATGAACGCTCAGAGTAACGCGATCGAGCAGGCGTTGTCGCGATCCGGCATTCCGCACAGGGTGATCGGCGGTCACCGTTTCTATGACCGCGAAGAGATCAAGGACATGACGTCCTACCTGCAGGTTATCAACAATCCTCACGATGATATCCGTCTCAGGCGTATCATCAACAAGCCCAAGCGCGCTATCGGCGATACTACCATGACGAAGGTTGCCGAGATCGCTGCCGGAATCGGTGAGAGCGTCTACTCTGTTATCCGTCACGCTTCCGATTATCCGACCTTGTCCCGCGCTGCCGCTAAACTCGAGGATTTTGCAAAACTGGTTGACGGCTTGGTTGAAGCTTCTCAGTCCGGAGATTATTCTCTTGCGGAATTATACAATCTGATATTAGAGCACACTGACTACAAAAACTATCTGATCGCCGAGAAGGACGATTATGAACAGCGTATCGAGAACATCGACGAGTTGTCGTCCAACATTATCAAGTTCGAAGAGGATTACGGCGACGAAGCAACCTTAGGGGCGTTCTTAGAAGAAATCTCGCTGATGACCGATATAGATAACTATGACGCCGAGACTGACAGCGTTGTGATGATGACGCTCCACTCAGCAAAGGGTTTGGAGTTCCCGGTTGTTTTCATCCCCGGTATGGAGGACGGCGTGTTCCCGTCCATGCAGACAATCATGGAGGCGGGGGAGCTGAACGAGGAGCGCAGGCTCGCGTATGTCGGTATTACTCGCGCCAAGGAAAAGCTCTATTTGCTCAAAACCAGAGAACGTATGCTTTTCGGCTCAACCACCCATAATCGCGAATCTCGCTTTGTCTCCGAGATTCCGTCGAAGCTCCTGGAGAAAACCGGCAACGAGAATATCTACGCGAACCATCAGTTTGAATACAAGTCTCAGCCAAAGTTTGATCCATTCGCTAAGAAAAAGCCGGTTACCCAGCCGACATCTAACCATTATCAGGTAGGCAACACCGTTTATCACAAAGTGTTCGGCACGGGCATGGTTCTGTCTGCTGCCCCGATGGGAAGCGACACTATGCTTGAGATCGCCTTTGATAAGGTCGGTACCAAGACTCTGATGGCGAATTTTGCCAAGATGGAAATCATCAAATAACTTTCACACATTGATAAAACCTCCGTATTATGTAATGATGTACTGCATCAAAAACTAATCGGAGGTTTTACTTATGCCTGATACTATTAACGAAACGGCGAACAGCCGCGTGCACGGCGAGCCGGTTTGTATCAATGCCGGGCGTGTCTATGACAGCTGCGGCGACAAGGACTGTTTGTCAGATATGCCAGTTTTCCTCAGCGACGAGTCACAGTCACTGATCGACAGCGCGGTGAACGTGCGTATTCGCAACGCCGATGTGCTGAATGTGATGCTAGACATTGAGCCGGTACCGTTCAACCGCGGTTTTTACTCGATCGACATCACCTTCTTCTTCTCGGTTACGCTGGATGTCTTTTCATCGCCCAATACGCCGCCCCGACAGGTAGAGGGGCTGTGTATCTCGGACAAAAAGGTTATCCTTTACGGCTCTGAGGGCAACGTACGAGTGTTCTCGTCCGATATGACGACAGATGATTACGATACGCAGAATCTGCCCGTCAGGAGCCTGCCGACCGCAAATGTGCAGGTCGCAAAGCCTATCGCCCTTGCAGTGACGGTCAGGGATAAAAAGCCTTGTCACAAGGTCTGTCACAAGATTCCGAACGGCGTCATGCAGCGAATCGGCGGCAATATCAGCGACAGGGGAGAGAGGGTCGTTCTGGCGACGCTGGGCGTATTCTCTATCGTACAGCTTCTCAGAAACGTACAAATGCTGATCCCTTCTTATGATTTCTGTGTGCCCGAAAAACGCTGTGAAAGCTCTACCGACAGTCCGTGCGAGATGTTCTCACGGCTGGATTTCCCGACCGATGAATTTTTTCCGCCGAACGTTGCCGAGAGTTCTGACGGCGACGGCTGCGGATGTGGCTGCGGCTGCAACGACGACTGAGTCCGAAAACGACGCCCTCTTGCCATAAGCAGGAGGGCGTTTCTCATGTTCTGAGGTTGGTTTTGTGATAATCGTAGTTCCAGTCGATCAACGTCTCGCCGTCGACAATGTAGGCTTTTTGCGCGAGCAGTGCCAAGGGTTCGTCAGAGTAGCTGTCGGAGTAGAACTCCTCGACCTGTGCGTCGGGATATAGCGCGCGGAACCGTTTGACCTTTTCGGCATGGTAGCAGTTCTCACCGTCATATTTTCCCGTGCGCATATCCACCTTAGAGGCGATGACACGGATGTGAAGCTTTTGCTCTAAAGGTTTCAGCAAAAATTCGGGTGATGCGGAAACGATCACATCGTCATCTCTGTGGATTTTCTTGTAAAACGTCTTGATGCCGGAGAGCTTTTCACTCCAAAAACGCTCGACGTCCTTTTCTCCGTTTACCGACTTCAAAAAACCGTACATTTTCTCTTTGAACCCAGTCTTGGTACCGATATGAAAAAGGTAGTAGCGTACCGCGTAAAAGCCGATCTTCGGGACGTAGAGGATGGTTTTAGGACGGTGACGAAAGCACCAAAAGAGGAAATCCTTGGTCGAATCGCTGACATAGATGGTTTTATCAAAATCAAATACATTCATGGTTTCAGACTCCTTGCGTGTCCATTATAGCGTGAAAAGACGCGAAATACAACAAGATCGCCGCTAAAATTCATACTTTGTTAATTATTGCTGTAAGAGAATATGATAAAATAAGCTAAATATTATGGGGGAGAAGGATTTTGTTCGGATATATCAGGGTCGATCAGGCAAACTTGCTTGGTAAAGAATATGAAGCCTACAAGGGCATATACTGCTCCCTTTGCAAACAGCTCGGCAAGGATTACTCTGTTTTCGCAAGATTTATCCTCAGCTATGACTGCACCTTTTATGCGATGCTGGCGCTTGACCTGGCGCCGTCGCCTCCTTGCTATCAGCAGGGGCGTTGTCGTTTCAATCCGCTGAAAAAGTGCCATTACGCCGAGAGTGATACCAAGGCGCTATCTCTGGCGGCAGCATTGTCTGTGATCTCTGCCTATTACAAGCTGATGGACAATCTGCATGATTCTCCATGGTATCGGAGACTCGTTTGGCATTTGATACAGCCGTTTTTTTCAAATTGGCGCAAAAAAGCGGCAAAGCGTTATCCCGAGATCGATGATTCAGTCAAAAAGATGATGGAGAATCAGTGGCGGGCAGAGGATGATCCCGGCTGTATTCTGGATCAGGCGGCTGAGCCGACCGCTGTCATGCTCGGCGAGATGTGCGCTCTTTTGACAGAGCAGATTGATCTGCGGCAGAGTCTTGATAATCAGCGTGCCAAACGTATTCTCAGTGCGACAGGCTATTTTATCGGTCGGTGGATCTATCTGATAGATGCGGCGGATGATTATCAAAAGGATCAGAAGGAGCATAGCTTCAACCCTTTTTTGCTGCCGTCTGTCACCGCTGCTGAACTTGCTCCTTACATGAAAGCGTCGCTCAATCACGCGCTTTCCGAAGCGCTGTTATCTTACGGCTTACTGGAAAAAGGCAGATACGACAGCATCATTCAAAATGTGCTGACGGTTTCCTGTGTCAATATACAAAACAAGATCATCGACAAGTATGATCCGAAAAAGAAAGATTCGGAGGATTAAATGAAAAATCCTTATGAGGTGCTCGGCATATCCGAGACTGCGACTGATGAAGAAGTAAAAACCGCATACAGAAATATGGCAAAAAAATACCATCCCGATAACTACACCGACAGCCCGCTCGCGGACGTTGCGGAGGAAAAGATGAAGGAGATCAACGAAGCGTATGATACCATCTGCGACATGCGCCGCAACGGTGCGCAAAGCTCGTCCTACTCCGGCTCCTACGGATCGGGGTCATCCTATCGCCAGACTTCCTATCCCGACGTGCGCCAGTATATTATGAGCGGCAGATTGGACGACGCGATGGAGCTGCTCAACGGTGTTCCCGAGGGTAGCCGCAATGCGGAGTGGTATTTTTTGATGGGCATGGTGTTCTCTCGCAAGGGCTGGTCCGATCAGGCATACAGCTATTTTCAGCGTGCCTACCAGATGGACCCCGGCAATCCCGAGTTCCAGGCGGCATTTAATAACATGAACGCCCGCCGCACCTACGCAAACCCCGGTTATAATACGACCGGTGGCGCGGGTTGTTCTGCCTGCGATATCTGTACCGGTATCATGTGTGCGGACTGCCTATGCAGCTGCTGTGGACGCGGGTGCTGATATGAAAACTTCTGTAAAAGTATCTCTGGGCGGCGTCGTAGCCGCCCTCAGTCTTGTGTTGATGTTTCTGACCTCGGTGATACCTGTCGGTACCTTTGCGTTCCCGACTTTTGCAGGAATCCTTCTGGTACTGTTGGTGTTCAACCTTGGTTACGGCTACGCGTTCGCGGTATACTTTGTGACAGCTGTCTTATCTTTTTTGCTGGTTACGGATAAAGAAGCTGCGCTGTACTATACGATCTTTCTCGGTTATTATCCGATTGTCAAAAGTTTGGTTGAGCGTATTCCCGCGCGCACAGTGCAGTATGTCGTGAAATTCATCCTGTTTAACGCTTGTATGATCGGCGCGTTCTTCATCGGCACCTATCTTCTTGCAATCCCAAAAGAAAGCTTTACGCTTTTCGGTGTGTATCTGCCGTGGGTGTTCCTCGTGTTGGGAAACATTTTCTTTGTGATTTACGATCTGTGTATTACAAGACTTGTAACGCTTTACCTCTTGAAATGGCATAATCGGTTAAATAAAAATACAAAGCTGTAACTGTCATTGAATTACCGGTAAAAAAATAGTATCATAATAGAGATAAAAAATGAATTATACGGAAAGGCGGTAAGATAATGGGCAAGCGAAAGAAAACGGTTGATCTCATCATTTCTCTGACGCTGGTCGCGGCAATACTTGTTTCGGTTTTTGTATGCTTCTATCCCGTAGCTTCAGCCGCCGAGTCAGACGATGTACAGATCGGTCAGGAGGTCGGCGAAGAGCTCGCCGATACGGGTGCTGTCCATCGTTATGCGTCCTTTGACGGCGCGCCTGACATCTTTGACGCCGAGTTGCGCTATGACCTGTCTGACTTGTATCTGAACAAAAAGACCGTCTATCTCGATATTTATGAAAGATTTCAGCTGAACGTTGTCGACGCGTATTCGGGAACAGCGAATGCCCGGATGACCTTTACGTCTTCTAACAGCTCTGTTGCTCAGGTTTCCGCCGCAGGTGTGATTTATGCCAAAATGTCCGGTGAAGCGACGATTTCTGCGACGGATAAGGTCTCCGGCAAGCGTTTGATCTGTACTGTCTATGTCGGCTCTGCCTACGCGCCTACCGAAGCTCCCACCCAGAAGCCGACTGACGAGCCTACAGAGGCGCCCGAGCCAACTCAGCCTCCCACGCAAGCACCGACGGTTGCTCCTACCCAAAAGCCGACTCAGGCTCCTACACAACCTCCTACTCAAGCTCCGACTGTCGCTCCTACACAGCCTCCGATTGTGGAAACACTCTCTTTGAACGCGACCTCTGCGACAATCTATAGGGGCAATTACTATCATGTTGTTGCGACCTCGAATGTCAGTGTCAGCTTCCGCAGTTCGAACACCTCCGTCTGTACGGTCAACAGCAGCGGTATCGTTACCGCGGTCGGCACCGGTACGGCGACTATCACCGCGAGTACCTCGACAAAATCCGCGACCTGCCGGATTACGGTTCAATCCGGCTCAAGCGTCAATATTTCTCACACCAAGGCGTCTGTCAACCGTTTTATGACTTTTCTCATGACAAGCTCAACCTCGGGCGTGAGCTGGAGCAGCTCTGATACATCTGTGGCCACCGTCAAGAAGGACGGCAAGTACGGCTATGTCACCGGTGTGAAAGCGGGTACGGCGGTTATCACTGTCAAAACCTCCTCGGGAGCGGCTACCTGTCTGATGACGGTCGATCCCTCTCATTCTGTGCGCTACGCCTATGCAACCCCGAACTGTGCCGCGAAGAATCAGACTGTCACCCTCGTCTGCGTGACTGACACCATGCGCACCGGCGTGCGCTTTGAGGTCGACTTGGGATCATCCATCCGCTATGTTAACGCGACCTCCAAGGTGAAAGAAGGGGATACCTACGTCTGGAAAGGTACGACCTCCTTCTCGTCGGCCGGTACTTATAATGTAAAAGCGTATTCTCAGTTTGACGGCGGTACATCTTGGACGAACTATTCCGACGGCAACACGACCGCCTTTGTCGCCAACTCTACCAACATGACGACGACGCTGAGCGTCAAGCGCAGAGCTTCCGATGATTTGATTAACTTGATCTCTATCTTCGAGGGATTCAGTTCGTCTGCTTATCTCGATGATTTTACCGGTGATCCCACCCTTGGCTATGGTGTGCTGGTATTCCCGGGTGAGATGTTCTATAACAACCTTACTAAGACGGAGGCGTATGCGCTGTTATCGCAGAGTGTCAACAACGACGGCTATTCTTCACGCGTCAACGACTTCCTGCTCGATCACGACATCGAGTTCAACCAGCAGCAGTATGATGCTCTGGTGTGCTTTGCCTACAATTGCGGCACGGGACCGCTGTTCAGTGACGATGAACTGATTGATGCACTGCTTAACTGTGAGCACAACGGCAGACTCGACTTCAATTACATCGGAAAACAGTATCTGATCGACAAATTCTGCGCATATCATCACGCAGGATCCGGGTGTGTTTACGGTCTGTTGTATCGCCGCGTAGACGAGATGGAAATGTTCTTCTACGGCGATTATCACGCCGATTACGGAAACTACAGATATCCGATCAGCTACACCTGCTATAAAAATTCTTCTTTCCACACATAACGTCCGTCCGATAAAGTTGTACACATAATATATACAAGCCCTGCATATGATTTTTTAGGTGATTTTATGAAGGGCTTTGTATTTTCGTTCGGACACAATAACAAAACGCTGCGCTTACCTGCCGTTAGGGAACAGGGGATCCGTATCCGACAGCTTTTGTCGCGGTATGGAATCCACGCGGTTTTTACCGCGCTGTTTTTGATCGGACTGGTCGTAGGAGCGGCGTCAGGACGCGGGTTTTCACAGGAAACTTTTGATAAACTGGATATGCTGTTTGTCACAAACGTTGACGCGCGCATGGATATGAGCGTATTCAACATCTTTATCTCTTGCTTTGTGTCATATTTCCTGTTTATCTTCTGCGTCTTTTTATCCGGGCTTTCTGCGTGGGGATTCACGGCGATCCCGCTCCTGTCCGCCTTAAAGGGTTTTACGGTCGGGTTGTCGTCGGCGTTTATCTTTTCGCTGTATCAGCTGTCCGGTATCGGTTTTTATATCCTGGTTGTGCTACCGGGAACGGTGCTGTTTTTGTTTATCCTGATCCGCTATTCGGCGCTGGGTTTTCGGATGTCGCTTCGGTATCTCAGGTTATCCGCCTTCGGCGCGGAGCATGAGTCGGAGCTGCAAAAGCATATCAAGGCATTTGTCAAAAAAACGCTGTTTGCGCTTTTGTCCATTGGTGCATGCGCGGCGGTTGATATGGTGCTTTGGATATTATTTGCCAATAAATTTGAGTTTTAACAGAGGGTTATATGGAGAGCGAAAGAAAACGATTGAAATTTGAAATATTGCTTGAGCGATATTTCACAAATTTTCACCGCATTATACTGACGAATCTGCTGTTTGCGGCGCCGTCGGCGATATTTTTCGCGGCGTTGTATTTTCTGAATACGGCGCTGTTTCACGGCGCTGTCAGCGTTCCGGTTATGCTGCTGGTGATTATTCCGCTGTTTCCGTTTTATGCGGGTGTGGTGTTGGTGTGCCGCAATATCGCGCGCGGCGACGGCGATCAGCCTGTTATCAAAAGCTTTTGCAAGGCGGTCAAAGATAATTTTCTGCCGTTTTTGCTGCACGGCGTTCTGGTTTATATCGCGACGATGCTCAGCTTTCTTTCTATCTCGTTATATATCTCGATGCTTTCATCGGGCTGGTTCTTCTATGTACTGCTGTTTTTCAGTATTCTGGTATCTCTGTTTTTGCTGTACACGGCGTTTTATATTCCGCTGATGAATGTTACCTATGATCTTCCGCTGAAATATGTGTACAAAAACAGCTTTTTGATGTCCTTCGGCGAGTTCAAAAACAATCTTTTTGCGACAATCGCGCTGGCTGTCGTCCTCGGTATCTGCTTCACCGTGACCGCGTTTGTTCGCTCTGAAACGGCGCTGATGTTCATTCTCGGCGCGTTGTGGGCGCTTTTGATCCCAGCTACCTGCACCTTTATGTACGTCTTTTTCATCTATGACGGCATGGTCGCTATTATTCGCAACAAGGATGAACTGAGCCGTGAGCTGACAGATTCCATCGAAAAGAGCATGGAGAAACATCAAAGTGCTGTTCAATCTCAGCCGATCGAAGAGGATTTCTCCGATATTGACGTCGCTTCGCTGAAGGATACTGATGATTACATTTTTCATAACGGCAGGATGGTCAAGCAAAGCACGCTTTTGAAAATGATTCGTGAGCGTGAACAGCAGGACAAGCCTTCCGAATAATGATGAATAGAATATCAGCCAAACGCTTTATCAGGCGTTTGGCTTTTTCTTTTAAGCAGTTTTTCTGCCTGCGTTATCGTTTTCGACAAACCAGCGGTTTTCCTCCAGGAAGAGATATTTTTCATGCGCCTTGATACGGCAGGTGTAGCGTATTCCCGCGCCTCCGGCTTTCAGCGAGGCGGCATAGCGCACGTCGGTGATACGCTCGATCTCGAAGGATCGACCGTCATCCCAGTGGATGCGTAGGGGGAGTATGTTCCCGTCTGCGTCAAATTTTGCTGTTACAGCTACGTATTGCTTCATATGTCATCAACCTTTCATGCAAGCGATTCTGTATTCGTATGAGTTAAAAATATCCGACAGGATGGATCGTGTGCTCTTCTTTGGGGCTAAAAGAGGACAGCTGTGTATCGTACATCAAAGACGCCGGACACACGCAGAAGGAGCCGAAGCGACGCTTGAGTACATCCAGCGAACGATCAAGACTGCTGAGCTTATCCCGCTTTTCTTCGTTGCACAACAGCGAGAGCTGTGATGGCGCCGAAGCGGGGGACAGTCTGCCGACCTTAACGCCTAAACTGCGGATCGGTCGATCCCAACCGTAGTTCAGGCGGAACAGCTCCATCGCGGCTTGCAGCACCTCACAGGTGATGTCGGTGTCAAAGCTCAGTTTCATCTGTCGCGTAAAGCTGCTCAGCTGATTGTCCCTGACGTAGATCGCAACCTCACGTGTCTTTGCGCCGTGCTCGCGCAGGCGGCGGCATACCGAGTCGCACAGCACGGTGAAGATGATCTCCGCATCTCGGTTGTTGACAAGATCCCGCGGAGTTGTCGTAGAGTTGCCGATAGATTGGATCGCTGTGGTTTGATCCATGTGCATGACGGGAGAAGCGTCCAGACCGTTGGAGAAGGTGTACAGGATATCGCCCCATTTGCCGAAATTTGCTCTCAGCAGGGGCAGAGGAAAGGCGGCAAGCTCCCCGATGGTATGTACGCCAAGGGTGCGCAGGCGACGTTTGGTGCTGCGTCCGACATACAGCAGATCACCCGCATCCAGAGGAAAAACGACGTCGCGAAAATTTTCGCGACTGATGACGGTTACCGCGTCGGGCTTTTTATAGTCGCTGCCGAGCTTCGCGAAGATTTTGTTGAAGCTCACGCCGACGCTGACGGTGATTCCCAGCTCGTTTTTGATACGCTTTCGAATCTCATGCGCGATCGCTTCGCCGCTCATGCTGTTGCCGGTGACGTCTAGCCACGCTTCATCCAGCCCGAAGGGTTCGATACAATCGGTATAGTCGGCGTAGATCCGCCGGCACATTTTTGAAAAGCGCATATACCGTTCGAAGTGAGGTTTGATGACGACCAGCTCCGGGCATTTTTCACGCGCCTGCCAAATTGCTTCTCCGGTTGAGATCTTGTACTTTTTTGCTATTTCATTTTTCGCTAAGATGATACCGTGGCGTTTGTCGGCGTCACCGCCGACCGCTACCGGCTTGTTGCGGACGTCTGGATGGTATAAACACTCCACACTGGCGTAAAAGCCGTTGCAATCACTGTGTAAAATGGTTCTCATTTCTTCACCAAATAATCGAACATACATTCTTTGTGTTATCATTATAGAACATGTGTTCCAATTTGTCAAGCGGTATTTTCTGACAAAAAAGGCAGTGACAAAGCGTTCGCTTCATCACTGCCGATTCATGTTGCAGGAAAGGTTTATTTGAGATAGCCGTTCATATCCTCAGAGATCTTGTCGGTGATTGCCTGAGCTTCTGCGGCGGTACTGCCGATTGCGGTAATATAGATCTTGATCTTGGGCTCTGTACCGGAGGGGCGCACAATCGCGCAGTGGCCACCTTCGGTGGTGTAGGAAAGAACGTTGGACTTTGGCAGATCAATTTTCTCGGTCGCACCGGTCAGAAGGTCGGTTTCAACATGGGTGTCATAGTCCGCAACAGAAACAACCTTGTAGCCGGCGATCTCGGCGGGAGTGTTCGCACGCAGACCGTCCATGATCGAAGCCATCTTCTGCATACCCTCGGCGCCTTCGAAATAGAAGTTGAGGGTTGTGTTGAGATAGTAGCCGTATTCTTCATAGATGCCGTCGATGATCTCGACCAGCGACTTGCCCTGTTTCTTGTAATAGCTTGCCATTTCACAGATCAGCATAGAGGCGACAACCGCGTCCTTGTCTCTGACGTAGGAGCCGGCAAGATAGCCGCAGCTCTCTTCAAAGCCGAACACATAGCGATCCTCTTCGCCCTTTTGCTCCAGACCGAGGATGATCTCGCCGATATATTTGAAGCCGGTCAGACAGTTGCGCATTTCACAGCCGTACTTTTTGCAGATCGCTTCAACAATCTTGGTGGTGACGATGGTTTTAACGACAACGGGATTTTCAGGAAGAGTGCCCAACTCCTTGCGGCATTTGAGGATATACTCGGTCAGCATCGCGCCGATCTCGTTGCCGGTGTACAGGCGATAAGTGCCATCAGCGCGCTTTGCGGCAATGCTGACGCGGTCGGAGTCGGGGTCGGTCGCAAGTAGCAGATCGGCGTCGGTTTCTTTGCAAAGCTCAAGGCCTTTTTCGAGCGCTTCTTCCAGCTCGGGATTGGGGAAGGGGCAGGTGGTGAAATTGCCGTCGGGGTTCTCCTGCTCTTTGACGACGGTAACATTTTTCATGCCGACGTCGGAGAGAACACGTCTGACGAGCTTGTTGCCCGCGCCGTTGAGCGGCGTATAGACGACCTTGAGGTCGGAGCCTTCGCAGATTCCCGCATTGACCTGATTTTTCTTCACTTCGTCAAGATAGCTGTCATACACGCTGTCCTTGACATATTCGATGGAGCCGTTCTTCAACGCCTCGTCAAAGTCGCAGAGCTTGACGTCGTCAAAGATATCCAGCGCCTGGATCTCATCAAATACCATGCCCGCGGCGACGTCGGTCATCTGACAGCCGTCCTCGCCGTAAGCCTTGTAGCCGTTGTATTTTGCGGGATTATGGCTTGCAGTCACCATGATACCGGCGACACAGCCGAGATGACGTACCAGATAGCTCAGCACGGGAGTCGGCTCCAGTTCCTCGGTGATATAGGCTTTGATGCCGTTAGCCGCCAGAACACGAGCCGCCTCGATCTTGAAGAGATCGGAGTTGATACGGGAGTCGTGAGAGATCGCGACAGCGCCGGTGCCGTATTTCTTCTTGATGTAATTGGCAAGCCCTTGTGTCGCATGACGGACGACGTAGATGTTCATGCGGTTGGTACCTGCGCCGAGAACACCTCTAAGTCCTGCTGTGCCGAACTTCAGGGGAGTGTAAAAACGATCATAGACAGCGTCGTTGTCATCTTTAATGCTCTTGAGTTCTTCTGCTACAACAGCGTCTTCAGTGGCTTTTTCCAGCCATTCCTTGTAAATGTCCATATAGCCCATAAAATCACCCTTATGAATCAAATTTTGGTATCTATAACCGATTAAACTATAGCATAAAATCGGCGCATTGACAATATCCAAATGTGGATTTATTGATTTCTGACAAGAAAATTTCAAAATATATTTTGATTATGTGAAGATATCGGTTCTATAATTCTGTCAGGTAAAAATAAACAGGATTTCAGAATGGGGGTTGATTTATAAGCGAGGTTGTAGTATGATATACAAGGTCAAAAAGTAATATTTGGGAGGTAACTACTTTATGAATGAAAATACAAATCCCGAAGTAACCAGTGAAGAAGCTGTAGAAGCTGAAGCGGTTGAAACTGCCGAGACGGTAGAAGAAACGGTCGAGACCGCGCAAGCGGAATCCGCAGCTGAAGCAGAGGTTACAAAAGAGGAAGAGGCGGAGCTTTCGGATGAAGAAACCGTGAAAGATGAAATCGCTTCTTCTGATGAAACTTTGGAAGCGCCGGTTGACAGCGAGGCCGCTGTTGAAGAACAGCCCAAAAAGAAAAAAAGATTTTTGCAGATTCCCGTGATTATCTCGATCTGTATCGTTGTCGCGGCACTGCTGGGCTACTTTATCTTTACCGCGTTCTTCCTCAAAGAGCCGGAGGGTGTGACATGGATGACAGAGATGGACGGCACACCGTATTACTTCGAGTTCAAAAACGACGGCGTTTTCAGCGCTTATGTCGGAAGTGTAGAGATTAACAGCACTTACCAGAAAACAAAGTCCGCAGACGGCAATACGTTGACCGTCGGCGCGAACGTCGGATATTTCTACGGCAACGCACCCGCAACCTACACCATCACCGGTTCCAGAATCCTCGGCAACCAGAAGCTTTCATGCTCCTACGGCGAAGAGTACAGCTTTGAGCTGAGTCAGGGCAAGAGAGAGAAAGCGCCGCTTGATCTGCCTCAGGATTTCACCCCCGACAAGGACCTTGTCGGCTCATGGGTCTTCAAGTACTACGGTTACGATATCTTCAAGGTGACCTTCAACGACAACGGTTCCATGACACTCGAACAGGTGCAGGACGGCGTCAAATACAACGGTATCTACACCATCGAGGACTCCACCGTCAACTTCACCTATTATGTCGCAGATAATCAGGTTACCCAGCTCGATTATAAGGTTGACGGCGATACGCTTACCTTCATGGGATACAACTTCGTACGCGAAGGCAGCGCGCTTGCCGAGGCAACGCCCGACCAGCAGCTGATGATTCCTGAAAGCTGAGAAAATTCAAGAAGAAACCCCGCTGTTTTATGAACAGCGGGGCATTTTTATATTTGACTTTTTAACAGTGCGAGATCGACAACGTCAATTGTTTGATCGCCGGATAAGTTTGCAGCAATCGAGTAAACGCCGTTGAAGTCAGCTGCGCCGATCAGGTAATCCATCAAGAGATTCAGATCACGGGAATTTCTGCTGCCTTCGCCCGTGAGGTCACCGTTAACAGCCAGTTCAAAGGTGAGATTGCTGTCGGACGAGGTAAATACCGCTGTCATCGCAGTGCCGACGTTACCGCTTTTTTTGACGTCATTATCGCGGTAAACGGTCAATGTGTATCCGTCATAGCGTATATTGCTTTTGAATCCGGCGATGGTTGTATCGGGAGAAATCCCGGTGATACGATATTGTTGAAAGTCAATACCGTAGACGTCGGATGAGATACCGGATACTGTGCCGCCGGATGTACCGCGACCGCTTGAGGGAGTTTTATCGGCGGGGTTGCTATACTCTTTGTCAGGACTTTCGTCCGATGTTCGCGGTTCGGTGAAATCGTTTTTGTGTATGGATACCGACGAAGTCCTACCGACAGCGATTACATTGTTTCCGTCCGCATACAAAAGCCGAATATCATCAGCGGTTTTATAGTAGCAGATCTTTTCACCGGTTTCGATATCATAACCGTAAATCGTTCGCCCGTCGGGATAGTAGAGGCGATCTCCGATCACACATGCCGAACCTGCCTCAAAGTCAGTGTCTACCGTAAAGGTGTCGGTGATTCGATCGCCGTCGAGAACGTAGACAGAACCATAAACAGAAGCGAGAATGTGATTGTTTGCGGGGAAGAGGGGAGTCTCAACAGAATCTCCCGAAACGCTAGTGAAACCCTTGCCTGAGAGGGTGTATAGCCGGTCGGCGGCAACAGCATGCACGCCTGACTGATAGCCGCTGAACAAAGAGGTGACCTCGCCGTCAAAGCGATAGGTATTATTGAGTGAACCGGTGTAGGAATAAGCTTTTACCTCGTGACTGTCACGGTGGCTTTCAATGTAAATTGCCCGATCGTCGCAGGCGAAGTCTGTTGAACCATAGAGCTTAGCACCGTAGATCGCGAAGCTGTCCAACAGATCAGAATCAAGATAATAAACGTATACAATCAATTGATTGTTGTTGGTATCGTCACAAAACAAGACGATCTTGCCTTGATAAGCACACACGGCACTGATAGTATAAGATACATTCAGAGAAGCGGAATAATTGCGAGAACCATAGCGGATAATCTGAGCGTGTTTGCCGCTGAAATCAACAACATACGCACCGGAAGAATCGGCGCTGCGATAGGTCAAACTGTTTTGAGTGGTGAACGATGACAGGGAGCAAAAGGAAACCGTCATCAAAACAAGGGACATACAGATAGTTAATATCCGTTTCATCAGATCACCGCCTGTCGACAAAATCTGACATCATTATACAAGAACGGAGAATTTTATGCAAGAAACAACGTAAAAGAAAACAACAAAAAGTAAAAGTTTTTTAAAAATCATAACAGAGTCGCCTTCGAATCCCACCGCTGTTCACAGCGTGGTATATATGATAAAAAGGTATCCTGATACAGGATACCTTTTATCAATGGCGGAAGCGGTGGGATTCGAACCCACGAGCCCGTGAGGACTACCTGATTTCGAGTCAGGCCCGTTATGACCACTTCGATACGCTTCCATATTCTTCTGTGCAAGAGTTATTTTACTTTGTTTTACGAATAATGTCAAGTGTTTTCTGACAAATATGCGATAACGGCGTTGGAAACCAGAAATCCCTTGACAGTCAAAGAGACCCCTTGATCTGTCAATCGACATAAGTCCTGATCGGATAAACGCCGCGCCGCTTTCAAAAAGCTCGGGCTGATCGGCTGATGAAAACGCTCCTGATATTTGCCAAAGTTCAAGCCCTCGCTCAGCCGCAAAGCCAGCATGAGGTATTCTTCACAGTCGCCGCCGTTTGATTCAAAGACGGTGTGATCTTCGTAAAAGTTTTGGAAATCATTATCATAATAAAATCGCGTGCCGTCAAGATACGAGTGCGCCGAGGGTCCCAGACCCAAATACTCTTCATCGCGCCAGTAATGCAGGTTATGCCTGCTCTCAAAGCCCTTGCGCGCGAAATTAGAGATCTCGTACTGGGAGTAACCAAGCTCCGACAGCTTCTTCACGGTGTACTCGTAAAAAGCCGCCTGTTCATCGTCTGTCAACAGCGGCAGACGATCTTTGAGCTGGTAAAATCGCGTGCCTTCCTCAATCTTCAGGATGTACGCGGAGATATGCTGCACGCCACAGGAAGCACAGAATTTGAGCGTCTTATCAAGACTGTCTATCGTTTGCTCAGGTATTGCCAGCATGACGTCCAGCGAGATGTTGTCGAATCCGACAGATTGGGCACGCTGAACCGTACGCAGTGCGTCGGCTGAATTGTGACGTCTGCCGAGAATGCACAGTTCGTTATCGACTGCGCTTTGCAATCCGATGGATAAACGGTTGAAACCTGTGTTACGCATAGCGGAAAAATCCAGCTCATCCGTTGACGTAGGATTAACTTCTACAGTGATTTCGGGAGAATCAGTCAGCGCAAAAGCACTTTTGACAGCGGTAAGAATTGCAATCAGCCGTTCGTGTCCGAGCAGGGAAGGGGTACCGCCGCCGAAATAAACCGTATCCACAGGGCGATTGATCTTCTTGCCCCACGAAACAACAGACGCAATCAGCACTTCGGTGTATTCAGACAAAGTGCGTTTATCTGCCCGTTTGCTGAAAAAGTTGCAGTAAGCACATTTGCCGTCGCAAAAAGGAATGTGCAGATAAAGACCGATAGGTTCCATAACAAAACTCCGATACAAAGGGGTGAGGCAGGAACTTGCGTTCCTGCCTCAAATTTGGAAGGTATATGAAAAAACTTAGATGAATTTTTGTTTGTAAAGCTATTTTAATAAAAATCCGATAAAAAGTCAAGTGCATTTGTATAATTTACCGTAGAAAAAACAGGCACAAAGTTGTTGACTTTTACCATAGATTAATAGTAAAATTATACCGTATCACGAAAAAACACAGTGTTTGTAGAGCATATTGCACGAATATAGCGTTAAATTTCTGACGATCAACGGAGGTATCTTTTGAGTAGTTTAACAGAACAGATAGATAAACGGCGCACATTCGCAATCATTTCGCACCCTGACGCCGGTAAAACAACCTTAACCGAAAAACTTTTGCTGTACGGCGGCGCGATCAATTTAGCCGGATCTGTCAAGGGTAAAAAGACCGCAAAGCACGCGGTTTCCGACTGGATGGAGATCGAGAAGCAGAGAGGTATTTCCGTTACCTCGTCGGTTTTGCAGTTCAAATACGACGGCTATTGCATCAATATTCTGGACACGCCCGGACATCAGGATTTCTCCGAGGATACCTACCGTACGCTGATGGCTGCTGACAGCGCCGTTATGGTCATAGACGCGTCCAAGGGTGTTGAGAATCAAACAAAGAAGCTCTTTAAGGTTTGTGTCATGCGTCATATCCCGATCATCACATTCATCAACAAGATGGATCGTGACGCCCAGAATCCCTTTGATCTGCTGGAGGATATCGAAAATGTTCTCGGTATCAATACCTGCCCGATGAACTGGCCGATCGGCTCCGGTAAAGAATTTAAAGGCGTATATGACCGCAAGAAGGGTAAGATCCTGTCTTATACCGCCAACAACGGTCAGCGAGAGGTCGAGCAGGAGGAAATCTCGCTTGATGATCCCGATCTAGAAAATAAGCTGTTCTACGGACAAAAGGACACGCTGTTTGATGATATCGACCTTCTCGACGGCGCGGGTAATGACTTTGATATTGATCTTGTCCGCAAAGGTCAGCTGACGCCGGTATTCTTCGGCTCAGCCCTGACGAACTTTGGCGTAGAACCTTTTCTGCGGGAGTTTTTACAGCTGACGACAGGCCCTCTGCCGCGAGAGGCAGGGGATGAGCTGATTGCGCCTGACTCCGATTTCTTCTCGGCGTTTGTCTTTAAGATTCAAGCGAATATGAATAAAGCCCACCGCGATCGTGTTGCGTTCATGCGCATTTGCTCAGGCAGATTTGACAAAAACATGGAAGTTTACCATGTGCAGGGCGACCGTAAGATGAAGTTGTCTCAGCCCCAGCAAATCATGGCGCAGGAGCGTGAAGTTGTCGAAGAAGCCTTTGCGGGCGATATCATCGGTGTATTTGATCCCGGTATGTTTTCGATCGGTGATACGATTGTCTCTCCCGGACAAAAATTTGCTTTTAGGGGAATCCCGACCTTCGCTCCTGAGCATTTCGCGTTGGTACGACAGAAGGATACCATGAAGCGTAAGCAGTTTGTCAAGGGCATGAATCAGATTGCGCAGGAAGGTGCGATCCAGATATTCCACGAGCCTGAATCCGGTATGGAAGAGGTCATCGTCGGCGTTGTCGGCGTACTGCAATTTGACGTACTGAAATACCGCCTTGAAAATGAATACAACGTTGAAATTATCATGGAAAACACGCCTTTCCAGTTTATTCGCTGGATCACCTCGGACGTTGATTAT